>NZ_JADZGI010000001.1:1905084-2222598 GCF_015865035.1 Novosphingobium aureum | reverse complement strand
AGCAGGATCTGCAGCGTGCGCGGCAGGCCCTGACCGTCATATTCGGGACTGCCCGAGAGGCTGGCCCAGCCGGCCTCGACATAGGCATGGTAGGCCTCGGGGAAGCCAGTGGGCGTGGTGACGAGGCCGTCGGCAAGGCTGGCGCCTTGTTCGTCGCCCGGCAGGTTGAGCGGGGCGAGCTTGTCGGCGGCAAAGCGGCCGGCCTCATTGAGTACTTCGCCGGCGAATTCGGCGGTTACCTCGTCCCAGTCGGGTAGAGCGGCGATGCGCGCATCGTAGTCGAGAACGCTGCCCAGCAGGAACTTCATGTCCTCGATCGGCGGGGTATAGCTGCTCATCTGCGGTTCCTCGTGTCTTGGTATGCGCATCAAGGGCGCCTTTCGCGCGCCTGCGAATTCGCCTGCGCTAATGTATCAAACGGTCGTTACAATCAAGGTCGATTGCGTTCGGGTGCTGTTTTGCGGCGTTGCTGCAAGACCTCGCTGGCCGCTTGGCGGATAGGGCTGCGATACCATGTTATCACTCGTCAAACCGTGCCGATGCTGCCACGATCCGAGAGCAGGGAGCGGTGGAAATGCAGATCGACAGGCGTGGACTGATCGGGACGGGGATAGCGTCGGCAGCGATGTTGGCGGCGACGCGGGGGAGCGCTGCCAGTGCGGGCGATGGGTCAGGCAGCCGGGGCAGCGGACAGCCGCTCGAGCTCGATAGCATCGCGGGCCGCCAGCGTGCCTTCATGCTGCTGCGCGGCGCGCTCGACGAGAACCTCGTGATGAGCTGGGTTTCGGCGCGTTACTATGGCGTGATCGAGGACCGCATGGACCCGCTCTTCGCGGTAGTCTCGGCTGTGTTCTCGCGCTTTAGGCAGGCGAGCGACGGTGCCTGGGAAGTCTACAATGCCGAGATCGCCTGGTTCACCGATGCCGAGACCGGAAAGGCGCTCGACACTTACACGAACCCTTATACCGGAGAGAGCGTGACGGTGCCGCAAGGCGGCTATCCCCCTTCGAAGCTGCGCATCGGCACCGACCTCTCGCTGCACCTCGAGCGCGAGATACCGGGTCTGACGATGGAGCACGAGGTGCTGCCCTTCGACGTGCGCGGCGACGATGTCTGGGTGACCGAGCGTTCGCGCACGGCGATGGCAGTGCCCGGCGCTGACAAGCCCTTCCGCTATTCGGAGAGCAATACCTTCCATGCCAGCAAGGCGGCGATGGAAGCTCCCGGCGCGACGCGCGTTCCGGTGCAGGTCTCGTTCACCAACGTGTGTTCGTGGCGTCCCTGGCTGAACATGCGCGCGCGCGCCGGACACCTCACCGCCATCGGCGTTGGCGGACACAATGCAAGCTGGCAGCAATTCCCCCCGGCATGGATCGAGGCGACCCGCGCGCGCCGTCCCGAGGTGCTCGAGGACCCGGCGGCATTGCTGGCCCCGCTGTGGGACGCCTGAGCACGAATTAGAGGCGCGGCCTGCTCAAGCGGGGCGCGCCTTCGGATCAGCCCTCAAGCGAGCGCAGGTATTCGGGCACGTCCATGCGCCGCGTGGTCCAGCTCTCGCGGTCGAAGATCTGCGGGGTGAGCTTTTCCAGCGAAGCGCGCGCAGGCCCCGGAATCTCGTCGAGCGACGATAGCTTAGCCCCGACGGAGCGCCCGACCGTGCGTCCGGGGTGATCGCCCATGCCCAGCCAGGGATGCCAGCTCGCCATGTTCTGGAACTGGTAGACCGCAGGCACGTTGTCGCGCGCTTCGTCGAAGGCGTCGTCGATCCCGGTCATGACGGTCGAGAGCGTGTCCCAATAGGACATCGGCCCGCTCCACAGCCTGGGGTATTTCTCTTGGGAGATCGGGTTGGGGATGGCCATGTCGGCCGCGGCATTGAGGAAGAAGGTGCCGCCAAAGGCTTCCATCGTGGCGGGTTTGGGCGTCAGTTCCGCGCCCTTGGCAACAATCCCGTCAGGGCCGGTTGTGACGGTGAAAGGCCCTCCGAGGAACTGCCAGACCTTGCGCAGCTCGCCAGTGATCGGGTTGATCCATTCCTCGAGCGGTTCGTCGGTGCCGAACTTGCAGTAGGCGCCGCATTCGAACGTGCGCGCCTCGTACTGGTTGTCCTCGCGCGGCGTCCATTCGTTGATCGAGAGATGGTTCATCGTGAAGAACGGGATCAGGTTGCCGTTCCCGGCAAAGCCGTAGATGTCGAGGCGGTAAAACACCGGGACGGTCTCGGTCCCGCACGAGCCGCGCACGCGGGCCTGCACCTTGGCGCGCGTCGCCGGATCGGTGAGGCGTTCGGCCACTTCCTCTGGTCGTAGCGATGGCTTTGTCGATGCGCCCGGTGCTGCGCGGGCAAGGCCGGGGGCCGCAGCCAGCGATGCGGCGAGCGGGGCCGCTGCCAGCAGTGTTCTTCTCGATACGGACTGTTCCAAGGTATATCCTCCCTTAACATATAGATTGAGATTGTCGCTCTGCGCGCCGGTTGGCGGGGGGGAGGGACCGACCGGCGCGGCAATCATTCCTTGCCGAGCGGCTTCAGCCCTCGGATCAGCGTGTTGACGAGATAGCTGTTGTCCCATTCCGCCGGATGGTCTGGCCCCGGGCGCGGCGGAGTCGCACCCATGCGCAGCACGATCAGGCGGTTGGCGGGCGAGATCTGGACGATCTGGTTCGAGTTGCCGTCGAACAGGAAGAGGTCTGGATCGAGGTAAGGCTCGGAATGGAGCACCATCGGACCCGGCTGTCCCGGAGCGCCGAAGCCGCGCCGCTGGGCATAGGGCTCGCCGATCCAGACGCCGAGACCGAAATGCGGGTTCTGCTCGGTGCCCCGGCTCATCTGCGCGACGTAGCCTTCGGGAAGGAGACGTACGCCCTCCCAGACACCGTCGTCGAGGAGCAGCACTGCGAGGCGCAGGAAGGTCTCGGCGGGCAGCGTCATGCAGCAACCCGAATGGGCAAGGCCATCGGGCCGGTCGAGCCAGACCTCGCCGCCGAGCGCGCCGAGCGGTTTCAACACTTCGCTCGAGACGAATTCGCCGTAGCGCCTGCCGGTGGCACGTTCGATCAGTTCGGCGATGAGGTCAGCCGGAGCGTTGGCGTAGGAGTAGATCGTGCCGGGCTCGGCGATCATCGGGTAATCCTCGATGATCGCCTTGCCATGTTCGGTCGAGAGGAAGGCAGTGTTGAGCGGGCTCGCCGGATCGGTGCTCACGCTTTGGTGCTGCATCCCCGAGCGCATGTCGAGCAGGTGGCGGATGAGAATGCGCCCCTTCTGCGTGCCGTCCAGTTCGGGGATGAGGCGGGCGATGGGCTCGTCGAGCGAGGTGATCTTGCCCATCGCGATGGCGCGGCCCACCGCAATCGCTGCAAGCGGCTTGGAGAGCGACTTGGACACGAGTTCGCTGTGCACGTCGTTGCCTTCGACATACCACTCGGTCTCGATCTTCCCGTCACGCCACACGATAAAGGCGCTCGAGTTCATCGCCTCGGCATAGGCACGAGCATCCTCGAGAGATGCCGGGTCGATCGAGGGCGCGGCGCGGTGCTCGAACGGTTGCCACCGGGGATCGCCGGGCATTTCTTCCATCGGTTCGTAGACGAACTTGCTGTAGTCGGTGAGGTAGATCTCGAGCCGCTCGCGATAGACCTTCTCTGGGTCGTAGGCTTCATCAGCGGCGAGCGAGGGAGCGACGGTCATTGCGCCTAGCGCGAGCGCCGCGCTCCAGCGTGCGATGCGGCCCTTGCCGACGATACGATCCTTGGATTTCCCCATGTGCGTTCTCCCTGCCTCGCCCGATACAGGTCCGAGCGTGCCCCGGCGGCGTGAACGCTCCGCCATGCTTGGTATGCTTGTCCGACAGGCGAACAGGTCGTGCGGCCAGCCTCGCACCTACCCCACCTTCCTACCGAAGCTGGCGATCGAGAGCTGGGTGATCATGAACCGGCGTGTGGCGCTGGCAGCTCACCACCATCGAGGAGATTGCAGTGAGGGACTTCAAGAGCTTGGGTCGTCGATGTGGCACACTGGCGCTGACAGGGCTGGTGGCGGGCGTGGCTGCGGGTTCGCCAGCCAGCGCGCAGATGCAGATGCCCAAGCTCGATCCGAGCACCTGTGTGACGCCGCCGTTCTACTCGGGTCCGATGCCCTACAAATCGGTCGAGCAGGGCGAGGACCAGCGCGTGACCTTTCGCCTTTGCGCGCCGGACGCCAAGGAAGTTGTGCTCACCAGCTCGGATATCATGGATGTGATCCCGATGGGCTTCCCGCCCGGAACGCCGCAGGGACTTGTGATGCAAAAGGACGCGACCGGGTTGTGGAGCGTAACCACGCCCAAGTCCATCGCCGCCGATACCTACCGCTTCGCGTTCCGCGTAGACGGGGTGAAGACCGTCGATCCGCTGGGCAAGACCTTCTCCGAAGAGCTCAAGGGCATCGATTCCACCTTCGAGGTGACCGGACCCGAAGGCGCCTTTCAGGCCTGGGACCCGAAGATCGCGCACGGCAGCGTCGCGACGCTCGAATACTGGTCGTCCTCGCTCGGTATGAAGCGACGCGCGCACGTCTACACGCCGCCGGGCTACGAGAAGGGCAAGGGCACTTACCCGGTGCTCTATCTCGTCCATGGCGCGGGCGACAGCGACGACAGCTGGACCAGCGTGGGACGGGCGAACCGCATCCTCGACAACCTCTACGCCAAGGGCGAGGCCAGACCGATGATCGTGGTCATGCCCGATGGCCATACCCCGCTGCGTCCGGGGACGATGACGCTCGACAATCCCGACTTCGGCAACGACCTGACGCGTGATCTCATCCCTTACGTCGACAGCCATTACCGCACCGATGCGCGGGCAGATGCAAGGGCGATGGCAGGGCTCTCGATGGGCGGCTCGCATACCTTGCGCAACGGCATTACCCACCCCGAGCTGTTCCACTGGATCGGGGTGTTCTCGATGGGCCTGTCCGCAGGCAGCGCGTTCAACGGCGTCGAGACATATGCCGAAAAGTACGACGCAGCGCTGCGCCAAAGCGCCAAGGAGATGAAGCTGGTCTACTACGCGATGGGTGAGAAGGATTTCCTTTACGAAACCGTCGCCCCGACCCGCGCACTGCTCGACGAATACGGCATTGACCATGTCTACAACGAGAGCGGCGGCGGGCACGAGTGGATCAACTGGCGCCGCTATTTCCTCGACTTCGCGCCGAGGCTGTTCCGCTGAAAACGACAGGGGATGGCGCGGGCCGTCCCGTTGCAGGGAGAGAAAGACGATGCTGTTCGAGACGATGACGGGCGCGGTGTCGCGGCGCCGTGCGCTGGGCGCGCTGGCCGGAGCTAGCGCAGTGGTGCCGGGACTGGCGCTGGGAGGCGTTCAGGCCGGCGCGGCACCGCGTGGCGGAGGGACGATGCGCCCGCTCGACGTGATGGACCCGCGCGAGAACCTTTACGGCTTTGCCAAAATGTGGGGCACGATCGGCGAGAAGGCGGTGATTTCGGCCTACCACGGCACCCAATATGCGATCATCGGCAAAGAGCGCGCGCGCCCGCTGTTCAACTTCTGCGGCTTCGGCAATATCCGCAACGTGATCCAGCCCGACGGCACCGTGAAGGTCATGGGCAAGGAGTGCAGCGTCTTTACCGACCTGCACACCGGCGAGGTCCTCGATACCTGGGACAATCCTTGGACCGGCGAGAAGGTGAAGGTCTATTCGTTCTACAACGATGCCTTTCGCGGGAGCCTTGGCCTCACCAAGAAGGTCTATCAGGTCAACGGCAGCACCACCGTCAACAACAGCACCGGCGAGGGCGCGGGCGAGGCGGCAGAGGAGCCGTTCCTGCTGCCTTGGCAGAAGTTCGGCGACCAGTACCTGCTTGGCTGGGACTACGCGCACGAATATCCCAACCCTGTGACCAAGGCGCTCTGGCCCAAGGCGAGCACGGGCCCGGTGGTCAACCCGTCCGAGCACTTCACGATCTACACCCCGGTCGACGAGATCGACGACCGCTCGCTTGCCTCGGCGCGCTATCATGCGGGCTTTACCCGGCAGGGGCCGTGGTGGCCGTGGATGATGATGGGCGAGAGCGGCGTCGACGGCGTGCTCATGGGCCGCATGCACAGCTACAAGATCACCGGGACCGCCGAGGACATCCTGCCCGCGGTGCGCCGCCACGTCGAACGGGTGCGGCCCGACCTCTTCGAGGAACCCACCGACGGTCCCGATCATGGCGTCGTCGATACCTGGGGCCGCTATGCGCGTGATGTCGCGCCCGAGGTGCCTGCCAAGAAGGGGGGCAAGTGACCATGGCGCAGCAATGCTGGATCGTCACCGGTGCCAATCGCGGTATCGGGCTCGAATACGTGCGCCAGTGCCTCGCCAAGGGCCTGCGCGTCATTGCCACCGTGCGCGACCCGGCTCGCGCCAGGGAGCTGCGCGCATTGGCGCAGGCACATCCCGGACAGTGCCGGATCGAGGCGCTCGATACCGGCAGCGGCGAGAGCATCGATGACTTTGCAAAGCGCATCGCCGGCGAGGCGGTCGACGTACTGGTCAACAATGCAGGGCTCTACGGCGGCAGCTGGGCCAGCGATGCCGCGCGCCAGAGCCTCGAGGGCATGGACTATGCGCTGTGGGAGGAAATTCTGCGGGTCAACACCATTGGCCCGTTCCGCCTGACCGTGGCGCTGCGAGAGGCGCTTTCGCGCGGTGAGCGCAAGCTGGTCGTGATGATGTCTTCGGACCTCGGCTCGATCGCGGACAACACCATGGGCCAGAGCCATGCCTACCGCACCAGCAAGGCTGCGCTCAACATGGTGACGCGCGGACTGGCCATCGACCTTGCGGGTGAGGGGATATCGGTGGTCTCGATGGCGCCCGGCTGGACGCAGACCGACCTTGGCGGCGAGGCAGCGACATGGCCGGTGGCGGACAGCGTCGCAAGGCAGCTTGCCGTGATCGAGACGCTGGGCGCGAAGGACAGCGGCCAGTTCGTCAATCTGCTCGGTGAACCTGTCGCCTGGTAATGGGCGGCAGCGCAGGGGAGCAGACAAACTGCTTCCCTGCGCCACGTCAGTTCAGTCCTTCCAGCTGCGCGCCTTCATCTTGACCGATACCGTCTTGCCCAAGCTCTCGGCATCGCTTGCGGCGGCGAAAGTGTAGGTCCCGGCCGGGATCGTCCACTTGCCGTCCTTCCAGTCTGCGAGCAGGCGCGGGTCGATCTTCATCGAGACGGTCTGGCTGGCGCCCGGTGCAAGGTCCACGCGGCCATAGCCGACCAGACGACGCTCGGCCTTGCCGGCGCGGTCGACGAGGTAGAGCTGGACCACGTCGGCACCCTGACGCTTGCCGGTATTGGTGACCGCGACGCTGGCGGTCATGCTCGAGAGCGTGGGCGTGCCATGCGCGAAGCTGGTATAGCTCAGGCCATAGCCGAAGGGGAACAGCGGCTTCTTGCCAGTGCGTGCGAACCAGCGATAGCCGACGTCCGATCCCTCGATGTTGAAGTTCGCGGGAAGGTCGTCCTTGCCATCCTTGGGGTTGCCGCCGAAGTCGGGCTCGACCCAGTCGGTGCCGTCGATGCGCTGGCGCGGAAGCTGGCTCTCGTCGGCAGGGAAGGTGAGCGGCAGGTGGCCCGAGGGATTGGCATCGCCGAACAGCACCGAGGCGATGGCCTCACCGCCGCGTGTACCGGGGTACCAGGCCTCGACCACGCCCTTGACCTTGTCGAGCCAGGGCATCTTCACCGGGCCGCCGGTCTCGAGCACGACGATGGTGTTGGGATTGGCCGCAGCGACCGCGGCGATCAGAGCATCCTGCCCGCGCGGCAGCGAGAGGTCGGGCACGTCGAGGCCCTCGGTCATCCACTGGGTCGCGAAGACGATGGCGACTTCGGAGCGCGCGGCCAGTTCCGCGGCATCGGTGAGATACTGGCCCTGGCGGTACTTGATCGATGCCTCGGGCACGATGGCCTGCATGGCCTTCATCGGGCTGGAGCGGTGATAGCTCTCCGAGATGAACCCGGCCCAGATGCCCGAGCCTGCGACCGGAAGGCGCGCGGCTGGTCCGCCTTCGCCCATGACCTGGCTCGAACCCGCGCCCGAAAGCACGCCGCCATCGGCATAGCCGCCGATCACCGCGATGGATTTCGCGGTCTTGGCGAGCGGCAGAATGCCCTCGTTCTTGAGCAGGACGATGCCCTGACGCGCGACTTCCTCGGTCACCGCGGCGTGCGCGTCCCAGTCGATCTTGCCGCCCGGTTCGGCCGGGTGCTTGTCGAGTCCGGTCGCGTAGATTGCGGTCAGGATGCGCGCGTTCATGTCGTCGAGCCGCTTCGCCCATGCCGGGTCGCTCTTGGCCTTTGCTGCCAGCTTGTCGGCGAAGAACACGTCGGGATCGACCTGCTCGCCCGACTGCTGGTCGAGCCCGTTCATCGCAGCATCGATCGAGGGCACGGCGCCCCAGTCGGACATGACGAAGCCGGGGTAGTCCCACTCACCCTTGAGCACGTCGTTGAGCAGCCAGTCCGAATTGCAGGCCTGCTCGCCCATGACCCGGTTGTAGGCGCACATGACCGAGCCGGGCTGCCCCTTCTCGATGCCGATCTGGAAGGCGAGCAGGTCGCTCTCGTGCGCGGCAGCGGGCGTGATCTGCACGTCGACGAACTTGCGGCCGGTTTCCTGCCCGTTGAGGGCAAAGTGCTTGATGGTGGAGATGATGTGGTTCGACTGGACGCCGCGGATCGCAGAACCGGCCAGTTCGCCGGTCAGCAGGGGGTCTTCCGAAAAGTATTCGAAAGTGCGTCCGTTGCGCGGATCGCGCGCGAGGTTGGCGCCGCCTGCAAGCAGGACGTTGAAGCCCTTCGCGCGCGCCTCTGCGCCGATCATCGCGCCGCCCTGCTCGATCAGGGCGTCATTCCAGGTGGACGCCTGGCCGACCGCCGAGGGCAGGGCGGTGGAGTAGTCTTTGCGGGCGCCGGTGACCCAGCTCACCCCCAGGCTTGCGTCGGTTTCGCGCAGGGCCGGGATGCCGAGGCGCGGTACACCGTGGATATAGCCAGCACCGATGATCGCGTCCTCGGGGATTTCGACCGCCTTGCCGGCACCGGGCAGCGGCATGATGCCGTGGGTGATGACGGTCTTCTCATCCTGCTTCATGGCCTTGACGGTTGTCTCGGCGCGTTCGCGTGCCGCTGCTAGGTCGACAGCGTCCGCGTCACGAGCTTCGGCCCATGCCGGGGTCGAGAAGGTCAGTGTAATGGCCGTGCAGGCGAGAAGGCGGGATAACATGCTGGAATAGGGCTCCTGTTTCGAGGGCGCGTCAATAGCCGGAATTCCGGCGTCGGATACATTAAAATGAACGTTCACTCAAACCTTGCGGCGATCCATCGTCGGCGCGTTTGTCCTCCGTCAGTCGGATAAATCCGAGCACGTTTAAGGCACGAAACTGTCGATGGCACACATCCGGTACCTTGCGGCTCGGCAGGCATCGCGCCAGCCATTGCCACCACTCCAACATGACCAGAATTGCCCGGAGCACGCCCCCCGAGATGACCGATACCCTCACCGCACCGTCACCAACCGCCCCGGCCAGCACCGGGATCGAGGGCAAGGTCGGCACCTCCGTCCTGCTGCGCTACGGGACAGGCCAGCTTGGCGCGCAGATCTTCCGCGATACGCCGGCCGTGCTCCTGCCCTTGTTCATGACCACGATGCTGGGCGTCGAGGCCTGGCTGGCAGGGCTGGTCGTGCTGATCCCGAAGCTGTGGCTGATCGCCTGCGATCCGCTGGTCGGCGCATGGTCGGACAAGGTGCGCAAGCGCTTCGGTCGTACGCCGTTCCTCGTTGCCGGGGCGATGCTCACGAGTCTTGGCTTCGTAGCCCTGTTCACCCTGACCGAGAGCGCCAGCCCGACACTCTCGGCGGCGTTGACCTGCTTCCTGTTCTTCCTCGCCTCGACTGCCTTTTCGATGTTCTCGGTGCCCTATCTGGCGATTGCCGCGGCCTTGTCGAACGATCCGCACGAGCGCACCCGCATCATGATCTTCCGCATGGTCTTCTCGACGCTCGGCGTGCTGATCGGTGTCGGCGTGGCACAGCCGATGATTTACTGGCTGGGCGGGGGCGAACATGGCTGGACGATGATGGCCTTCACGCTGGGTGCGGTGTGCCTGGTGACGATGCTCGTGACTGCGCTGGGCCTTGCACGGGTGCCGATGATCGAGGACGACATCGCTCCGGGCTCGCTGGTGAGCCAGCTCTCGGCGATCATGGGCAACAAGCCCTATCTGGTGCTGATCACCACCTGCCTGATCCAGAACATCGGCCAGGCCTCCGGCTACACCGTAATCGGCTTCGTGTTTCTATATGCCTTGCAGGCGGTCTGGATCATCCCGCTGTTCATCCTCGTGATGGCGATCGCCGGCATCCTCGCGCAGCCCTTGTGGTTCGTCCTCAGCCGCCGCTGGGGCAAGTCGCGCACTTACGTCTTTGCCTCGTTCTCGTGGATGCTGGTGACGGTCACATGGTACTGGATGGAACCGGCCAGCGACGTGCTCTTCACCCTGCCGGGCGTTGGAGCCTTCGGTACCCAGCACTTGCTCGTGCTCGTGCGCGGGGCGCTCATCGGCATGGTCAATTCGGCCTTCGTGATGCTCGCGCTCTCGATGCTGACCGACACCATCGACTACCAGCGCCGCACCAGCGGGGTCGCCAACGAGGGCATCTTCGCCGGGCTCTTCTCGGCCATCGAGAAGCTCTCCTTCGCGCTGGGCCCGGTCATTGCCGGGCTCGTGATGAGCGCCTTCGGCTTCGTGTCCTCGACCGGCGGCGCTGTCGAGCAGACCCCGCATGCGATCACCGGCATCGTGCTGCTTTATTCGCTCATCCCGGCAGCGCTGCAGATCGTCAGTCTGGGCGTGTTCTCGCGCTACAAGCTGGCCGCCCACTGAACGGCGCGCGCGGAGGATGGTCATGCTGCAACGCCTCTACCGTCCTTCGCGCTTCGGCCAGCTGCACTTGCGGCTGGCCGGCCCCGCCAAGGGGCACGGACCACTGGCGCCGCCGGTGCTGTGCCTCCACCAGACCCCGAGCAACGGGGGGGACTGGGAAGCGCTGATGTGCCATCTCGCGCACGATCGCTGGGTGATTGCGCCCGACATGCCCGGCTACGGCATGAGCGATCCGCCGCCCGAGCCTCTGGCCATTGCCGACTTCGTGGCGCTCATGCGCGATCTCGTCGACGATCTTGGTCCGGCCATGGGCATCGAGGTGCAGGCATTCGACGTGATCGGCCATCATACCGGCTCGGTCGTGGCCACGCAGCTGGCGCTAGACGACGAACGCGTACGGCGGCTGGTGCTGTGCAGCCTGCCTGCTTTCGATGCCGAGATGCGCGCACAGATGCTGGCGGGTCTCGATACGCTGTTCCCCGCGCCCGACGGCAGCCTCGTCCTCGTCGAACGCCTGCGCGCATTTCAGGATGCCTTCGCCGACACCCGCATGAGCGCCGAGCAAAGGCAGGTCGCCATGGCCGAGTGCCTAAGGCTGGGAGCACGCATGAGCTGGGCCTACCGCGCGGTATTCGGATACGACATGCCCGCTGCGCTCGACCGGCTGGACAGGGAGGTGCTGGTCCTCAATGCCCGCGACGATCTGGAGGCGGTCACACGCACGGCCTTCGTCCGCCTGCGTCATGCCCGACTGGTCGAGCTGACCGGTTGCGGCCACGGGTTCCTTGCCTTCGCGGATGACGAATTCGCGCGGCTCTTGCGCGAGCATCTCGACCTGGGGTTGCGCTGCAACTGATTGCATCCTCGTTTTCCTATCCGATGCGCGGCCAGCAGGCAGGCCCGTCTCGCTCGTGCGATCTGGGCGCGGAACACATCCTCTCGAGAGATTTCGAGAGGAGACAGCCAATGATCACCCGTCGCCACCTTGTCGGGGCAGGGGCGCTGGGCGCTGCTGCCCTTGCCATGCCGCGCATGGCCTTCGCAGCAGAGCAGGCCGATGTCGTTATCGTCGGGGCGGGCCTTTCCGGGCTGCATTCGGCCGAGCTGCTCAGTGCGCTCGGCATGCGGGTGGTGGTGCTCGAGGCTGGAGCGCAGGTCGGTGGCCGGGTGCAGACGGTACAGACGGCCGATGGCCCGATCGACGTGGGCGCGAGCCAGATCGGACGCAGTTACGCCCGCGTGCTCGATGCGGTGCGCCGCCACGGCCTCGAACTGATCCCCGAGGACCGCGACTTGCTCGGCTTCGGCGCGCATCTTCAGGATACCTGGGTCGACCCGGCGGACTGGGAGAACAACCCGCTCAACGGCACCGTCGGTGACGAACGCGCCATCAATCCGATCCTGATGGGGCAGGCCGTCATGGCCAGGCACAACCCGCTCAAGGAAGTCGACGAGTGGCTCGATCCGCGCTTTTCCGCCTCCGACATCTCGCTGCGCCAGCTGATGCAGCGCGAGGGCTACAGCGAGGCGGCGATAGAGCTGGCGGCAATGTCCGCGCCCGGCATCGGCATCGACGAGACCTCGATGCTGCGCATGTGGCAGGAAGCGACGCGCGGCAGCATCGACCGGCGCGTCGAGAGCGCACCTGCCGAGGTCGAACGCGACCACCCCTTTGGCGAGGCCAATGATCGCAACCTGGTCGACGGGCTGGCCTCGATCAGCAACATCGTCGGCGGATGCCAGAAGCTCCCCCTCGCGATGGCGGCAAAGCTTGGCGATGCGGTGCGCACCGGCAAGCGGGTCGCGGCGATCGACATGAACGATGCCGGGGCAAGCGTGTCGTGTACCGACGGCTCGGTCTACAAGGCGCGCTTCGTGATCTCGGCACTGCCCTTCACCGTGCTGCGCAACATCGCGATCACCGCGAGTAGCGACAATCCGCTTCAGCGCCAGGCGATATCGACGATGCCCTATGCCAATACCGCGCGCATGTATCTCACCGTCGAGAAGCCGTTCTGGAAGGAAGACGGACTTCCCGCCTCGTTCTCGAGCGATGGTCCGATCGGCATGTTCTGGGGGATCGACAACCATACCGGCGAAGGCCAGCACCGCGCGATGATCGTGATGGTGGGCAAGGTCGCACAGGCGATCTCGCGCATGCAGCACGAGGAAGCGGAGGCCTTCGTCCAGAGCGAGCTGGTGCGCATGCGCCCTGCCGCGAAGGGGCTCCTGCGCTACCAGACCTACAAGGACTGGGCGCGCGACCCGAACCAGCTGGGCTGCGGGTTCAGTCTCGCTCCCGGGCAGGTCAACGCCTTCGCGCGCACGATGACCGATCCCTGGCAGGTCATGCACTTTGCCGGCGAGCATACCCGCAGGCTCGATTTCGGGATGGAATCGGCGATGGAGTCGGGCGAGCGTGTCGCCATCGAGATCGGCGAGCGTGCCTGAGCGTCAGGGCTGGAGATGAAATCCGTGAAGATACTGCAGAAACTCTCGCGCCGTGCGTACAGCCGTGCGTACAAGGGCGCTGCGCTGGCGCTTGTGATCTCGGTGGGGAACGGCGCACTGTCGCTTCCGGCACGCGCCGCCGATGGAGCGGCGCAAGTTGCTCAGCAGGCCGTCGCACCTCCCGATTACGATGATCCCGCGATGTGGGCGGCCGGTCCGGGCGGAGCGGGGCCCGCGGGTGCGCTGCCGCAGGGGGCGAGCCCGGCCGCAAGGGATCCCGGGGTCGACGTATTCTACGTCCACCCGACCACGTTTCGTTCCAAGAAAGGAAAGTGGAACCAGGATCCGCTTGATGCGGTTGCGAACAAGTGGACCGACGAGAGCGTGATCCAGCGTCAGGCGAGCGCCTTCACCGGCTGCTGCACGGTCTGGGCGCCGCGCTATCGGGCAGCGAGTTCCAACGCGCTGGGCTCCGCAGATCACCGCGACGCCGCCTATGCCCTTGGCTACTCGGATGTCGAGCGGGCCTTCGACTGGTTCCTCGAGCACGTCAGCAAGGGCAGGCCCTTCATCATCGCCGGGCACAGCCAGGGCGGCAAGCATGTCGGTGACCTGCTCGAAAAGCGCATCGAGGGAACAGCATTGGAAGGGCGCATGGTCGCGGCCTACATCATCGGGATCAATCTGGCCGAGGGCGACTTCGGGTTGCGCTTCAAGTCCACGCCGGTCTGTGCGAAGGCCGACCAGACCGGCTGTGCGATCCAATGGAATGCGGTGCTGGCCGGGGCCGATCTCGCTCCGCTGGTCGCGGCCTATGAGAAGTCGTTCACTGACGTACATGGCGATGTGGCCGGCAGCAGGCCCTTGTGCATCAACCCCGTGACCTTCGATCGCGACAGGCCCGCCGCGATTTCCTCGCAGGCGCTGGGCGCAGTACCGGGCGAGCCGGGCTTCGGGCCGATGCAGCCCTTGCACAAGGGGGCGGTCGCTGTGCGCTGCGAGCAAGGGCTGGCGGTCGTCTATCCCGCCCCCGGACTGGGACTGAAGCCATTGCCCGGAGGGGTCATGCATTACCATGATGTCGGACTGTTCTGGGCAGACCTGCGCGCCAATGCTCAATTGCGCACGCAAAGTTGGCTTGAGGCCCATAGTGCGGGCGTCAATTAACTTACCGGCTATTCGGTGCGCGGATAGTCCGCAAGGATGGCGTCCCGGGCACATGGGGCGCCGGATAATAGATTGACCGCTTAGGGATTGTCCGTTTCGCCCGCGCGCAGTGCAGCTTTCAGAAAGGTTGCAGTTGCTAGTCTGGGCGCGACAACAAGGAACATCCCACCAGGAAGGATAGAACGGTTTTCATGAGCAAGTTCATCGCAGTTTCGACCCTCACCGCGGCGGCCGCCGCAACCTTCGCGCTCGCCTCGGGTACGGCTTCGGCAGCGGGTCAGGACCCGGCTGTTCGCGGCAAGGCGATCTTCATGCGCTGCATGGCCTGCCATACCGTCAACAAGGGCGGCGCTAACAAGGTCGGTCCCAATCTCTCCGGCGTGGTCGGGCGCAAGGCGGGTTCGGTCAAGGGCTTCAATTATTCCGCGGCAATGAAGAAGGCTGCGCCGACCTGGGATCAGGCCACGCTCGACAAGTGGCTCACGCGCCCCGCAAGTGTCGTGCCCGGCACCTCGATGGTCTTCGCGGGTTTGCCCAAGGCGGAAGATCGTGCGGCGGTCATCGCCTATATCAAGAAGGCGGGTTCCTGATCATGGCTTCGGGGGCATCGGTTTCGCGCCGCGCACTGATCGGTGCGGCATCGCTCGGGCTTGGCGCCTTGACGCTGTCCCCGGGACTTGCCCGCGCGGTGGTTGCCGGTCAGCCCCCGGCAAAGCCGGCCAGCGCGACCCTGCTTGCCCCGGGCAAGCGTGAGGTCGCGATCAGCGAATGGGTGCCGCAAGGCCCCGTACGCGGCACCATCCTGTTCTCCCACGGCGCCGGCTCGGCACCCTGGTACTATGCGCCTTTCGTCGATCCCTGGGTCGCTGCCGGTTACCGCGTGCTCGCCCCGCTGCACGTGGACTCGCGCGAGCATCCGCACACCAAGGACTATCCCGGTCTTGCCAGCTGGAAGACGCGCATCGAGGACATGCGCCTGCTTATCGACCATATCGGCGATACGCCATTCATCGCGGCAGGGCATTCCTATGGTGGCCTGACAGCGCTCCTGCTCGGGGGAGCACAAGGTGTTGCGCCGGAAGGGATCGACTTGCCCTTCGTGCCGCGCCTCGCCACGGCGGTTGTCGCCTTCTCGCCGCCCGCACCGGTCCCGGTGCTGATGACCGAGGAGGGCTATGGCAAGCTCGCGGTTCCCGCGCTGATCCAGACCGGCACGCTGGATATCGTGCCCGGTATCACCAGCGAAGACCCGGAAGGGTGGAAGGGCCACCTCGTTCCGTTCCACGCGGCGGCCGAGGGCGGTGCGCGCTACGGGCTGGTACTCGAGGGCGCCAACCACTACTTCGGCGGGGCGATCTGCGATCCGGGTCAGCCTGGCCCTCTGCAGCTCGCCCAGTGCGATCTCGCCAGTCGCTATGCAGGCCTGTTCATTGAGGGACACGGGCTCGGCAATAGTGACGCAGCAGCCGCGCTCGATGCGCGGGTGACACAGGCCCTGCCGGCAAGGCTCATGGCCCGCTGACCGTTTTCGCCATGTTCCTGTCCGCTTGTCGGACAAGAACATGGCAAGTGACCGTGCCCGGACATGGTCATGCATGATCGCGCCAACACCACCTCGCGCAGCGGGTCATGCCTGCAGCGCAGGCACAATTGACGGGAGCGCAGGGACAGCCATCATGACGCAAACCACGGTAATCAAACTCGAAGTCGAGCCGGCCAGCGCCGAGGCGCTTGCCCCCTTCGGCGACATCGTTGGACGCGACGCGCCGGTCGAGCCGGTCAGCGTCGACTTCTACAAGGGGGCGGTGCGCATGAGCTACCCGACCCGCTTCCTGTCCGAGCACCCGGTCGAGATGACGCTCGCGCAGATGGTCCGCCGCGAGCCGGAAGTGCGCTACATGGAGCGCCACTTCCAGCATACGCAGGCGTTCCTGCCGCTTGGTGGCAAGCCGTTCATCGCGGTCATGGCGCCGCCGTGCGACGGCGACCTGCCCGACCTTTCGCAAGTGCGCGCGTTCCGCTTCGACGGGACCGCCGGTTTCGCGCTCAAGCTGGGCACATGGCACGAGTTTCCCTTCGCGATCGAGGACGATACCGACATCGTCGTGGTGCTCTCGAGCCAGACCGGCTATGATCTCAAGGCCAAGGATGCCGAGACCGAGGAAGCCCATGGCCCCGATCTCGACAAGAAGGATATCGTGGCGCGCACCGGCCACGTGTTCCGCTTCGAGCTGACGGAGTAAGCACCATGGTCGAACGCAAGAACCGCGAACGTATCGCCCGCTCGAAGGGCAGCCAGCCGGTCGTCTTCGAGAACCAGACCGTCGATGCGCTGGCCAGCATGGTGCTCTCGCTGATGAGTGAGGTCGTGGTCCTCAAGGACCGCCTCGATGCCAATGAGCGTCTGCTCGCGGCGCATGGCCTGCATGGGCCTTCCGATGTCGACGGCTTTGCCCCCGACGGCGAGGCCAAGGCCTACCGCGCCGCGTACCGCGAGGGCATCTACGACCGCGTGCTGGGCGCGGGCCGCGACAAGCTGGTGCCTCAGGCACTGGCCGACCAGAACGATTACGAAGGCGTGCTCGACGCGGTGACGCGCGACTGAAGCTTCGCAGCAGACCAATATTTCGGCGGGAGACGGCCATGGAACAGTACAAGCAGGACCATTTCGGCCACGCGGTCATGCCGCAGGCCAACCACGACGAGCAGGCGCTCGAGGATCACTTCCTCGCGATGCGCGCGTGGACCAATCGCAACATCGATCCGCTCGACCGACGCCTGCTCGACGAGGTGATCGTGCCCGAGATCGAGAAGGAGACCGGGACGCGGCCCACCAGCAGCCGTCAGGTGCGCCAGAAGCTCGAGGCGCACCCGCTGCACCAGTACTGGCTGACGCTCTCGCTGCACTATCAGGACCGCATCTGGTACGGCCTCGATGCGGCCATCGACCGCCAGTACGACGCCCTGTCCGAGAAAGTCGCGGCGCAGGTCGCGAGCCCGAAGGGCACGCTGCGCCTCAACCCTGACCTGGAAATCCCGCGTTACATCGCCGCCTTCGACCATCACCGTATGCCCGGCAGCTACGTGGTCGATACCTCGGACTTCGATTTCCGGGCCGGCGCGCTCTACGACCGTTTCGCCTCCACGTACCTGCGCAACCTCAATGGCGGGTGGAAGAACGACGGGCGCGGGCACACGCTCGCGAGCCACGTACGCGACTTCTATCCTGACTTCCAGCCAAGGCGCATCCTCGACATGGGCTGTTCGGTCGGCCACTCGACGCTCGCCATCGCCGAGGCCTTTCCCGATGCCGAGATCTATGCGGTCGACGTCGGCGCGCCGATGCTGCGCTATGCCCATGCCCGCGCCGAGGCGATGGGCGTGCCGGTGCACTTCAGCCAGCAGGATGCCGAACATACCGATTTCGAGGATGGCTTCTTCGATCTCGTGTGCTCATCCGCCGTTCTGCACGAAACCTCGGCCAAGGGCATGCGCGGCGTCTTCGCCGAGAGCCATCGTCTGCTCCGCCAAGGCGGTGTGATGTGCCACGTCGACGTGCCGCCGCGCCACGAGCACCTGTCGCTCTGGGACCAGATGCGCTGCGATTTCGAGAGCCACTACAACAACGAACCGTTCATGACCTCGCTCGCGCGCACGGACTGGACGAAGGTGGCGCTCGATGCCGGGTTCGAGGCAGAGGCGATCAAGGTCGGTTATCGCAAGGGCACGACCTGCC
Source organism: Novosphingobium aureum (assembly GCF_015865035.1). GTDB lineage: Bacteria > Pseudomonadota > Alphaproteobacteria > Sphingomonadales > Sphingomonadaceae > Novosphingobium > Novosphingobium aureum. The sequence goes on along the minus strand of NZ_JADZGI010000001.1, from coordinate 2,204,313 downwards.
TCAAGCCCGACCGCGACGACTTCTTCACCGAGGGCCATCCCGAGGGCCGCGCCATGATCGGCAGCTGGTATGCCTGCAGCGCGGTGAGATAGGATGCGACGCGGCTGACCGCGGTCCTTTCCGGGCCACGCGGGCAGCTACGCTTCGCCGCCCCTTACAGCCGGTAGGTCGAACGGGCCGTGTTCTGGTAGAGCGCGGCCTTTTCGCTGTCCGAGCAGCCTTGCGTCACCAGCTTGAAGGCATTCCAGATCTGCCCGTAGCTCGAAACCGATGAATTGGCGGGCCAGTTGCTCTCGAACATGCAGCGCTCCGGCCCGAAGGCTTCGATCGTGGTCTCGATCCAGCGCCGCCAGTCCCTGGCCAGCGCTTGCGAGGTTACGGGTGTGGCGGCGTCGCGCTGCCAGAACGGTCCGAGGCCGCCGATCTTGGCGACGACATTGGGCAATTGCGCAAGCGCGACGATGTCCTTGCGCCAGGCTGCGAAGACCTCGTCCAGCTTTCCGGCGTAAGGCCCGATGCCGAGCGGCGCACCGAGGTGTTCGAGCACGAAGCGGTTTTCCGGGAAGGCCCGGGCGAGGGCGGTGACCTGTTCGATCTGGGGGTGAAACTGCCAGGTCTCGAAGCTCAGGTCATGGCGCGCGAGGTGGCGCAGGCCCTCGCGAAAGGCGGGGCGTTCGAGCAGGTGTGGATCGGGCCCCATGGCCGCGAGCGGGCCATAGGCATCCCAGGCGATCGAGTTGCGCACCCCGCGAAGGCGCCCGCCGGCAGCCTCGGCATGGGCATCTATCAGGGCTTCGAGCGGCGTGTGCGCAGCAAGGTCGATGCGGGCGACGATCCCGCCCGAGACCCTGAGCGGGCCATACCGGCCTGCCTGCTGCGCGACATAGGCGGTCTCGCCGAGTGAGCGCAGCGGCGCCGGTCCGTCCTCGCGGTACATGATCGAGCATTCGATGAAGACACTGTCGTGTACGGCATGGCCGCTGGCTGCGACATCGGCGGCGAAATCGGCCGCCCGGTAGCGTGGGCGAGGATCGTCTGCCTCGCGGTAGTCGCGCAAGTGGAAATGAGGGTCGATGATCGGCAGGGCCGGTTCGAGTGCTGGTTCTGGTTCCGTGCTGGCCGGGGGTGCGTGCTCCTGCGAGCGCACCTCCCCGGAGTGCAGCATGGCCACGGCGCCAAGCGCTCGCGCGCCGTGGCCAATGAAACCTCGCCTGCTGGCTCTCTTCACTTGGCTGTTACGCGCTCGAGGAAGGGCTCGAGCCGTTCGAGCGAGCGGGCCGGGCAGTCGAGCGGCATCATGTGACCGCACGAGGGTACGACTTCGAGGGTCTTGTCACGCGCGGCGAGTGCCTCGAACGCCTTGACGCCGTGTGTCTCGAGCGTCGTCTCGTGATCCTGCGCCGACCACAGCAGCAGCGTGGGGGCAGTTATCCGCGCGAGGTCCGCGCTCGTTCGCTCGAGCGAGCTGGCGGCGAAGACGTCCTTGGCGACCTGCGGATCGCGCATCATGCGGTTGTTGATCTGGGTCCAGCGTTCGACGACTTCGGGCGTGACCCGCGACTTGTCGACGACGTTGGCGAGCAGGATCTGGCGCCAGTACTCCTCGCCATGCCAGCCCGGGTGTGTCTGGTCGGCAGCGAGCGCGGCCTTGAGCGTCTCGGGCAGGGTCGAAAAGTCGAGGTTGATCTTGCCTGCCGCGATATTGGCAAGGACGACGGCCTGCACCCGTTCCGGCCTTGCTGCGGCATAGGCTGCGGTCGGGGTGCCGGCGCTCGAGGTGCCGATGATGGTGAAGCGCTCGATACCGAGCCGATCCATGAGGCCGTCGACGATCCGGTTGCGGTGCTCGATCGAGTAGTCCCCCGAGAGGTTCGGACCCGAAAGGCCGGCGGGCGACTGGTCGAAGCGGATCACGCGGTAGTGCCGGCTCAGCACTTTCGCCCATTCGTCCCACTGGCGCAGGCTGGCAAACGAACCGTGCAGGAGCAGCAGCGGCGGGCCCTTGCCTTCGTTGACGAAGTGGACGGGTTCGCCGTCGATCTCGACAAACTGCGAGGCGGGCAGGGCATAGGCCGCACGCAGTGCAGCATCGTCGAGGAAATCGGGCTTCGTGTCCTGCGCGCCAGCGGCGAGCGGGAGGAGCAGCGCGGCAAGGGCGCCGAGGCTGGCGTGAAGGGATTTGCTGCGCAGCATCACGCGTCGCCCCCGGGTGCGGGGATGGTCTTGTCGAGCCACTGGCGCAGGTCTGCGGCGGTTTCCTCAGGCAGCTCGAGCATGGGGTAATGGCCAAGGTCGGGGTAGTGGATCAGATCGACGCTGGTGCCGGTGAACTGCTTGACCGCATCTGCGGCAAGGTACTTGGGCAGGACCGGGTCGGCATCGCCCCACTGCAGCAGGATCGGAGCCTTGACCTGCGCTGCCTCGTCGCCTGCGCCCTTGGCCCATACCGCCTTCTTGTTGGCCTCGTAGTAAGCGCGCACCTTGTCGAACCCGCCGGGGATGTTGTTGGTCTGGTAGTACCATTCGACCGTCTCGTCCGTGAGGCGCTCGGGACGACCGTAGAGCTCGGAGAGCGACTGGCGGTAGTAGAAGGGCGGGTAGTAGTTGGGCACGAGAGTCTCGTGGGTCCAGACCATCGACCACATCAGCTGGCTGAAGTCGGTCGTGGGCGGAGCGGCGAGAGGCAGGGTCGAGAGCGCGAGCGCGGTGACCTTCTCGGGATGAGCCGCCGCGTAAAGGGTCGAGATCGTCGCGCCGCTGGAGGTGCCGACGAGCGCGAGCTTGTCGACGCCCTTGGCCTCGAGAATGGTCTCGAGCAGGGTGACGATGCCGGGCATGCCGGTCGAGGGCGCGCTGTCGGTCGAGAGGCCGTATGGCGGCCAGTCGAAGCGTATGACGCGGTACCTGTCGGTGAGCTTGGCGGCCCAGACGTCCCATTCGCGCAAGTTCGTCATCGAGGAGTGCATCATCACCACGACCGGCCCGTCGCGTGGGCCTTCGTCGCGGATGTGGATGTTGGCGGTGCCGTATTTCTCGAAGGTCGAGGGCGGGGTCGCCTGTGCGGCCTTGACGCTTTCGTAGGACGGGTTCCACCAGCCGAGCCGCATCGTGCCCAATGCCAGCGCTGCCAGCACGATGACGCCGAGCAGTACTAGCGCCACGCCCTTGAATAGCCGCCTCATTACGTCGTTCCCCCCGATAGTTTCGATGATTACTTGAAAAATAACGGGGCGCATCGCTGTCTGTGCGGGCGCCCCGTGTGGTGTCAGTCCAGTTCTCCGTCGATCAGCGCGGCGCATTCGCTCGTCCCGCTCGCGCGCGCCTTGCGCATCGCTCGCCAGGACAGCGCGTAGAGCCCTGCCGAGATGAGAACGAAGGGCAGGCAGACCGAGGCGATCGACCAGCCGACGAGGTTCTCGTCCTGCAGGACCCGCTGGGTGAAGGTCGCCACGAGCAGTGGTCCCAAGCTCGCGCCCAGGATCGTGTTGAGGACCAGGGTCAGCGAGATCGAGCTGCCGCGCATGCGTGGCGGCACGACCGACTGCAGTGTCGCGAACATCACCGTGCCGATTACCGAGAACACCGCGTTCGACGAGGCGATCATGATCGAGGCGACGTGAAGGTCGCTCGAGACTACCGCGAAGATCGAGGGCAGCGCAAAGAGCGGTGCCAGCGTGAGGATCGCGAAGCGTGTCATGGTATTGCCCGAACGCATCGCGCGGTCGAGCAGTGTGCCGCCAAGCAGCGGACCGAATGCGGAAAAGACGATCGAGACCGGGCCCAGGAAGCTCGCCATGAAGGCCGCGTCCGCGCCGTAACTGCGGATCAGCATGGTGGGTGCCCACGACATCGAGCCGTAGGCGACGGTGAAGACCAGCGCGAAGGCGAGATAGAGCGGAACGAGCACGGCGCGGTTGCGCCAAAGGTAGGCGGCTTCGGCGGCACCCGGCGTGCGCGGGACACCCTGTACCGCCGTGTCCTGTCGTGGCGGCTCGCGGGTGATCAGCAGCATGATCGCGGCGACCAGCAGGCCGATGGCTCCGAAGATCACGAAGACCATGCGCCAGGGTACGAGATGGCCGACGAACGGCAGGCCGTCGAACGTGCCCGCCGACGCAGTGGCGACAAGCAGGCCGGTGACCGAGATGGCGATGCCGTTGGCGAGACCCTGGCCCATCATGTAGACCGAGATCGGTCGGCCGCGCCGCTCAGGCGCGAAGAGGTCGGCGATGAGCGAGATGGCCGCCGGCCCCAGTGCCGCTTCACCCAGCCCGACCAGCAGGCGAGCGCTGAACAGCCAGCCGAACGTCTGCGCGAGACCGCTGCCGATGGTGGCCACGCTCCACAAGGCGATCCCGCCTGCAATCAGGTTGCGGCGCGAGATGCGGTCGGCGAGCAGGCCCATGGGCAGGCCCATGAAGGCATAGAAAAGCCCGAAGGCGAGGCCCTGCAGCAGGCCGATCTGCTCGTCCGAGATGCCGAGGTCGCCACGAACCGGGTCGACCAGAATGTTGAGGGCGGCACGGTCGATGACCGAGAGGATCCCGGCCAGGAACAGCATGCCCACCATGATCCAGCCCTTTGCCGGAGACGGGCGCGGCTCGTTCGCGGTGAAAGCCGGAGCCGCTGGCGCGGCTCCGGCAATCGTCGTGGTATTGGGCGTCGCGGTGACGGGATCCCTCATGATCAGAGCAGACCGGCGGCGCGTGCGCGGGTCTTCACGTAATCGCCGAGCCAGTCGAGATTACGGAAGCGAAGCGTGCCACGCCCGACCGCGGTCGAGCTATGCGCCATGCCCGCGATGAGGCGGAAGCACTTGGCCATGAGGAACAGTTCCTTGTTGTCCTTTTCCTCCTGGGTGAAGGGGCGCACGCTCTCGTAGCCGCTCTCGAAGGCTTCACCGATCTTGGGGTCGAAACCGTAGAACAGGTTGCCCCACACGAAGTTCTGGACGTCCTGCATCATGAAGTCCTCGCCCGCCGCGTCGAAGTCGAGCAGGGTGATCTTGCCGTTCTCGTCGACGTGGACGTTGCTGGGGTGGAAGTCGCGGTGGCACACGCCCAGCGGCACCTTGCCCGATGCGGCCAGTTCGTCGAGGCGCTTGTCGAGGTTGGCGGCGATGATCGGGAAGTCGCGCAGGTCGTCCGGGCGATCGTAGACGAAGTCGATCAGCGCAGGCATGCAGATGTTGTAGTCCTTGGCCGTGTCGGTCGTGAACACGTGGTCCTTGCCCGCCCAGTCGTTGCCGTGCAGGTGCATCTGCGCCATCGCAGCGCCGATGCGGAAGGCGGTTTCCTCGGAGAGGCATTCACCGAACTTCACGCCGTCGGCCCAGTCGTACATCGCGATCGCGCGCTCACCCTCGGGCGAGTTGACCTTGAAGTACAGCGCGCCGTCGTGCTGCGGCACCGCGACCGAAGCCGGGAAACCGATCTTGCGCAGGTAGTCGAGGAAGTTCAGCTCGTATGCGACATCGTCGACGTCGCGGTAGGTCTTGCGCCAAACGCGCAGGGCATACTTGGTGGTCTCGTCCTGGACGAGGTAGACGTCGTTCATGCCGCGATAGAGCAGGAAGCAGGTCAGCTCACCCTCGATCGGGAAGCGGCGGGCCACTTCGCGCGCGATGAAGTCGGGGTGCAGGACCGAGTGCGAGACCTCAGCGGTCGGAAGGTCCGTGTTGATCGAAGAAGTTGCGCAGTTCATTGGCTAATCTTTCAGGTGCTACGTCGAATATGTCCCGATCCAGCTCGGGCAATTCGCGTATGGTGCAATTCTGCATGGTTCCGGCTGCCTTGAGCGATACCGCCTGGATATCCTCGGCGGGCTGCAGCAGGAACGCGGGCTGCTTTACCAGGGCGAGGCGTTCGTAGTCGTAGGACCACACTCCCTTGTAAGCCCAGGTGAAGCGATCAAGGACGCGGGCCTTGTCGGCGAAGTTGAATACGGCTTTCTCGAGCGCGACCTGCTGGTCCCTGCTCTTGACGACATAATTCCACAAGTTGCCGAGCAGTTCGAGCACGACCTTGCCGTCCTCGTCGGGCCTGGGGAAGGTTTCCGCATAGGCCAGCTTGTCTGCCAGCACCTGCGCGTCGAACATTGGAATCCCCGTGAGCGAGACCGACCGCACGCGGTCGGGCCTTGCGATCGCAAGCTCGCAGCACAGCAGGGTGCCAGTGTGAAAACCGTATAGATCGACCGGACCGGTCAGCTCGCCGCTCTCGGCAAGCGCATCGAGCGCATCCGAGAAGGCCTCGGCATAGCCTGCCATTCCCGGCGGGGCCGGGGGGGCATCCGACATTCCGTAACCGGGCGTGTCGAAGGCATAGACGAGGCGATCCTTGCCCAGTTCCTCGATGAGGGCCTCGTACTCGTAAGACGAGGACGGGTTCTGGTGAAGGAGCACGACGGGTGCATGGTCCGGGTTCGCCTGGCCGGCGGTGCGGTAATGCATGTGGCCGAAGCGACATGCGGTATATCCACGGCGAACCTTGATGAAACTGGTCATGCGGTGATGGTGCTGACATCGGCGGCGCAAGGCTCGCGCTCGCTCTGCTTTGTCCGCTGTGCGGTGATGCGGGCCCTCTGCCTGGGTGTGGCGGGCCAGCTTCAAACGCAACAGGCCGGGAGACGAACTCCCGGCCTGCGCTCTTGGTGTCCTTGTCGCCCCTGCCCGAAGGCGCGGCGACAGGTGGCTCAGAACTTGTAACCGGCCTTGATGCCCCAGGTCCGCAGCTCGGGAAGTGCGAGATTGAGATAACCGTAGGACTGTGCGGCGAGGAAGAAGCTGGGCTCGAGCAGCGCGTTCTGCGCCACCGAGGTGTACTGCTTGTTTTTGAACAGGTTGGTCACGAAGCCTTCGACGGTGACGTCGCCGTAGCTGAAGCCGACCCTTGCGTTGACCTGCGTGCGGCCCTTGATCCAGGTCAGGTTGCCGGCATCGACGTACTGCTTGGACTTGTAGCCGGCGTCGCCGCGCACGAACCATGAGCCGTTGTCCCAATCGGGAATCTGGCCGGTGTACATCATGCCAAGGTTGGCCGAGTACTTCGAGCTCAACGGAAGCTGATTGCCGCGGAACTCGTCGCCTTCGAGCCCGGTGCGCAGTGTGATCGCCGGGTCGGAGAAGCTGCGGATCGAGCTCGAGTTGATCGCGCCCGAAGCCGTGATCGAGAGGCCCTCGAAAGGCTCTGCGAGCACGTCCAGCTCGAAGCCGGTCATGCGTGTCTTGCCCGAGTTGGCAACGCCGGTGACGATCGTGACCACGTCGGTCGCGGGATCGACGAAGAACACCGAGCGGGTGTTATGCTGGTTGCTCCAGTCGGCAAGGTAGAAGGCCGAGGTAACCTGCAGGTCTCCATTGAGGAAGCTGCCCTTGAGGCCGACTTCGTAGTTCGTCAGCTTTTCGGGCTGGACGATGACGCCAAGCCCGATCGACTGGCCGGCCTCGAACTCGGCCTGGGTGCCCGAGAGGAAGCTGGTGTTGAACGAGCCCACGCTCACGTTCACCGCCTTCGACCAAGAGGCGTAGACCATCATGTCGGGCGAGACGTCGTAGTTGAGGATCACGCGCGGCAGGAAGTTCGAGAAGGTCTTGGCGTAGAACGAGGTGAGCGGATCGAACGAGCCCGAGGGCAGGTTGAAGTTGCTAGCCGCATCGTCGGAGATGGTGAGCCCGCGGCCACCGGCGAAGGCATAGACCTTGTCACGCTGCCAGCGACCCTCGACGCTGAGCGTCAGCGCGTCGGTGAAGTCGTAGGCGGCACTGCCGAAGACGCCGATGGTCTTGACCTGCTGCGGCGGGCTCAGTGCGCCGGCATTGGGCGAGACGCCGTAAGTCTCGTAGTTGAACACGCTGACGAGACCGCTGTCGACGTCGGTGTCGAGGTAGGAGGCGCCGAACATCGCGTGCAGCGGGCCGCCGTCCTCGAAGGTCAGGCGCAGCTCCTGCGAGAAGTCCTTGTTGCGGCGCTCGACAAGGTAGGGGAACGACCAGTAGTCGCGTACGCCCGGGATGAAGGCGGCTGCCGAATTCGCGAAAGCGACGCTGTCGTAGTTGTCGAGATCGGCGAGCTCTGAATAGTACTCGTTGTTGTAGCCGGTCAGTGACGAGAGCGTCAGGCCACTGTCGCCCAGCTCGTAGTCGATGCCGAGATGGAAGTGGTAGTATTCGCGGCGCAGACCATAGCCGCGCGTGCCGATACCGTTGCTGTCGATGCGGTTGGTCGGATCGGACAGGATGCTGCCGAGCAGGGCGTCCGAGGTGGTGTTCTGCGCAGGGCCGGCCATCAGGCCCGGGACGGCGCCACAGACGTAGGGCAGCCCGTTAAGCATGCAGTTCGCTTGCCCCGGCACGACGACCGAGCCGGCGTTGGAGCCGCTGAAGTAGGGGATGTTGACTGCGCCGTTGTTCGAGCGCAGCTCGTAGGCCGAGACCATGCCCTGGGCCGAGGGGCCGTCGTTATCGCGGCTGTACATGCCCATGGCCTTGACCGTGAGCGCAGAGCTGGGCGTAAACACGAACTGGATCGTGCCGACGTCGGTCTTCTGGTCGCCCAGCGTCTGGTTGGGATCGGCCTGATTGACGTAAGAGCCGCTCTTGCTCATCGAGCGCCCGGTAATGCGCACGCCCAACACGCCGTCCACCAGCGGGCCTTCGAGCGCGCCCGAAATGTCGAAGTTGTCGCGAGTGCCGACCATTGCACTGATCGCACCGCCGAACTCGTCAGCCGGGGTCTTGGTCACGATGTTGATCGCACCGGCAAAGGCGTTGCGGCCGAAATAGGCGTTCTGCGGCCCCTTGAGCACTTCGATGCGCTCCGGGTCGGTGATGCTCATCAGCGCCGTTGCCGAGGCGACGGGCACACCGTCGAGGAAGCTGGCGGTGAGCGTCGAGCTGGTCGTCGAGGGCGTCATGCCGCGCAGCGAAATCTGCTGGAAAGAGCGGTCGTTGCGTCCCGAATTGGTGTTCGAGACATTGATGCCGGGCGTGTTCAGGACGACGTCGTTGATCGACTTGATGCCGCGCTGTTCGATTTCCTCGGCGCTCAGCGCGGTGATCGCGATCGGCGTCTCGAGAAGGGTTTCCTCGCGCTTGCGCGCGGTGACCACGATTGAGGTTCCGGTCTGTTCGGCCGCAGGCGCGCTCTGCTGGGCGAGAGCGGGTTGCGCGAACCCGAGCGCCAGGACGCTGGCCAGAGCGATCGTCGATGCAGTAGCGACCCCGTGAATTTTCCCATTCTTCATAATAGAACACTTCCCCACTTGTTTATTCTGATATGGGGCGATGAACAGGTGTGTATTCCGGTTCATCGCAAGCGATCCTAGCGAGTAACTTTGCGTGGACAGCCATGTGCACGTAAAAAGTGTACTGGTTGGTTCGGGAAAGGTTCTTGGTAGTTCCCTTCCTTTGCGCCTGCCTCGTCTGCCCCCATGAGACGAGTCGCCAGTGCAGGACCACGAAACGAGGATCGCTTCTAATTCACCGGTTCCATGGGGGGACATCTCCAGTATTCGCCAGTCGGATGAAGATAGGCCTCTCCTGCGCTGAGGCTGCGGGTTGAGGTCCGCTGGTGCGCTCACGAGAAGTGGGTCGACGCGACTGCATAAGTGACTGGAAATGTATACGAAAAAGCGCCCCGCGGAGGATGTCCGGGGGCGCTTCGAAGGTGGTGGGAGCGCCTTGTGGCGCGAAAGACACTGGTCAGGTCAAAGTGGTGCCGGTCCCCTCGACGGTGGCAAGACGGGCGGCGGCGAGCTTGTCCTCGTCAAGATCGTAGGCCCACAGGAACAGTCCGTTGATGGCGAACATGATCGCTGGGATCACCGCGAAGCCGAGCGTGAGCGCGAGGATCGCACTATCGGGCTGTTCGACGATCTTGCCGCCGGTGGTCGGTACGTAGTGCAGCGCCTCGAGGAAGATGCCCAGCACCGCGACACCCAGCGCGTAGCTGACCTTCTCGATAACCGCGATGGCGCTGGCGAGCAGTCCCTCGCGCGCCTCGCCGGTAACGAGCCTGTCGTAGGACTGGGTGTCGCCCAGCATCGAGATCGCCATCAGGATAATCGCGCCCGAGCCGAGGCCTCCGAAGGCACCACGCACGATGATCCCGGCGTTGGTGATGGTGTTGTCGGCGAAGAGCCAGCTCAGCGTCACCAGGCAGAAGATGATCACGCCCATGAGATAGGTCTGGCGTTTGCCGTAGGTCTTGCCGGTGCGCACCCACAAGGGCATCGCGCAGGCCGTGGCGATGTTCTGGGTGACCGCGAAGACGATGAGGCCGCTATAGCCCACGCCCAACACGTTGAGCATGTAGAGCGCCATGGTCGAGGCGACCGAGGCGAACGAGAGAAACTGGAAGACCTTCGCACCCAGCAGCATCATGAACGGACGGTTGCGGGCGATCGCGCGGATCTGCTTGGGTCCGGGAAGGTGCGTGCCTCCGCTCGGTTCCTTGTCCTTCTGCGCGGGGATCGACAGTGCGGTGGCGGTCATCGCGCCGCCGATGATCAGCGCCATCACAAGGCCCATCGTGGCAAAGCCCGAGCGGCCACCACCGCCGCTCTCGATCAGCCAGCCGGTCCCGGCGAGCGCGAGCAACTGTCCGATCGAGACGAATACGGTGCGGAAGCTGATCAGCCGGGTACGCTCATGGAAACCCTCGGTCAGTTCGGCCGGAAGCGCCATGTAGGGCACGTTGAACAGCGAATAGGCGAGCGAGTAGATCAACAGGCCAGCGCTCATCCAGATGATGAGCCAGGTCTGGGTCATGACCGGCGGCGCGAAGAGCATGAGGAAGGCGACGATCGAGAGAAGAGCGCCTGCGGCCAAGAACGGCTTGCGCCGTCCCCAGCGCGTGCGGGCGCGATCCGAGAGCGAGCCCACGGCAAGGTCGATCACCGCATCGGCCAGCTTCGAGATCATCAGCAGGTAGCCGGCGATCTGCGGGGACTGGCCAAGGACGGTCGACATCATGAGCGGGAAATAGGTCGAGACGGCATTGAGCATGATCGACACCCCGACGGTGCCGATGCTGAAGCCCAGGCACAGCTTCGTCGTGAGCCTGGCGTGTCCGGTCTCGCCCTGCTGTGCAGGTGCCAGAGTTGTCATGTGTCCGCTTCTCCAAGGAACGCGCCGATCGCGTCGGCTTTTGCGGCGGGCGATCCCGCCGTCGACGCGGCTTTGCCGTCGTCGAGCAATTCGAGGGCCCGCACCACGGACTCGTTGAGCAGGGCCAGTTCGGTCTCCGGCTTGAGCAGCAGCGTCGGTGCCTTGACCAGACCCATGCGTTCGAACGCCTTATAGCGGAACGCGGCGATATAGGGCTTGGGATAGGTGTCGAGTGTCTTGAGGACGTCGAGCGTGATGCGGTGCAGCACTTGCGGCGGCGGCATGCCGACTGCAAGCCGGTGCTCGGGGTCCTTCATGAAATGCGGGAAGAACAGCGCCTGGTCGCGGCAGAAGTTGAACGCCCAGATCAGATGGCGGCCATATTCGTCCGGTTCCACCACCGGTGCGTAGTTGGCGATGACGGCCTCGCGCAGGTCGTCTGCATATTCGGTGATGCCGTCTAGCACCAGCCTGCGCACGCGTTCGGGGTGGCCTGCCGCCATCTCGCAGGCGATGCGTGCGCCGGTGTGCGTGCCATAGACATCGACCTTGTCGATCCCCAGCGCATCGCACATGCGCACCATTGAATCCGCGAAATAGGCGATGTCCGGCTCTGGCGGGAGCGGGGCGACCGAGTCCCCGTTGCCCAGCGTGTCGGGAGCGAGGATCTGTCCCTGGCAACCTGCGGCGCGCAGCGCGAGCATGAGGTCCTGCATGAACCACGAGGAAGCGGGCGATGCATGCAGCAGCAGGACTGCCGGAGCAGTGTTGTCCTCGGCGGGCAGGCACCTGAGATGCAGTTGCCCTTCCTCGAGCCGGACGAAGGCGCGTTCGATGTTCGAAGCGGGTGATTGTTCAACCATGGGACCGAGCCTATCGGTGTGCGGCGCAGACCCCATGGCGCAGACCCTCAATGACCGGCAGGCGGACAGGTTGATCCGAAATGCCGACGCGCCCCCCATGCCCGCGCCATCCTTGGGGCATGACAAACGATTTTGGGAACGACGACGGCGCCTTGCTGGCGCGGCTCGAACGCGAGGGGCCGATGAACGTCGAGCGGGCCATTGCGGTGATGGAGCGTCACGATCTCGATGGGCTCGTGCTTGGTGACCCGGTCAACGTGTTCCACGCGCTTGGCCACTGGCCGCAGATCGGCCGTACCCGCATGGCGCAGCCGCCGGGCACTTTCGCTCTCATCGCCCGCGAACGCCCCGGGCAGTGGGGACTGGTTACGAGCCGCTTCCTGCATCACTATAGCTGGGCCGACGGGCGCGAACGCGATGACGTTGCCTGCTGGCTCTATACCCAGCTCGGCGACGAGGGTGACGAGACGCTGCAGCAGGTGCCCGATGGGCCGGTCCTGCCACTACGCCAGGATGCACCGCAGACCGCTGTCGAGACGCACCGCTCGAAAATCTCGGCGAGCCAGGCCGGGGCGCAGGTCGCGACCGGCGATGCAGGCGCTGCGATCGTTGCCGCGATGCGCGGGCTCGGGCTGTGGCAGGGCCGGATCGGTTTCGACCACGGCGTGATCGCAGAGGTCGCCGCGCGTCACGAGCATCTCGGCGCGATGGTGCAGGCCGACAACATCCTGCGCGAGATCCGCCTGATCAAGTCGCCGCTGGAGCGCGCGCTCATGGCCCGCGCCGCGCGCGCCAACGTCGATGCGCTCAATGCTGTCGGTCAGGCGATCCGCGCCGGCGCCAGCCACTTCGAGCTCATGGCGATGTTCCGCATGGAAGCGGCGCGGCGCGGCAATACCGCGGTGTTCCTCAACGTCGACCGCGTGTCCTCGGATCTTTCCTCGATCAAGGTCGCCGACGGGCAGACGCTAATGCTCGACGGGGTCAGCAGTTTCGCCGGCTATCACGGCGACTTCGCGCGCACCGTCTTCGTCGGCGAGCCGACCGCTACCGCGCGGCGCGCGGCCGAGGCCTCGGCCTTCGGGTGGCAGGCCGTGCGCGAGCAGCTGCGCCCGGGCATGCGCTATTCCGAGATCGTCGCGCTGGGCGAGGATGCCCTGCGCAAGGCCGGACACACCGCGCTCGTCGGCTTCGGCCCGCACAGCGTCGGCCTCGCCCATACCGACGAGCCGGGCGAGAACCACGGCGGCTTCTGGCGCAAGCCCGACATCGTGCTCGAGCCGGGCATGATCCTCTCGGTCGATTGTCCCACTCTCGATACCGGCATCGGCGGATCGGCACATTGCGAAGATCTCGTGCTGATCACCGATGACGGTTGCGAACCCATCCATCCCCTTCACGAACCGGTGATTGTCGTATGAACAAACCCTTTATCGTGTCCGCCTCGATCGCGGACCCGCTCCTTGCCGTACCCGAGACGGGTAAGGCCATTCTCGATGCGGCAGAGGCCACCGGGCTCGACCTGCTGGTCGTGGGCCGTGCGGGAGCGCGCCCCTTCGACGCGCAGGTCGTGCTCGCCTGGGCCGCACCGATGAGTGCACGGATCGGCCTCGTCGCCACGGTGCCCGCATCGAATGCGCACCCCTTCCACGTCGCCCGCGCGCTTTCGGCGGTCGACTTCCTGAGCGCGGGGCGCACGGGCTGGTCGGTGATCCCCGAGGGCGCCGAGCAAGGCATGGCCGAGGATATGGTCGGTGCCGCGCGTGCCTTGTGGGACGGGTGGGGCAGCGATACGCTGATCATCGACAAGGCCTCGGGCCGCTATCTCGATGCGAGCAAGGTCAAGGCCTCGAATTACGAGGGGCCCTTCTTCAAGGTCGCCGGGCCGGTCAACGCCATGCGACCGCAGGTCGGCCAACCTGTGCTGGTGGTCGATGCGGCGGCTGCGATTGCCATCGAGGATGCCGACATCGCGCTCGTCGACGATGCAGGCGAGGCAACCGGCGCGACCAAGCGCCTGCTCAAGGTCGATGCCTCCGCCGACATGGCCGCGATCGCCGCGCGCTTCGAGGCCGGTGAAATCGACGGCGTCCACTTCACGCTCAGCGATGCCATGGCCGAACTACCCGCAATCGCAACGCTCTGCGCCGACTTGCGCGAGGCGCACCCGGCCGGACCGGGCAACCTGCGCGAAAGTCTCGGTCTGCCGCTGCCTGCAACCGCCTCCAACCAGCCCGACGGCGCCCGCGTCCCGGAGATCGCATGATGACCAAGCAAATTCACCTCTGGGCCTTCCTGCAGGGCATCGGTTTCTACCCCACCGCCTGGAAGCACGAGCGGGCACGTCCCGCTGGCGTGTTCTCGATGGACTACTACGCCTCGGTCGCGAAGCTGGTCGAGAAGGGCTGCTTCGATGCGATTGTCTTCGGTGACCAGCTGCAGTCGCGCGGGGCAGGTGGGCGCACCCCCGAGCGCATGGCCATGCCGACGCTCGATCCGGTCACGCTGCTCACCGCGATGGGGGCGGTGACCCGCCACGTGGGCCTCGTCGCGACCATCTCGACGACCTTCAATACCCCCGAGATGCTGGCCGAACGCTTCGCCACGATGGAGCGCATGACCGGCGGGCGCGCGGGGTGGAATATCGTTACCTCGGTCCACCCCGATACCGCGGGCAACTTCGGTCTCGACGAGATGCCGCCCAAGGGCGAGCGCTATACCAATGCCGCGGATGTCGTGGCGAAGGCCTGCGAACTTTGGGCTCAGATGGACCGCGCCGGTCCTGCGCTTCCGCAGGGACGTCCGGTGCTCGTGCAGGCCGGCCAGTCGCCGCAGGGCCGCGACTTCGCGGCGCGCACGGCCGAGGCCATCTTCTGCCCGGCAGCTACCATCGAGGCGGGTGTCGAGTTCCGCAACGACCTGCGCTCGCGCATCGCCGCGGTTGGGCGCAACCCCGATGGCACCCGCGTGATGCCCGGCCTCTCGTGCGTGCTGGGCGGCACCGAGGACGAGGCCCGTGCCAATCACAAGGCGATCATGGATCTGGCCGATCCGGCACTGGCCATCGAGTATCTCTCGGAATCGCTGTGCTGCGACATGACCGGATTCGATCCCGAAGCGCCGCTCGATCACGAGCACGTCATCGCCAATACCCTGCTGCCCGCCGCCGACGTCGCGCGCGCGGTCACCCCGGCAGGCGAGGCTGGCACGCCGCTGCGCGAATTCGCCATGAACTTCATGCTCAATCCGCGCGGGCACAACGTGTTCATCGGTACGCCCGAGCAGATGGCCGACATGATGATCACCTGGCGCGACGAGGGGGCCTGCGACGGCTTCACCCTGCAGCCCAGCTACATGCCGGGCGGGCTCGAGGACTTCGTCGAGGGCGTCATTCCGATCCTGCAGCAGCGTGGTCGCTACCGCACCGAGTATCCCGGTTCCACCCTGCGTGAGACGCTCGGGCTCTCGCCGCGCGTTGAAGACGCGGCATGAAGGCTCTGGGCAAGGTCCTGATCGGGCTGGTCCTTCTCGTCGCGGCGTTTGGGGTTGCAGTGCTTGCACTGCGCCTCGGCGCCGGGGCGAGCGACCGCGCCGAACTGGCGCGCAAGTGGGCGGACGGCCCTTCGCGCTTCGTCATGGTCGACGGCGTGCGCATGCACGTTCGCGAGGAGGGGCCCGAGGACGCTCCGGTCGTGGTCCTGCTTCACGGCTCGATCGTCAACCTGCACGAGTGGGACGGCGTCGCCGAGCGGATGAAGGATCGTTTCCGCGTCGTGCGCTTCGACTGGTCGCCCTATGGGCTCACCGAACCCGACCCGAGCGGTGTCTATTCGACGCCGCGTTCTGCCGAACTGATGGACAAGCTGCTCACGCAGCTCGGCTATGATCGCTTTGCGTTGGTTGCAACGTCGAACGGTGCCAATGTCGGCCTCGAGTACAACCGTGCCTATCCCGGCCACGTGAGCGCGATGGCGCTCTCGATCCTGCCGCTCGAGCGACCCAGCCAGACCCGCAAGGTCGATTGGCGTCTGGTGTGGATGCTCAAGTTCCACAACGCGGTGCTGCCCAACTGGCGCTCGCACACGTTCTGGCGCCTGATGCTGGAAGACACCACGCCTCCCGGCTTCGAGCCCACCGATCGCATGGTCGACCAGATCTACGACATGAACAACCTGCCCGGCGCGCTCGATCGACAGGCGCAGTACATCAAGGCCAACGTCAAGCTGTTCCAGAACTCGGACGTTGGCGCGGTGGCCGAGAGCGTGATGGTCCCGGTGCTGATCCAGTGGTGCGACTACGACGACGTCATCTCGCAAGGTCCCGCGGCCTCGGTCGCGCGCTTCACCAACACCAGCGTCGATCTCATCGAATACCCCGACCTCGGGCACTTTCCCATGTGGGAGAATCCCGAGAAGTTCACCCGCGACATCAAGGCCTGGCTCGACCGGGTCGGTGATCCGGGCAAGTCGCTGCCTTCGGGCGAACAGCAGTAATTTACCAGAGCGCGGGAAGGGCGGGACGGCGGCACGATGCTTGCAGCCGATCCGGCCCCGCTCTCCCCGCGCGTCGGATAGTCCTGCCTCGACGCGGGCCGCATTGGCCGCCCCGATTTAGGCCGGACAAGCTTTATTCGGAGTTTTGAAATACAATGTCAGCTGTAGAGCGTTGCGAAGTCGTCATCGCCGGCGCAGGCCCGGTCGGCACGGTCATGGCGACCCTGCTCGCAAAGGCCGGTATCTCGGTGGTCCTGCTCGAAGCAGGTGCCGACTGCGCGCAGGACCTGCGCGCCTCGACCTTCCATTCCCCCACGCTCGAGATGCTCGACGAGATCGGCATCACCTCGATGCTCCTCGAAAAGGGCCTCAAGGCGCCGCTGTTCCATTGGCGTGACCGCGAGAGCGGTGAGCCGATCGAATTCGACATGGCCGAGATCGCGGACGTCACGCGCTATCCCTTCCGCATCCAGTGCGAGCAGTATCACCTCTCGCGCGCCCTTGCCGAGGGGCTCGATGCCTACACCAACGCCGACGTGCGCTTCGGTAACCGTATCCTGAGCTTCACCCAGGACGACACCGGGGTCGATATCGCGGTCGAGACGATGACCGGCATCGATCGCCTGCGCGCCGACTACCTGATCGGCGCGGACGGAGCGAATTCGATCGTGCGCAAGTGGCTGGGGATCGAATTCGACGGGTTCACTTACCCCGAGCGGTTCCTGACCCTCTCGACCGAAGTCGAGCTGTCCGACTACCTGCCCAACCTTGCTTACGTGAACTACGTCAGCGATCCCAAGGAGTGGCTGGTGCTGCTGCGCGTGCCCTCGGTCTGGCGCGTGCTGGTTCCGGTCAACGGCGCCTGCGACGTCGACGAACTGCGCTCGGAGGAGAACAAGAACGCGATCTTCGAGCGTCTCATCGGGCGTGGCGCGGACGTGGTGACCGAGCATCGCACCTTGTACAACGTGCACCAGCGCGTGGCGAAGTCGTTCCGCGAAGGGCGCGTGATGCTGATCGGCGATGCGGCCCACCTCAACAACCCGCTTGGCGGCTTCGGCATGAATTCGGGCATCCACGATGCCTTCAACCTGTTCGAGAAGCTGCTGCCGGTGCTCAAGGGGCAGGAGGCGATGGAGCCCAGTCTGGCCCTGTTCGACCGCCAGCGCCGCGAAGTCACGCATAGCTTCACGCAGACCCAGACCAAGGCCAACATGGCGCTGATCAACGCGGGCAAGGACAATGCCCACGAGGAACGCCGCCGCGAGCTCAAGGCGATCCACGCCAACGACGAGAAGCGCCGCGCCTACCTGCTGCGCCAGTCGATGTTCCAGAGCCTCGAACAGGCCAAGCAGATCGTCTGAAGGGGGCAGCACCCCGTTTGCGCAATCGACACTCCCGACGGATAGGGGCATGGCTGGGCCGGCTCCGATCCGCCGGGGCGTCGCAAGCAGGGTGCCAATTCGAGCAGAGGCGCTCGCCAGCCCGGGAGGAAGAGGTCGATGTCTGCCTGGTTCATCATCACGACCAAGGTCCACGACAAGGTCGCGTTCACCGCGCGCTACTCGCCCGCCGTTGCTGAGCTCACTGCAAAATTCGGCGGCCAGTATCTCGTGCGCGGGCGCAAGGGGCTGGTTCTCGAGGGAACCGGCTATGAAGGTGGGGGCGCGGTCGTGATCGAGTGGCCCGATGCCGAAACCGCGCTGCGGTTCTGGAATTCTCCCGAATATGCCGAAGTGAAAAAGCTGCGCGAAGGCATCGCAGACGTCAGCGTGACGATGATCGAGGACTGAGGGCCGCTCGCAAGAGCCTGCTCGTTGTCCTTCTGTCTCCGCTCTTCGGAGAATGGCGCAAAGCCATGACGGGCCCCACGGCGGCCCATGCACACTTCCTCCCGAAAAGGCCGGGCCGGCGAACGGCAGGCGGGAGAAGCATTTGTGACCAGTGAAACACAGATGGCAGCCGACCAGGCGCTGCCGGTTGACGCCGCGCCGACGAGCGGTGCGGTTCCCTTCGTGGCGACGACCTGGCAGATACGGCTCGGCTCGGGCATGATCCCGCTGGCGCATGCCGCAGGGCAGAACCTCGTTACTGTCCTGGGCCTGCGTTTCATGACCGACAGTCTCGCTATCTCGGCGGGGACCGCGGGCCTGATTTTCGCACTGATGAAGATCTACGACGGCATCACCGACCCCGCGGTAGGTGCCTGGAGCGACCGCGCGCAGACCCGCTGGGGACGGCGCCTGCCGTTCCTCTTCGCTGGCGGCCTCGCCATGCCGCTGGGTGTCGCTATGCTGTTCGGCACGCCCGATTTCGGCTCGGTCCTGCTGGCACAGGCCTTCGTGACGCTGGCACTGGTGATCCATGCGACAGGGTATACCCTACTCACCATTCCCGGCTTCGCGATGCTGGTGGAAAGCTCGAGCGATCCCAAGGAACGCACGCGGCTCATGGCATGGCGCACTTACGGCAATGCCGTGGGAACATTGCTCGGATCGACCCTCCCGGCCTGGATCCTGGGCATGACCGGACCCTCGCGCGAGGGACACCTGCTGATTGCCCTGATCACGGGAGCGATCGTGTTCGGCGCGACACTGGTGGCGGTGCGGCTGCTGCGCGATGCCCCGCGCACGCAGCCCGACCCGGCCGCGTTGGCACGGCGCGCGCATCCCTTGCGCGAGCTGGGCAGGCAGGTGCGTCTGGCCTGGGGCAACGTACCGTTCCGCATCCTTGCCATCGCCCATGTCTTCCTGCTGTTCGGCACTGCCATCGGCTCAGCTGCGCTGGCCTATTTCACGCGCGTGTTTCTCGAACTGCCCGACTCCGCGATCGGGACCTATTTCATGATGGCGACGGTGACGATGGTCCTGGCAATGGTGCCCTGGGTCTGGCTGTCAAACCGCTTCGGGAAGAAGGCCAGCTACATCGCTGCGCTCGCCATGTTCGCGCTGGTGCAGCTCAGCTGGCTGCTTGCGGGTCCGGGTGAGAGCATGGTTCTCGTGAGCATTCGCGGCCTCGTTTCGGGCGCGGCAGGCGGCGGCATGATCCTGTCTGCCTATTCGCTGCTGTCGGATGCCGTTCGCTATGATTACGTACAGAGCGGCGAGCGGCGCGAAGGGGCCTTTGCCGGCTTCACGACGCTCTTCGACAAGCTGTCTTCTGCCGCAGCGCTTGCCGCGATGGGCGGGTTCCTCGGTGCGATGGGCTACGTCTCGTCCTCGGGCGGTGGTGCGGTTGCACAAGGTGACAGCGCAAGACTGGCGATCCTCCTGTGCGAGTCCGCGATCCCCGCGCTGGCAATGCTTTGCGCGATCGTCGCCATGCTCTTCTACCGCCTCGATCCCGATACGCTCGAGGCCCTTGAAGCGAAACGCAGTGCCGGGAGCCGGTCATGAGCGGACACGAAATCGAACTCGTCGGTCTCGTCGCGCCCTATCGCGGGTCTGAAGCCAGCGAGGGGCCGCCCCTCTACGATCCCGACTTCATCGCCGAGGCTGCGCGTGGCTACGAGGCCGCAGGCTATGACCGCGTCCTCATCGGTCAGAACGCGAAGTCGGCCGACAGTCTCGTGACCGCGACCTGGGTGGCGGCAGCGACCACGCGGCTCAAGCTGATGGTCGCGCACCGCCCCGGCTTCATCGCCCCGACAATGGCGGCGCGCGCCTTCGCGACGCTCGACCAGTTTTCGGGCGGACGCGCGGGCGTGCACATCATCAGTGCCTTTTCCGACATCGAGACGCGCTGTGACGGCGATTACCTGACCAAGGACGAGCGCTACCGCCGTTCGAACGAATACGTGCGCGTGATGCGCCGCGTCTGGGCTGGCGAAAGCCCGTGCGACCATGAGGGCGAGTGGTATCGCTTCGAGAATGCCGGCAGCGAGGTTCATCCTGTGAAGGGAACGGTCCCTGTCTTCTGGGCGGGCAATTCGGAGCTTGCGGTGAAGTTCGGTTCCGAGCTGGCCGACACTTATGCCTTTGGTCCCGGCAGCGTCGCGCAGGTCGGCGAGCAGGTGGCGCGGGTGCGCGCCGAAGCCGCCCGGCACGGGCGCAATCCGCGTTGCTCGATGTCGATGCGGCTTGTCGTGGCCGACACCGACGAGGAGGCCTGGGCGCGCGCGGGTGAACTTCTGCATACGGTCGAGGCGCGGCAGGCCGCGCACGGTGCGCTGGGCCGGGATCTCGGCAAGGCGGCGCAGGAAGTGGCTGCGAAGGCTGCGCAGGCCGATGCCGCGCACGAGGACCCGTGCCTGTGGACCGGGCTGACCCAGGCCACGCAAGGCCGCCTGCAGGTCATGTGCCTCGTCGGCTCCCCGCAAACGCTGGTCGAGGCGCTGCTGCGCTACCGCGCGGTAGGGATCGACACTTTCCTCGTGACCGGGTTCGACTGGCTTGCCGATGCAAGGCGCATCGGGCTCGAGATCGGGCCCGAACTGCGTCGGCGCGGAAACGCCATGTAATGTGGCATCGCGCGATGCGAGAAAGAAAAGCCCCGCCGGGACACCATGTCCTGGCGGGGCTTTTCTTTCGGTAGTGACTTGCGCCTCAGGGCTGGGCGATCTCGTGGATCGTCGCCTCGAAACCTTCCGCGGTCTGCGACTGGGCTGCCTCGTCGGCGTCCTTGAGTTGCAGGTAGAACAGGCGCTGCATGAAGTCCTGGCGGCGTGCCTCGCGCTCTTCCAGAGCATCCTGGTCGAGTTCGAGCGCCTCGATCCCGGCAGCGAGATCGAGGCCACTGGCCTTGGCTACGCGTTCGGCGCTGTCGAGACGGTCGCGCACGACCGAAAGCTCGCTGGCGAGGACCATGATCATCGACATTGCCGCATCGACACCCGGGGTTTCGTAGAACTCGGGGCGCTTGCCCTTGGCGTGGCGAATGACGTGCGGGCGCTCTTGGGTGGTGTTGTCCATCGTATTGTCTGTCCTTGCTTGCGCCTCAGGCCGCGAGGGCCTGCTTTTCGCCCTTCTTGGCGATGAGCACTTCCCAGCCACCGCCGGGAGCGAACTCGCCCGCGGTGAAGTCGCGCTCGGCGACGTGTTCGGAAGCGTCCTGGCTGTAGCCCGAGGCCGCTGCGGCGAACTCCATGACCGCCATCGGGGCGGTGTCGAAGCGCACCGCCTCGCGGTCGAAGCCGGCCTTTTCGGCGAGATCGATCTGGTCCATCTCGCGCATCGCACCCCAGAACGGCTCGTTGTTGTACCAGGTCTCGTTGTCGAGGATGAACTGGGTGAACGGGTCCATGAGGTCGAAGGGCGGAAGGTCGGCGTGGATCATCAGACCGCCGGGCTTGAGCACGCGGAAGGCCTCGTTGAACACGCGCGGCATGGCCTTGCCGCTGGTCTCGTGGAGCAGGATGTGGCTGACGACGAGATCGAATTCCTCGTCAGCGAAAGTGGTCTCTTCGGCATTCATCTGCGCGAAGTTGACGTCGAGCCCCATGCCCGCTGCACGTGCGTGCGCATAACGCACGCAGGGACCGCCCACGTCGATGCCCCAGACCTCGGCCTCGGGGAACAGCTCCTTGTAGGGCAGGGTCGAGTGACCGACGGTGCAGCCCATGTCGAGAATGCGCTTGGGCTTGAAGTCGGGCATGTTGCGCTTGAGGTAGTTCACCACAGAGCGGCCCATGTCGTCATTGTTCGGGCCGGTGTAGCCCATCGAATAGAGATACACGCCGCGATCGTAGAGCGCGCCGACAGCGACATCGTCCTCGGTCACTTCCGAGCAATAGCCACCGGGCATGCAGTGGATGTCGAGCGCGGTGACGTAGCGCGGGGGCTCGAAGCCCTCGGGGATGCGCAGTTCGCCCTTGCTGGTTGCGGAAAGCGCCTTGGCCTTTTCGATCAGTTCGGGAAGCTGGCGATCGACCGAGCCGTTGACCGATTCCCACAACAGCTCCTGCGCCGTGCGGTTGGCCATGGCGTAGTGCTGAAAATAGAGGTCGTGGATCATCACCGAGCGGATGTCGCGGCGGTTCTCAGGCAGACGGCCATTGGCCTTCTCGAAAGCCCTGGAGACGCGGGTCTCGTAGATGGGGGTCAGGCCGGGGAGCAGCGTGGACTGGATGAAGCCCTTGAAGCTCTTGGCGAACTCCTGGCGCGAGGCCTCGTCGGCAGTGGCCGTCGGCAGCACTGGGTGCGCGGCTTGCTGGAAGGTATTGAGCATGAAGCGACTCCTTGTCTTGGTCGGGCTCGTGCTGATTTCTTGCGGTCGGCGTGGCTTGCGGCAAAGGAACCCACCGGTGCTATCCGCTTGGCGATCATCGTATGCTAGCGCGATGCGCTCGATCAATGAAAGCGGAAAAACCTTATTCATAGATCAAATGAGAGTGCGCCTCGATCGGGCCAACTAGGGAAACGAGAGATGGATGATATGACGTTCAGCCGCAGGCAGAGCCTGGGTCTCGCTGGTGCAGGCATCGCTGCGGGTCTGGTCACCGGTACGGCCAGCGCCAGTGCCGCGACGTCTGGCCCCAGCGCCAAGACCCCTGCGTTCAAGACCAGGATCGACTTCAAGGATCCCGAGTGGAACCGCGATACCTACGTGCGTATCGATGCGGATATCGATCCGACCAAGGAGAAGGTGGGCTGGCTCAAGGGCAAGGTCTACGGCGTGCGCCCGAACGAGCCGGTGCGCCAGCTGTTCCTCAACGAAGGCTTCAGCGTCGTGCGCTCGGTCCGTCAGGAAGACGGTTCCTATCGCCGCCTGCTGCGCGAGATCGTGTTCTACCGCGACATCGAGACCGGCAAGCTTATCGACAAGTGGTACAACCCCTACACCGACGAGACCGTCGATGTGGTTCCCATCGCCAACGATCCGTTCAACTTCACCATCAGCCAGTGGGCGCCCGAGCCGCCGTCCTATGGTGGCCTCAACAAGGACAAGCCGCCGCGCAAGCCCTTCCTGATGGAATGGGAAGAGGGCCCGAACGACACGCTCATCCTGCGGTCGGACATCGACATGATGTATCCCAACGGTCTCGATCCCAAGACATGGGTTCGCGAATCATCCGGGCCGTTCAACCGCGTCTCCGAGCACTTCATCTACACGATGAACCGCAAGGACGTGGAGAACCCGAAGGTCACCCATATCCAGCACATCGGTGCCTGGACCCGCATCACGCCTTGGCTGCCCTGGATGCTGATGGGCCAGGCCGAAGGGCACGTGAACTACTTCAACAACTTCACCACGGTCGAGAACGGCATTTCCGATCTGCCGGAAGATCTCGTGGCCGCGGCGCGCAACATGGGCGACAAATGGCTCCATGCTCCCGAGAGCGACTACGGACCTTCGCTCTCGAGCATCGAGAACTACAAGAAGGATCACGAGCCCGCTCCGGTGCCGGAAGGTTGGGAGCCGGCCAGGGCGCCCGCCACGCCGCAGCCGCTGCAGCGCGGTGGCAAGTAAGCCCGAGGGCTGACGCCAACTGGAACAGGGAAGGGTCGGGAGTTTTGCTCCCGGCCCTTTTTTGTAACACCCGCAATGTCTTGGCGGTGATACAAAAAGGAAAGCGGCCCCACCCGCATCCGGGGAGGCCGCTTCTCACTTATCCGTCTGCGATCGCCCGGGTCAGAAGCCGAGTGCGCCGGGGTTCATCAGGCCCTTGGGATCGAGCTCGGTCTTGATGGCGCCGAGCAGCGACTTGGCCTCGGCCGAGAGGCGCTGCTGATAAGGGTAGGCGCGGCCCAGTTGGAAGTGCCCGGCTCCGTGCTTCTGATAGGTCGCGACGATGGCTTCCTTCAGTTCGTCAACCAGTGCGCTGGCATCCGGGTTGGCGGCGAACTGCGGCTGCTGCGCGAGGTATTCCTCGCCCAGCGTGGTCTTGTGATAGGCGGTTCGGTCCTCGGGCCAGTAGAGCGCGACTTCGTAGAGGAAGCCGGTCGAGCCGACCGGCGAGAACATCGTGCCGATCCAGACCCCCAGCTTCTCCATCTTCGCCTTGTAGCTTGCGATCAGGGCCTTGAAGCTCTCGTCGAAGGCGACAGCCTCGTCGTGGGCGAGAACGCCGTGGATCGGCACCCAGCGCTCGCCGCCCGGGCCAAGCACGTTGAAGAGCGGCGCGAAGGGCACCGAGTGGACGAAGGTCGGGATCGAGTTGGCGATCTCGCGGCCCAGGCCGTCGAGCAGGCGACGCAGCTGCTTGGCCTTGAGCGCGGCCTCGTCGTCGTCCGCGCCTTCCACGATGAAGTGGCACATGTAGGCGCCCGCGCGCATCGGGTCTTCGCCCGCGAAGGCCATCTTCACCAGCTGGGCGACGCCCTTGAGCTTGTTGGGGGCCTTGCGCAGGATGTCGGCTGCGATCTTGAGGCGCGCGCCCATGCCTTCCTGTCGGCCGATCTGGCCTTGCGAGAGGGCGAGGTCGAGACCGAAGTGACTGTCATCGAGACGGGCCGCCGCTGCCTTGCGCGATGCGGCGTGGTAGTCGGCAAAACTGTCGAAGGCGAAGGAGAGGCATTCGAACTTGGGGAGCACCGGGAGCAGCGGCAGGCGGATGCGCGCCTTGATGCCGAATACGCCGCAGTCGCCGGTGAACAGGCCGGTGAGGTCCGGCCCATAGAAGCGCGTCGCCTTCGACGAGCTCGTCGATAGCAGCGCGCCGCTTGCAAGCACCACGTCCATCGAGACCACTGACTGGGCCGAAATGCCGTGGATCGTGGTGCCGTGGCTCAGCGTGTTCTGGCTGACGCTGCCGCCGACCGTCGCGGCGATGCCGGAGAAGGGGCCCCAGAACGGCGTGCGCAGGCCTTTGGCGTCGAGCGCGGTCTTGAGGTTGGCCCAGGTCACGCCTGCGCCGCAGGTCACGATGGCGTTGCGCTCATCGATCTCGATGGTGTCGATCGCGCCGGTGTCGAACAGCACGTGGCCGCCTTCCTGGCGCACGTAGCCGTCGGTGTAGGACGCCCCCCCGCCGCGCGGGACCATG
This sequence comes from Novosphingobium aureum, assembly GCF_015865035.1. Taxonomy (GTDB): domain Bacteria; phylum Pseudomonadota; class Alphaproteobacteria; order Sphingomonadales; family Sphingomonadaceae; genus Novosphingobium; species Novosphingobium aureum. The sequence continues at coordinate 2,178,927 of NZ_JADZGI010000001.1, read as the reverse complement.
CAGATGCCCGCCTCGCCGCACAGCTTGACCGCTTCCTGCAAGGCCTCGACGCTGCCCGGGCGCACCACCGCGAGCGGCTGTGCGCCGGTGCGGTAGACGTCGTTGGAAAAGTAGGCGAGGGCATCGCCGCTGCCGATCACCGCCTCGGCGCCGAGTGCTGCGCGCAGCGCGGGGATGATCGTGGTGTCTGTTGCCGTGCTTGCCATGGTTCTCTCTGTAGCGATGCCGGGGTGTATGCAGCAAGGACTTGGCCGTTCGGGCCGCGCGCATCGACCTGTCGGGCACCGTTATCCGGCCTGCGACTATCCGTTGTGCGATAAGTTCGCGGTGAAATCTGGTTCGCCGACCTGTTCACGTCACGATGCGGGTCAAGAGACCGGAGCCTGTCTTCCGGCCACTCGGGGAGCATGACATGAGCGATACATCGAGCGGGTTGCCGGCACGTCTGGCGACCTCGACCAAGGCCGGGTTCGGCCTCGGGCAGGTAGCGGGGCAACTGTTCCGCGATGCACCGTCGCTGCTTCTCATGTTCTACCTCACCAATGTCATGGGCATTGCGCCAGCCATTGCCGGTACCGCGATCTTCGTGCCCAAGGTGGTGTTCGGCGCCATCTTCGACTTGTGGATCGGCGTTGCATCGGACCGCATGGCGAGCCGCTTTCCGCGCCGCCGCTGGCTACTCGTCGGCGGTATCGCGGCGCCTTTCGCGATGCTGGGTGTCTTCGCCGTGCCCGAGGCGGCAATCGGCTTCCAGGTGGCCTGGGTCTTTGTGACCTTCAGTGCCTACATGGCGGTCTACTCGACCTTCTCGGTGCCCTATCTGGCCCAGTTCGCGGAAATGTCTTCCGACCCGGTCGAGCGGACCGAGCTGATGGGCTGGAAGCACGGCTTCACCGGCCTTGGCGTACTGATGTCGTCTTCGGTGGCGCCGATGGCGATCAATGCCCTGGGCACCGACCGCAATGCGCATCTTCTGACGATGGGCTCGATCGGGGTGCTGTGCTTCACCTGCCTGTTCGTCGCCTGGCGCTTCGCCTCGCGCATTCCCGAACCCGCACAAGTGGCGAAGGCCTTTGCGCTCAGGGATCTGCCGCGGGCATTTGCCGACCGCCGCTTTGCCGTGCTGTGCCTTTCCGCAGTGATCATGACCGTCGCGGCGGGCATCAGCTACGCCAGCTTCCCGTTCTTCGTGAAGTACGCCATGGCGCGCGAGGAACCCTTGCACGACATCGGTGTGATGTCGGCGATCATGGCCTTCGCGGTCATGGCCGGTTCGCCGTTGTGGGTGATGATCTCCAAGCGTCTGGGCAAGAAGCGCACTTACGTCGCGGCCGCTGCCGGACACGGCCTGGTGACGCTGGTCTGGGGGTACCTGCCCGATGCACCGATCGAGGTCGCCTATCTGCTCGCCGCGCTGATGGCTGCGTGCAACGCGGGCTGGGGTACGATCGTGCTTTCGCTGCTCTCCGACGCCATCGCCGGGGCACGGCTCGACTATGGCGAGAACCGCGCCGGCTCCTACGCGGCGATCTGGTCGATCATCGAGAAGGCCGGCATTGCGCTGGGCGGAACACTGGTGGTCGGCGCGATCCTGTCCAGCTTCGGCTTCGATTCCGCTGCGGCCAAGGCCGGACTGCCGCAATCGAGCGCGGCGCTGGCCGGGATCATCGTCAGCTATTCGACCATCCCGGGCGTGGCCAAGCTCATTGCCGCCGCGATCATCTGGCGGTTCGTGCACGAGCGGCCCGCCGATGCGCCCAACAATGCGGACATCATTCATGCCTGAGATCAGCTCTGAACCCGTTTCTCTCCGCAAGGTGACCGGCCCGGTCCGGTTCGCCGTGATCGGCTGCGGGCGCATCACGGGTGCGCACTTCGCTGCCATCGCCGCGCGCCCCGACGACGCGCGGGTCGTCGCCACGGTGGATACCGACATCGCGCTGGCCCGCAGCGCAGCCGAACCTTTCGGAGCCACCGCGCTTCCCACCCTTGAGGACGCACTCGCGCTCGACAGCGTCGATGCCGTGCTCATCGCCACCCCCAACCGCCTTCATGCGCAGCAGTCGATGGCCGCGCTTCGTGCTGGAAAGCACGTGCTGGTCGAAAAGCCGGCAGCGGAGACCGGCGAGGAAGCACTGGAGCTGGCCCGTGAGGCACAGGCGCGCGGTCTCGTTTTTGCGGTCGGCCATACGTTCCGCCACAATGCGGCAGTGCGCCATATCGTCGACAACTGGGCCAGCTTTGGCCAGCTGCGCTCGCTCGAGGTGTCTTCGTGCGTGTTCTGGGATGGGCCCCAGGCCCCCTGGTGGGCCGAACGCAGTGCCGAGGAAGGACTGATCCTCAGCCTCTTCGCCCCGCACGCGCTCGATTTCGTGCAGCTGATCATGGGCGATGCCGACCCGGTCCGGGTCCACGCCGAGGCCGCGCGGCACCAGTCGGGCTGGCGCGGTGAGGATGAGGCCATGGTACTGCTCGCCTATCCCGGCCGCCGCCTCGCCAGCGTGCATATCTCCTACAACCAGCCCGCGGTGCTCGATCGCAAGGTGCTGCATTTCGACAAGGGCGTGCTCGAGATCGAGCATGGCGAAATCCTGAGCTGGAATGGCGAGGTTCTCGTGACGCCGCCCGAGGGCGTGCTGATCGACCCGCGCAAGATGGGTGGGCGCAGGCTCGGCCATTATTTCGAAGACCAGATCGTCGAATTCGCCCGCGCCCTGAACGGCCAGGCGCATCGCATGCCGACCGGTCACGATGCCGCGCGCCTGATCGCGCTGATCGACCGGGTCAAGGCCTCGGCGCGCGCCAATTCTGCCGCCGATGCCATCGATCCGCCGCTTGGCGGGGAGGCTGCCTCGTGAGCGTGCGTCTTGCCGGTCGCGTGCGAACGAGCGCTCTGGTTACCCTTGGCATCTTGCTGTCTAGTCCCGCAGTGGCCGAGGAACACCCGCCTGCGAACGGCTACGTTCCAGACAAGGTCGCTGCGCCTGCGCCGCTATTTCCGCCGAGGCGGGCAGGGGCCGCCTTTGCCGATTGCAGCGATTGTCCCGAGATGGTCGTGCTGGCCCCTGGCAGTTTCGTCATGGGCTCGAGCGAGCGCGAACGCCGCACGCTGGGCGTCATGGCCATGTTCGACACGATGGAGCAGCCGCGCCACGCCGTGACCATCGACTATGCGCTTGCCGTCGGTCGCTACGAGGTGACCTTCGCGCAATGGGATGCCTGCGTCGCTGATAGCGGGTGCAACGGCTACCGTCCCGATGACGCGGGTTGGGGTCGGGGGCGGCGGCCGGTGATCAACGTCAATTACGCCGATGCAAAAGCCTACGTCGACTGGCTCAGTGCGCATACTGGCGAGACCTATCGCCTCCTCAGCGAAGCCGAATGGGCCTACGCGGCGCGCGGCGGGACACAGACTTGGTATCCCTTCGGCAATGCGATCGGTGCCGAAGACGCGAACTTCGGGCGCAACCTCTCGGGGACCTCGACGGTAGGCGCTTATGCGCCCAATCGCTTCGGCCTGCACGACATGATCGGCAACGTCGCCGAATGGGTCGAGGATTGCCATCACGACGACTTCGTCGGCGCGCCGTCCGATGGCTCGGCCTGGCTCGATGGCGAATGCACCTTGCGCAATGTGCGCGGCGGAGGCTGGAGCCTCGATGGCTGGAGCGTGCGCGCGGCGCAGCGGATCGGCGATCCGCCCGGTGCCCGCAACGATCACCTCGGCTTTCGCGTGGCGCGCGAACTGGTCCGCTGATTGCCTGACGGCTGATACCCCATCTCGGGGGGGATGGGGTGGGCGGTGCGTTTCCCGGGGGAATGCGCCGCCCTTTTCTTTTGTCCGCAACCTGCAAGTAGCCGCGCAGCTTGATGCAAGCCGAGCGTGTGCCGCCGGTCGTCGATCTTGCTCCGTACTGCCAGCCGCGCGCCTGTCGTCGTCCGACGTTCTCCGGCCTCCTGCCGCCGGCGTATGAAAAAGGGCCGGATGCTTGCGCACCCGGCCCTCTCGTCATTTGTCAGGATTAGATCAGGTCAGATCAGATCAGATCAGAACTTGACCTTCGCCTGGATGCCTGCGGTGCGCAGGTCGGGAAGACCCAGCATCAGCGCCGAGAAGTTGCCGGTATAGGCAAAATTCGGGGTGAACACGTAGTTGTCCGAGACCGAGATCGGGGTCTTGTTGTTGAACACGTTGGTCACGAAGGCCTCGAGCGAGATCTGGCCGTGTTCGACACCTGCGCGCAGGTTGAACAGGTGCAGGTCGGGAGTACGCGCAAGGTTCGCCTCGTTCGAATAGACGCCCGACTTGAAGTTCCAGTCACCGCGTACGAACCAGCGACCATCGTCCCAGTCCGCGATCTCGGTGCCGACGGTGACGCCGACATTGGCCGAGAACTTCGAGGTGTTCTTCAGGTCGTTGCCGTCGAAGTCGGTCATGCCGGTGAGGCGGGTGACCGTCGGGCTGACGAAGGACTTGATGTCGCTCTCGTTGTAGGCACCGGCCGCATCCACGGTGAGGAAGTCGGTCGGGCGCCAGTTCAGCTCGGCCTCGATGCCGTAGAGATCGGCGGCACCGGCGTTGGTCGAGGTGTTGACGAACGAATACCCGGTATCCTGCGTATCGTCGGGAACGACGATCTGGACCGAGTTGATCTGGTTACGCCACTGGGCGTAGTACGCTGCGACGGTGTAACGCAGGTCGCCATTGAGCGCGCGGCCCTTGAGACCCAGCTCGTAGTTGGTGATCTTCTCCGGATCGATGGCAAGCAGGCCACCCGATTCCGCAGCCGCGACCTGAACCTCGTAGCTGTTGTTGAGGATCGAGGTGTTGAACTGCGCCGGGTTCACGCCCTTGGCCCACGAGGCGTAGACCATCGTGTCGGGGTCGATCTGCCAGTTCACGATCACGCGCGGGGTGAAGTTCTTGTACTTCGAGGTCGCGAGGATCGAGTTGGGCGCATAGCTGCCGGCATCGATGTAGGGGTTGTCGCCGACGGTCAGGCCGTTGGGACCGGTGTAGGCTTCAAGATCGTCGATCTGGTAACGGCCCTCGACGCTCGCCGACAGGGTGTCGGTCAGGTCGTAGGTCGCGCCGAAGAAGAAGCCGAGGGTCTTGTTGCGGCTCAGGCCACCGACCGAGTTGTTCGCATTGAGCGTGCCCGAACCACCGGCGAGACCCTGGTAGAGGTCTGCATTGAGGTAGCTCACGCCGGCAACGCCGTGGAAACGGTCGGATTCGTAGGCGAGGCGGCCTTCGAGCGACCAGTCCTTCACGTTACGCTCGATCAGGTACGGGAAGTCGAAGTAGCCAGCGCCGTAGAAGTCGCCTTCGAACGAGCTGGTGTCGTAGCCGTCGAGGTCGATCAGCGTCGACCAGGTCTCGTGGTTCCAGCCACCCAGTGCGGTCGCGGTCAGGCCGTCGACGACCTCCCAGTCGAAGGTGCCGTGGATGTGCTTGGTGCGACGACGCAGGCCATAGCCCTGAACGCCATCCTCGGGGTCGACCGCGCGGTTGGTGCCATTGGAGAGGAAGGCACGGATGCGGTCGGTGTTGGTGATGTTGGCGGTGACCGGGTCGGCAAGCGAGGGGATTGCACCCTTGAACCACTTGACGCCAGCATCGGTCACGTAGTTCGACTGGTCGGTCAGCAGGCGGGTGCCGTCGGGTGCAAAGACGTCGACGGTGCCGACGCGGGTCTGGGCGGCCGGGCCGTCCTTGTCTTCGCTCATCACGCCGAACAGCTTGATGGTCACGTCGCTCGAAGGGGTGATCGCGAGCATGGCCGAGGCGATCGCGGTCGACTGGTCGCCCAGCGTCACGCCGTCCTGGTTACGCCACGAGCCGTTCTTCGAGTACTTCTCGCCGCCGATGCGGAAGCTGATGAGGTCCTCGATGATCGGGCCTTCGACCGAAGCGCGAATGCGCCAGTTGTCGCGCGAGCCGATCATGCCGAGCATTTCGCCCTGCCAGTAGTTGCCCGGGACCTTGTTCACCACGTTGATCGCGCCGGCAAAGGTGTTGCGGCCGAAGAACGCGCTCTGCGGGCCCTTGATGATCTCGACGCGCTCGGGGTTCGAGACTGCGTTGATCTGCGAGGGCGAGGAAACCGGCACGCCGTCGATGAAGGTCGAGACGGTGGTCGCGAGCGTCGTCGAGGGGGTCATGCCGCGCAGCACGACCTGCTGGAACGAGCGGTCGGCGTGGCCCGAGGAGGAGTTGTTGATGTTGATGCCGGGCGTCGAGGTGGCGATGTCGGTCATCGACACCAGACCCTTGGCATCGAGCGCCTCGGAAGTGATCGCGGTCACGGTGACCGGGGTCTTGAGGATGTCTTCGCCCGTCTTGCGGGCGGTGACGACGATTTCGCCGCTGCCGGCGGTGCCAGCTTCCTGCGCGATCGCCTGTGCGCTCATGCCCAGGCCGGCGGCCAGCGCCAGCGTCGATACGAGCTGCATCCTAAGAGTAATACCTGTCATTATTTCCCTCGGTTTTGAAATAGCCAGCACGGATCGCGATGGCATCGCGAGACCGCCTGCTCCCTGTCGAAATTAAGAATTGCAAGAGCCGGAGCATGTTGGTCCGGATTTTCGGAAAGAGACTTTCCGGCTATGTACTTCCCCCTTGATGAAGTGCGTTCACTTCTTGAGTTGCCCAGAAAAGTTCTGGATCGACTCCTTTACCGTTGATGTTCGGCCAAGCCCGCCATCGTTCACGGCGCGAATGGAACTTTGCTCACTCGGCCCCTGCATTGATCCAAAACCTGATCCCTGTTCGCCTGTCGGATGAACGTTCTCGTGCAGCCCAGGGCAGGCACCTACCCATCATCGCCCACCGGCAACATCCAGTGTCGTGCCGGTTACGTAGGAGGCCTCGCTCGATGCAAGGTAGAGGATCGCGTTAGCCACTTCTTCGGGCGTGCCCAGTCGCCCCATCGGCACCATCTTGCTCGGGGCATAAGGCAGGTCCGCCTCGTCCATGGCGCGCAGGAACGGGCCTGCCAGTTCGGTATCGATCGGGCCGGGCGCGACAGCATTGATGGTAACCCCGCTGTCGGCGAGTTCGATCGCGAGATCGCGCACGAAGCCGATAATACCGGCTTTCGCAGTAGAATAGGCGCATGCTCCCATGTGCAGGGCATTCCACACTGTGCCGTTGCGCGCCCCGGAACTGAGGCATACCACGCGCCCGTAGCCGCGCTCGATCATGCCGGGCAGGGCGGCTCGGGTGCACAGGAACATGGAGGCCAGGCTGAGGCGCATGGTCGTCTCCCAGTCCTCCAGCGAAAGCTCCCATATCCGACCCGGTCGTCCGCCGCCGACGTTGTTGACGAGGATGTCGAGAGGCGCGGTCTCGCCGACTAGAGCGAAGAGATCGGACACCGATTGCTCGTCGGTAACGTCGGCGCGGTGCGCAAGCGCGTCGCTGCCCTCCGGCAGCATCGAGAGAGTATCCGACAGTCGGGTATCGTCGATGTCGGTCGCGATAACCCGGGCACCATGCTGCGCGAGACAGATCGCGGTTGCCCGCCCGATGCCGAGACCGGCACCGGTCACCAGCGCTGTCCTGCCTGCGAGGCGGGGACCGGATATCAGGGGCTGTTTGGGCGCGTCGTTCATGGCTTTGAAGGCTATCCGAGCCATTCGACCTGACCCGCCATACCGGAAAAGTTGTTCGCCAGGCGGACTGATGCGGACCGACGGCGAGGCAGTGCGCGGTGCATCGTAGCTTCGCTGGCATGAAATCGCTGGATGATGGATTCGAGGAGGCCGTCGGCCTCGTGGCCGATTGCAGGCAAAGTGCGCAAAGGCTGTGTGCTGCGCTGGGATATGAGGTGCGACACGAAGGGCGCTTGCCCGCTGGCGCAGCGGGGCTGCTGGGCCTTGCGGCAAAGACTTGCGGGCACGAGGTGCTGATTGCGCATCCCGATGCGACGCGTGGAGCGATCAGGCTGATCTCGCTCGAGGGCGACTATCAACCGCTTGTGCGCGATGGTGCACAGGCTTGGGACACCGGCGGCATCTTCGATATCAATATCCGCGCGCTCGAAGATCTGGATGCGCTGCACGCCGCCTTCAGCCGCGCAGGCTTCGCCAGTCCCGCTCCAGTGACCGATTGGGATTTTGGCGCACTCGCGGTGCGCGAGGTGGTCGAGCGCGATGCGGATGGTCTGTGCATTGCCGCAATGCAGCGGGTCCATCCACCCCTGACCGGCTACGAGGACATGTCGGGTGCGACTTCGTGGGTGTTCAATTCGACCCAGATCGTTGCCGACTTCGATGCCGCGCGCGCTCTGTTCGTTGAAGGGCTGGGCTGGCAGGCGGTGCAGGAAACCGATGGCTTTGCCGCGACCGGCGATGGGGCGAACTGCATGGGCTTTCCGCCGCGCATCGCCCTCGAGGTGCCGATGCGCATCGGCATCTATCATCCCGCGGGACGCATGGAAGGTTCGGTCGAGATCATCGCCTTCGGCTGCGGCGGACGCGACTTCAGCGCGTCGCGGCCACCGGCGCGCGGTTGGGCAGCCTTGCGCTTTGTGGTGCGTGATCTCGATGGCTTCGCGAAGCGGCTCGCCGGTGCGGGCTGCGCGCTCGGCGAGGAAGTGCGCTTCGACTGGGCGCCGCATGGACAGGTTCGCGGGATTAGCGCGGTAACCCCATGGGGCGCGCGCTTCGAGGCCCTGCAGCGCGTCGAGGCGTAGCGGCGAGCGCGCCTTGGGGGCGCCCGCCGCTGTCGGGATCAGTCCTGCTTTAGGCCCTTGAGGTAGGCGATGGTCTCGGCTTCCGAGACGACATCGGCATACTTGGCGTTCATGTCGAACAGGTTGGCGTCGTGCGGTCCGGCATGGCGATCGCCACAGGCTTCTGCGACCACGGCCGTGCGGAAGCCGTGGCTCATAGAATCGACGCAGCTGGCGCGTACGCAGCCCGACGTCGTGAGGCCGGTGAGGATCACCGAATCGCAGCCCGCAGCGGTCAGCGTCGAGGCCAGCGATGTGCCGAAGAAGGCGCTCGGGTACTGCTTGGAGACGACCAGTTCGTCCTCGAAGGGCTCGAGGCCCGGTCCCCATGCGCCCATCGGGTTCCCCTGCGTGAAGTTCTTCAGCGGCATCGCCTTCTCGAAGAAGCGACCGCCGTTGAAGCCCGAGGGATGGAACACGACATTGGTGAGGATCACCGGAATCCCAGCCTCGCGAGCGGCTGCACGAACGCGCAACGCCGAGGCGAGGGCGTCGTCGACCTCGGAGTAGAGCATGTTGCCCGGCTCGAAATAGGCCTGACAGAAATCGATCAGCAGGAGCGCCGGGCGGCTGCCGAAGCCGACCTTGTTGTCATAGGCCTTCTTGTAGTTGGCGAGAAGGTCTTCTTCGGTGCTCATCGTGCGTCTTCCTTCAAACTGGCACCGGTCTCGATTCGAGGCCGGGAGGGGCTGGCCGGGTCTCACATGTTCGCGTTCGCGCGGCAATCGCCGCCCGTCATGCCATTGCTGGCCGGTGATGCAAGAGGCGTGGCCGCCTATTTGTCCGGACAGATGCCCTTGCCGTGCGAACCCGTGATTCCGGGTTGCTGTGGTATCTAGCCCGGCGATGCGGAAGGTGGCACCGGTTGCCGGGCCAACCTCCGCATGTCGAGCAAATCACTGCCCGGCGGGCGCCTGTTCCTCGGCGGGCAGAATCGGGGTCGCGGCCTCGATATAGGCCGCCAGGATCTGCGCGAAACGGTCAGGCACTTCGAGCGGCGGATAATGGCCGACGTCGGGCATGTAGACGCGCGAGATGTTCGCGTTCTTGAGATAGCGCCCGATCGCCTCGGCTGCGGATTCGGGCAGGAGCGGATCGCCCGTACCCCAGATCAGCAGGGTCGGCTTGGTGACCTTGGCCATCTCGATCGTGGCCTGCTTGCCGTCGCCGATGCGGGCGATCAGACCGACAAGGTGCTTCTCGGGATAGCGTCGGTAGAAATCGTAGTATTCCTTCTTGGTCTGCGCCGAGATGCGCGCGCCATCGCCCGAGAAGAACGTCAGGAAGTGGTCCCAGAAGTCCTGGTCGCGAAAGCCGGTGTCGGTAGCGCGCTTGATCGCCGCCTTGAGCCCGTCCGACATGACCAGGTGGCTTGCATCGACCGGGTCTGACGGGGTGTTCGACAGCACCAGTCGCTCTACCAGGTCGGGGCGTCGTGCAGCGAGATACATGCCCATGGTGCCGCCGCTGGAGACGCCGACGAAGGTGGCCTTTGTGATACCGAGCCCTTCCAGAATGCCGATGGGGATGTCGGTGGGCACGAGCGCCTTCATCGCCGCGTCGGTCGGGCCGTCGGACAGGCCGTAGCTGGGCAGGTCGATGCGTACGATGCGGTAGCGATCCTTGAGCAACTCCGTCTCGCGGTCCCAGGTGCGCAGGCTGCTTTCCGAGCCGTGTACCATGAGCAGCACCGGGGCATCGCGCGGCCCCTCGTCCTTGTAGTGGATCGTCAGCCCGCCGATCGTCATGTAGCGGCTTTGCGCATCGCCGTAGCGCTTGCGCAACTCCTCGACCGACAGATACGGAAAGTCCTTCTTGGCTGCTGCGGATGTGCTTTTCGCGTCCTGTGCTGACACGCAGCCCGGGGTCATTGCGCCCAGCGCGATGGCGGGCAGCAGGGCGCGAAGTGCGCGCGAACGAAGCGGCGAAACCGGCATTTTCCTCATGTCCTGTCAGGATCCCTGTAAAACCTTTGCCCGCTCTTGCCGGGCCTGAAACCAAACCCTATCGGGCTGCGCCTCGCAGTTCGAGGGGGTGCGCGACTTATCCGACAGGTGGTGAGCGATTGCTTGCCGGTCCGGCCCCCGACGAAGCGGATTAGGAATTGCTGCATCACGAAATGATCGAAGCGCACCGCGCTAGGGCTATAGTGCGCCGATCTGCAAACATTCAGGAGGAAGTCGGGACCCATGGCGATTGACAGGCGTACGTTCACCTTGGGTGCGGCCGCGATGGGGCTGGGCGCGGTGGCAGCAGCCAGCCCGCTCATGTCGGGGATCGCCAGCGCCGCGACGAAGGCGGCGGGCGAGAGCGACGTGCTCATTCTGGGCGCCGGTATCTCGGGCCTCCAGGCAGCGCTGCTGCTCGAGGAAATGGGCCAGTCGGTCACGATCCTCGAGGCCCGGGACCGGGTCGGCGGGCGGATCATGACCCTGCTCGACCAGCCCGGCTATCCCGAGATGGGCTTCAACTCGATGGCCGAAGGGTATGGTCGCGGGCTCGACATCGCCAGTCGCGCCGGTGTGACGATGCAGGAAGTGGGCGCCCGCTACCGCATGGGGCCGCCCTCGCTGCTCTATATCGGCGAAACTCCGCTGACCCGCGAGGAATGGGCCCGCTTCCCGGGCAATCCGTTCCCCGATGCGCTCAAGTCGGTCATGCCTGCCGAGATGGTCGGCATGCTGGTGGCCAAGAACAATCGCCTCGAGGACTGGACCGCCTGGCACGATCCGGCCAATGCCAAGCTCGATATCTCCTTGCACGAATACCTGCGCCAGCAGGGGCTGTCGGACCAGGCGATCCATCTCGCCTACGACATCGCGCCCTATTACGGGATGAACAGCTATGACGTCTCGGCGCTGCTGACTGAGTACAACGACGGCTTCGTCAAGGCGCAGATGGCCGCAGGCATGAAGTCGCTGGCGGTCAAGGGCGGTAACCTGTTGCTCCCGCTCGAACTGGTGAAGCAGGTCAAGGGCGACGTGCTGCTCGGTCGCGAGATCGTGGCGATCACGCAGGACGGCGGCGATGCAGGCGGCAAGGTTACCGTGCACTGTGCCGACGGAGGCCGCTTCTCGGCCGGCAAGGTGATCTGCACGCTGCCGTTCTCGACCCTGCGCAACGTCAGGATCGAGCCGGGCCTTTCGGGCATCCAGGCACAGGCCGTGCAGGAGCTGGGCTATCAGCCGATCTCGATGGTGTTCGTTACCGCCGAGACCCCGTTCTGGGAGCAGGACGGTCTGGCGCCCGGTATGTGGACCGACGGCCTGCTCGGCAACGTCATGCCCCAGCGTTACGGCGAGGACCCCGAGCAGATCACCGGCTTCATCATCCAGGCGCGTGCGACGCTCGCGAACTACTGGGACCGGATGGGCGGCGACGCGGTCAAGGCGATGGTGGTTTCGCGCATCGAACAGTTGCGCCCCGCAGCGAAGGGCAAGATCAAGGCGCATTCCTTCTTCAGCTGGTCGCAGGAGCGGTTCAATGCGGGCGATTTCTCGTACATCGCGCCAGGCCAGGCCGGGTGGGTCAACGAGATGGCAAAGCCCTCGGGCAACCTGCATTTCTGCGGCGAGCACACCGCCACAGCCGCACGCGGGCTCGAGGGCGCGCTTGAATCTGCCGAGCGCGTGGTGCTTGAAGTCCTCGGCGTGTGAGTGAAAGCCCGCTGATGCGCGCGTGCCTCCAGCGCGGAAATCGTGACCGCTGACCGGTCAGCGATGTCCGCAAGTCGGAGAAAGGCCGCGCATCAGTGGGTGCAGAGGCCCGAAATGTGGTTCGGGTCATAGTGAAAGTCGCAAGCGAGAGTTGTCCCATGGAATACGATTACGTCCCCCTGCCACAGCGCAAGCCCCTCAAGTGGCCCAACGGCGCGCGCGTCGCGCTGATGCTCACGTTCAATCTCGAGACCTGGGACCTCACCAAGGATACCGACAAGCCCTACTATGCCGGTGGCCCGTCGATCCTTCCCGACATCCTGCCGGGCAACACCCCCGACTTCCCCAACTTCACCTGGCGTGAATACGGTCAGCGCGTCGGCATCTGGCGCCTGTTCGACCTGTTCGACGAACTGGGCGTGAAGGCCAGCTGCACCACCAACGCGGTCACTTTCGAGCGCCGCAAGGCGATGACCGACGCCGTGCTGGAGCGGGGCTGGGAACTGCTCACGCACAACTGGGAGCAGGGCGAGCTGCTGACCAATTTCGCCCACGACCCCGAAGCCGAGCGCGACGTGGTCATGCGCAGCCTCGCGCAGTTCGAGAAGTACACCGGCCGCAAGTCCAAGGGCTGGCTCTCGTCTTCGCTGCGCGGCACGATGCGCACCGCCGACATCCTCGCCGAGCAGGGCTGCACGTTCTACTGCGACATCATGAACGACGATCAGCCTTACATGCTGCGCACCCCGAACGGTCCGATCGTCTCGGTTCCCTATTCGAACGAGATCAACGACTTCACCTTCATCACCCGCAAGAACTTCACCACCGACCAGTTCCGCGACGCGCTGATCGAGGAACTCGACGTGCTCTATGCCGAGGGCGAGACTTCGGGCCGGATCATGAACGTCGGCCTGCACCCGCATGTCTCGGGCCGTGCGCACCGCGTGCGCGCGATCCGCGAGTTCATCGAGCACGCCAAGTCGCTGCCCGGCGTCTGGTGGGCGACCCGCGAGGAGATCGCCGAGTGGTATCTTCAGAACCACGAGGACCACATCCCCGGCCAGCTCGAAGCGAAGGCCTGACATGAGCCGCCCCGAAACCATCCTCATCGTCGGCGGCGGGATCGCCGGCATGACCGCAGCCTCGGCGATCGCGCAAGCGGGCTTCAAGGTCACGCTGCTCGAAAGCGCGCCTGAATTCGGCGAGATCGGCGCGGGCGTCACGCTTTCCCCCAACGCCATGAAGGGCCTCGATTTCATCGGGGCCTGCGAGGCGGCGACCAAGGCCGGTGTCGAGCCGGCCCGCCAGCGCATTCAGCACTGGGAAGACGGGCGCACGCTCGTCGAGAAGGACCGCACCGGGCAGATGGACAAGTACGGCGCGCCGTACATCACCATCCACCGCGCGGACCTGCACGAGGTGCTGACCGAGACGGCCCGCAACTCGGGTGTAGACCTGCGCTGCGCCTCGCCTGTCGTCTCGAGCGAGGGCACCACGGTCACGCTCGCCGACGGTTCGACCGTCAGTGGCGACCTCCTCATCGGTGCGGACGGCGTGAAGTCGGTCATCCGTGAGCGCTTTGATCCCAAGGAGCCGCACTTCACCGGCCACGTCGCATGGCGTACGTTGGTGCCTGTGACCGAGGACATCAAGGACCTCTCGGACTTCCCCGGCATCATCATCGGCCCCGGCGCGATGATCACGCGCTACAACATCCGCAACTACGAGGCGATGAACCTCGTGTTCTTCGCCCGGCAGGAAGGCTGGAGCGACGATGGCTGGACGACGCCGGTCGACCCCGAAGAAATCCGCAAGGTCTATCAGGGGTGGTGCGGCGACGCGCAGCGTCTGATCGATGCGGCCTGCAAGCAGCCGATGTACAAGTGGGCGCTCAACGCGCGCACCGCGCTCGACAGCTGGATCATCGACGACAACGTCACCCTGATCGGTGACGCTGCCCATGCCATGACGCCGTTCCTCGGCCACGGCGCGGCATGCGGCATCGAGGATGCGGTCGTTCTCGCCCGCGCGCTCAAGGCTTCCGGCACCATTGCCGAAGGTCTCAAGCGTTATCAGGATGCGCGCCATGAACGCGCGACCTTCATTCAGGGCGAGTCCAACAATAACGCAGACCGCATGCAGGGCCAGGACACCTCGCTGTTCGGCCTTGGCGAGATGAAGGACGAGGAATCGCTCGGCCTGTTCGAGTACGATCCGCGCACGGTGGAGGTTTGATGAGCGAGCCAACCCGTTTCGACGGCCACGCCATTGCCCCCGAGACCGAGGCGTTCCTCGGTCAGACCCACAAGCTGCTCATCGGCGGTGAGTGGGTCGAGGGCAGCGGTGAGATGGAGACGCTGGACCCGGCCACGGGTCTGGCGCTCACCACCTTCCAGACCGGCGGCAAGGCCGAGGTCGACAAGGCGGTTGCCGCCGCACGCAAGGCGTTCGACGGCGCTTGGGGCCGCATGACGGTCGCTGCGCGCACCGCGATCCTGCACAAGCTGGCGCGGATCATGGAAGAGAACGCGACGCTCCTCACCGAGCTCGACATTCTCGACAACGGCATGCCGCGCTTCATCGCCGGGCTCACCACCTCGAACGTGGTCGAGATGATCGACTACTACGCCGGCGCCATCATGCGCATCGAGGGCACCACTATCGCCCCGCCGCGCCACATCGCCGACGAGACCGAGGCGCTGACCTACACGCTGCGCGAACCCGTGGGCGTGGCCGGTCAGATCGTGCCGTGGAACGTGCCGCTCTCGACCGCGATCCTCAAGATGGCGCCTGCGCTGGCTGCGGGCTGCACGGTCGTGGTCAAGCCTTCGGAGATGACCCCGCTCTCGGTCCTGGCTCTTGGCCAGATGATCTGCGATGCGGGCTTCCCCGAGGGCGTGGTCAACATCGTAAACGGGCTTGGAGCCGATGCCGGTGCCGCGCTGTCGGAGCATCCGGGCGTCGACAAGATCTCGTTCACCGGCTCGACCGCGACCGGCAAGCGGATCATCGCGGCCTCGATGGGCAACCTCAAGCGCGTGAGCCTAGAACTGGGCGGCAAGAGCCCGGTCATGGTCATGCCCGATGCGGACCTCGAACTGGCCATTCCCGGCGTCTCGATGGCGACCTTCTTCCTGCAGGGTCAGAACTGCATGGCCGGCACGCGCATCTTCGTGCACGAGTCCATCCACGACCAGCTGGTCGAGGGGCTGGCCGGTTTCGCGAACTCCATGACGCTGGGCCATGGCCTCGACATGGGCTCGATGCAGGGGCCGATGATCTCCGACGCGCACAGCGCCAAGGTCATGGGCTACATCGAGGGCGCGAAGGCGGCGGGCGCGACGCTTGAGGCGGGCGGCGAGAAGCTCGACCGTCCGGGCAACTTCATCCGTCCCACGATCTTCACCGATTGCACGCCCGACATGGCTGTGACCCGTGAGGAGATATTCGGCCCGGTGATGGCGATCCAGAAGGTTGCGACCACCGATCTCGACGAGCTTGCCGCGATGGCCAACGACACGCCCTATGGCCTGTCGGGCAGCGTGTGGACCAAGGACCTCTCGACCGCGCATCGCCTGGTCAAGCGCATCCGCTCGGGCCACGTCTCGATCAACTGCCACGGCGCCGTGGGCACCAACATCCCGTTCGGCGGCTACGGCGAATCCGGGTGGGGCCGCGAGTTCGGCAACGAAGGCCTCGACGCTTACCTCGAGACAAAGGCAGTTACTGCCCGCCTCTAGAAGGTCGCCGCCAGCGAACATGAAAAAGGCCGGGAAGCTCCCTCAAGCTTCCCGGCCTTTTTGTATGTTGGGCTTAGGTCGGATCAGGCGTTGCCGACCGGAACCGGGTTCGACAAGTCGTGGCTGATCGCGGCTGCCGCTGCCTTGATGTCCTCGAGATAGAGTTCGAGAGCCTGCGAGAGGCGCATCGCGGCAACGAAGAAGACCATGGTCATCGCGGCCTCGAACTGGCCGTTGCGGAAGATCGGTACCGAGATCGAGGACGTCTTGCCCGGGGTCAGGTTGAAGTGATTGCGGCCCTGAACCGCGTAGCCCTCGGCACGGATGCGCTCGACATCGAGGCTGACCTCGGCGGTTGCGAGGTAGTTGAGGTCGATATCCTGCGAGACGCGCATGAAGCGCAGGATCATCTCGCGTTCGTCATCGGGAGCATAGGCCATCGAGACCTTGCCCGAGGCGCTGTCTAGGATCGGCAGGGTGAAGCCGGGATAGTAGTGCTCGAAAGTCAGCGAGGAATTCGAGTGTGTGGAGTCGCGCAGCATCATCTCGCGCCCGACGCGGATCGCGATCGAGACCGGCCAGCCAATGCGCTTGGTCAGGCTCACGATGTGGGGACGCGCGATGCGAACCAGTTCGTCGTCGTGCTGGAAGCCGGTGGCGAGCGTCTGCACCAGCGCGGTGGGACGATAGCGCTTGCGTGAAGGTTCCTGCTCGATCAGGCCTTCGTAAAGCAGCGTCTGCACGATGCGGCATGCGGTCGGATAGGGCACTTCGGCAGCCTTGGCGATCTCCATCATCGAGAGCGAGCCGTGCCGATTGATCGCCTTCAGCGCCGAGATCGAGCGCGTGATCGAGCGGATTGGAACCCCTTTTTCCATGGTCAGCCTCCCTTGTGCTTTGGCGTTGCCCGAAGAATGACCATTCAATGACGGATGACCGTCGAAATCAACTTTTTATCCGACAGGCGACCACAAGGTTCGCCTGTCGGTACTCAAAAGGCCGGATTTGCGTTGCGTCAATGAAGCGAAAAAATCGCCAGCTGCTTACCAGCCCGGCACGATCACCTGTCGGATAGCTTCGCCCGAAGCGAGCTTGTCCATCGATTCGTTTATTTCCTCCAGCGGCCCGACCGAGGACAGAAGTTTCTCGACCGGCAGGCGACCCGCACGCCACAGCTTGATGTAGCGCGGAATGTCACGGGCCGGGATGGCCGAGCCCATGTAGCTTCCCATCAGAGTCTTGCCGTCAGCGACCAGCGAAACCGCGCTGATTTTGAGTTCCTCGCTCGGATTGGGCAGGCCCACCGTGACGATGCGCCCACCTCGCCGTGCCGAGGCATAGGCAGCCGCAAGAACTGCGGCCTTGCCCACCGTCTCGATGACCACGTCGCTGCCCATTGCGACTTCATCCTCGCCCGGCGCACTGGCGCTCGCGGCCCCCAGCTCGAGCGCCAGCGCACGCTTGGCGGGCGAGGGGTCGATGGCGTGAACCGGCTGTGCACCCGCGGCGAGGGCGCCCAGCAATGCGGACAGGCCGACACCGCCAAGGCCGTAGATGGTGACGCTCTCGCCGGGACGCACCTGTGCGGTGTTCATTACAGCGCCCACGCCGGTCAGCACCGCGCAGCCGAACAGGGCAGCGGTCTCTGCGGGGATATCGGGATCGATTTTTACCAGCGAGCGGCGATCGACCACGGCCTGCGTCGCGAAGGCTGATACGCCCAGGTGATGGTGCACGGTCTCGCCATCGCACGAGAGCCGCGAGCCGCCACGCATGAGCTCGCCCCGGCCATTGGCTGCAGCGCCGACCGAGCACAGGTAGCCTTCGCCTGACATGCACTGCTCGCACTGGCCGCACGAAGGCAGGAACACGAGCACCGCGCGGTCACCCACGGCAAGGCCCGGCTCGTCGGGATCGCCGAGCGCCAGCACCGTTGCCGAGGCTTCGTGACCCAGCGCCATCGGCATCGGGCGGGGACGATCCCCGTTCACCACCGAAAGGTCGGAGTGGCAGATGCCTGCGGCATCGATGCGCACCAGCACTTCGCCGGGCTTGGGATCGGCCAGCTCCAGCGGCTTGACCGTGAGTGGGGCGCTGTCGCCGTAGGGGGTGGCGTGGCCACCGCACTGGGAGAGGACGGCGGCGGCAATCTTGCGGGTCATCGTTCGGGGGGCTCCCTGTCTGGTCTTCTTGGTTTGTCTGTCAGGCGTGGGGTCAACACGCGAGGCGTGGCCCGTGGTCAGGGCACTTGCGCCCACTTCTTTTCGAATGCCGTGACCTCGTCGAAGCCGATCAACGAGGAGAATTCCTTGAAACTGAACAGCCCGTCCGGGTTGGCGGTGCCTTGTTCCTTGAGCCCGCGCAGCGCGTTCTCCATCGCGCTGCAGGCGGCCAGCGCCATGAGCGAGGGGTAGATGGCATAGGCGAGGCCGAGTTCGGCCAGCGTCTCGGCCGAAGGCATGGCCTCGCCCGAGCTGTTCGACATGTTGGCCATGACCGGCAGGGGCAGGTCACGGCAGGCGATGCGGATTTCATCGTTGGTGGCCAGCGCCTCGGGGAAGAGGACATCGGCGCCCGCAGAGGCATAGGCCTCCATGCGGCGCATGACCCCGTCCATGCCCTCGGACTGGTAGGCATCGGTGCGCGCGATGATGACGAAGTTCTCGTCCTGACGCGCGTCGACCGCGACCTTGATCTTCTCGACCATGTCCTGGGCCGCGATGATCCGCTTGTGCGGGGTGTGGCCGCACTTCTTGGGAAATTCCTGGTCTTCGAGCTGGATGGCGGTGACGCCCGCCTCTTCATAGCCCTTGACCGTGTGGTGTACGTTGAGCAGGCCGCCGTATCCGGTGTCGCCATCGGCGATGACCCCGGCCTTGCTCGTGCGAACCAGCGTCTCCATCCGGTTCTTCATTTCGGTGTAGGTGGCGATGCCGGCGTCGGGGAGGCCCCAGGCCGAAGCGGTCAGCCAGTAGCCGGTGCCGTAGACGAGGTCGAAACCCACCTTGTCGGCAATCACGGCTGCAATCATGTCCTGAACGCCGGGAACGGCAAAGAACTTGCCCGCGCGCAGCTTCTCCCGGAAGATCGGATTTGCCATCAGGTATCCTGTCTTGGTCGTTTGCAGGAGCGGTTCATGCCGGTCCGATCCTGTTCTTGGGCTACCGGGAGACGCCCTTGGCGGGCGCCTCCCGTGCAACCGTCCTTACTCGGCCGCTTCCGCCATGCGCCACATGGGCTGCTTGGGGGCGGGGAGGCCGGTTTCTTCGAGGCAGTTCTTGCGCAGGGTTTCGATGTCGGGGCCGAAGTTGAAGACCTCGATCTCGCCGCGCTCGGCGCGCATCTTTTCGCGCAGGGCGCTGGTGGCTGTCTCGTCGACCGCGCCGTCCTTGATGACGACGCCGTAGTCGAGGGCGCCGGTCTCGGTGACGAGGCCCTGGCCGATTTCCTTGAGGATGAGGGCGGGGTCGCGCTCGAGCGGGTCGCCCCAGCCACCGCCGCCCCAAGTGATGAACTGGAGTTCATCGCCCGCTTCGACGGGGTAGTCTTCCAGCTTGTTGCCGACCACGATCTGGGTGCCGTCGGCCTTGGTCAGGATCTTCTTGGCGCGCTTGCCCGGAAGACCGCCGTTGACGCCCCAAGGCGGCACGAACCAGCGGTCGTCGTGGATCGCGATGACGCCCGGCTCATAGAAGCGGTAGACCATGTTGATGCCGTTGCCGCCGCGGTGCAGACCCGCACCGCCGCTGTCGGCGACCGTCTCGTACTTGACGATCTCGAGCGGGAAGTAGCGCTCGAGGAACTCGTTGGGCACGTTGGTGAAGCCGGGGAACAGCGAGTGGCCGTCGGGTCCGTCGCCCATCGGACGACCCGGGATGCCGCCAAAGCCGATCTGGAAGAGCTGGAACCACTTGCCCGCCTTGTCGTGGCCTGCATAGAACAGGTGCGGCGAGGAGGAGAAGCCCGCGGCGTTGAGGAACTCGGGCGTCTTCTGACCAAGGAGGCCGCCCATGATGTCGAACAGGCGTCCGAGCACGTGGGTACGGCCCGAGAGCGCGGCCGGGAACTTGGGCTTGAGCAGCGAGCCTTCCGGGATCCGGATGTCGATCAGCGGGTAGTAGCCGTCGTTGAACAGGATCTGCGGGTCGAAGACCATGATCATGTAGATGCCGAAGAACATGCGCATCATGTTCTCGTTCAAGAGCATGTTGATCGAGGCCTGGCTCTGCGGATCGGTGCCGTCGAAGTCGAGCACGACGCGGCCGTTCTCCTTCCACATCGTGCACTTGATCTTGTAGGGGCCAAAGCCCATGCCATCGTCGCAGATGTAGTCCTCGAACGAGACGGGCGTCTCGCCGATCGAGCTCTCGATGAGCTGCTGCATGGCGCGGTAGTTGCGGTCGAGCAGCAGGTTGGTCGCCGAGACGAAGATGTCATCGCCGAAGCGCGTCGCCATCTCGACCACGCGGTTGGCGGCGACGCGGCACGAGGCGATCAGGGCGTTCAAGTCCGCCTTGCACCAGTCGGGCATGCGCGACTGGTGCATGACCAGCTTGATGAGGTCCTCGTTGTACTCACCCTTCTTCCAGATCTTGACGGGCGGGATGCGCACGCCTTCCTGGAAGATCTCGGTGGCGTGGATCGGCATGGAGCCCGGCACCATGCCGCCGATGTCGCTCTGGTGGCCGAACATCGAGGTGTAGGCGATGAGGCGGCCGTCCTTGAAGACGGGGAGCAGGACGAGCCAGTCGTTGCAGTGGCTGATCGCGCCGCCGACCGAGTAGGGGTCGGACAGGAAGATCATGTCGCCGTCTTCCACGGTGCCTTCATAACCTTCGAGGAAGGGGCCGATATAGGAGCCGAACTGGCCCACGATCATGCGTCCCTTGTGGTCGGCGATGAGCGGGAAGGCGTCGCCCTGTTCGCGGATGCCGGGCGACATGGCGGTGCGCACGAGGGTCGCGTCCATCTCGATGCGGGCGTTGCGAAGGGCGTTCTCGATGACTTCGAGGGTGACCGGATCGATCTCGATCTTCTCGAAGGGGGTTTCGTTGGCCTGAATGATCTGTGCGGGCATTAGAGAGTTCCTTCGCTCACTTCAGGTTGATGAGGATGTTGCCGTAGGCATCGACGGTGCCGGTGCAGTCGGCTTCGATGAGCGTGGTGGAGTCCATCTCGGTGACGATGGCCGGACCCTGGATCACGTCGTTCGCCTTGAGCTTGGAACGGTCGTAGATCACGGCAGGGACCATCTTGCCATCGGCCCACAGCTGGTGGTCGCGCACCTTGGCCTCGACGGGATCGCCGTTGCCTTCGGGAAGGCGCTGGGCTTCGAGGTCGAGGACGGGGCCGAGCGCCACGGCGCGCAGGTTCACCAGCTCGTGCTCGCTATCCATCTTGAAGGTGAAGAGGCGCTCGTGCTCATCGTCGAAGCGCGCGATGATCGCGGCAAGGCCACCCGACTTGAAGGTCTCGGGATCGATCGAAAGCGGCACTTCGAAGGCCTGGCCCTCGTAGCGCACGTCGAGTTCGAACTCGACGGTGACGTCGCTGGCGTCGATGCCCTCGCTGGTGAGTTCCTTCGTGGTCTGCGCGGCCATCTCTTCGAGCTGGGCGAGAACGTCGGCTTCCTCGGTGCTGGAGAACGACTTGGAGTACGAACGCGCGGTCTCGGTGCGCATGCGGGTGGTCGCATCGCCAAGGGCGCAGAGCACACCGGGCGAGACCGGCGAGACGGCGGGCCAGGAGCCCATCAGCTTGGCAACGGCGTTGACGTGGAGCGGACCCGCCCCGCCAAAGCCCATGACCGCGAAGTGACGCGGGTCGTAGCCCTGCTGGACCGAGATCATGCGCAGCGCGCCGAACATGTTCTCGTTGACGATGTCGATGATGCCGCGCGCGGCTTCCATGACATCGATGCCGAGCTTGTCGGCGACGGTCTGGACAGCCGCCTTGGCGCCTTCACGGTCGAGCTTGAAGGTGCCGCCCAGAAGGTTCTCGGGAAGGTAGCCCAGCACGACGTTGGCGTCGGTCACGGTCGGCAGGGTGCCGCCCTTGTTGTAGGCAACCGGACCCGGGACGGCGCCGGCCGATTCAGGCCCCACGCGCAGCGCGCCGGTGAGCTCGGGGACATAGGCGATCGAGCCGCCGCCCGCGCCCACGGTCTTCACGTCCAGAGCCGAGGCGCGCACCGAAAGGTGGCCCACTTCGGTGGTGCGCACGCGCCGTGCCTCGAGGTTCTCGATGAGCGCGACGTCGGTCGAGGTACCGCCCACGTCCAGCGTCAGGATGTTCTTGATCCCTGCGTTCTTGCCGACCCACAGCGCGCCGGTGACGCCGCCCGCCGGGCCCGACATGAGCAGGGCAACCGGGTGCTCCTCGGACTTCTCCGAGGACTGCAGACCGCCGTCCGAACGCAGCAGCGAGAGCGAGCCGGCCATGCCGCCCTTGCGCAGGTTGTCGCGCAGGTTGCGGACATAGTTGCCCACCACTGGGCGCACCGCGGCGTTGGCGACGGTGGTGAGGGTACGCTCGTATTCCTGCATCTCGGGCAGGACTTCGTGGCTGAGCGAGACGGGAAGCTCGGGGCAGATCTCGGCGGCGAGTTCGCCGATGCGCTTCTCGTGCGCACCGTTGAGGTAGCCGTTCATGAGCGAAACGGTGAGCGCCTGGACGCCCGAAGCCTTGAGCTTGGTCAGCACGTCGCGGATCTGCGCTTCGTCGATCTCGCGCACTTCCTCGCCTTGCGCGTTCATGCGCCCGGCGACCTCGAAGGTGTCTTCCAGCGCGGCGAGCGGCACGGGCTTGGGCCACACGATCCAGCCTGCAAGACCGCCCGGCACGAAGGAGCGGGCGATCTGCATGACCTGGCGGTAGCCTTCGGACGTGATGAGCCCGACGCGCGCGCCCTTGCCCTCAAGCACGGCGTTGGTCGCGACGGTCGTGCCGTGCAGGAAGAACTCGATGTCCGCCGGCGTGATCCCCGCCTTCTCGCAGATCGCACCCAGACCGTTCAGGATACCTTCCGAACTGTCATGCGGCGTCGACGGCGTCTTGTGCCGGAAGAACGAGCCGTCCTGCTGGTTGAACAAAAGCAAATCGGTGAACGTCCCTCCGACGTCTACACCCAAACGATAGGTCATGGTCTGCCCATCCACTTTCTGCCACTTGGCGCTGATACTGCTACCCCGGGACCTTGCCGCTGAGCGACTGCCGGTGCCCGATAGGTATTTGCTACTGATATCTCGGGGCGGTGCCCGTTCACGACGCCGCCTGTCGTGATTAAGGGCTAACGCTGAGCGGTCGGGATGCGCGGCTTGCGGACAGAGTTATCCGCCAAGCGACTTTTCGCATTGGCATTGCCACGCGCCTGCGGGCATCTGCACTAGAACGGCGGCAACAAAGGAGATCTCGAAAATGCCACTCGACCTCGCCACCCTGCGTCCCGACACAAGGCAGTTCCTCGCGCGCCGTGCGCAAGGGGAGGGGCTCCTCATCGACGGGCAGTGGGTCGCATCGGCCAGCGGCCAGACTTTCGCGACGACCGATCCCGCAACCGGGACCGAGCTGGGGCGCATTGCCGCCGCCGGTGCCAGCGACGTCGATGCTGCGGTCGGCGCCGCGCGCGCCGCGCAGGCAGGATGGGCCGCGACCGTTCCGGTCGAGCGCTCGCGCATCCTGTGGAAGATCGCCGATCTGATCGAAGCCAATATCGACGAACTCGCCGAACTCGAGACGCTCGATCAGGGCAAGCCGCTGTTCGTCGGGCGCTGGGCCGAGATCCCCGGCGCGGTCAACCAGTTCCGCTTCTTCGCGGGTCAGGCGATGACCATCGAAGGCAACACGATCGAGAGCTCGATCAACTACCAGCCCGCTGGCAAGCAGATGCGTTCGTGGACCACGCGCGAGGCGGTCGGGGTCGTGGCCGCGATCGTGCCGTGGAACTCGCCGCTGGTGCTGACCGCGATGAAGCTGGCGCCGGCGCTGGCTGCGGGGTGCACACTGGTGCTCAAGCCCGCTGAAGACACCTCGCTCAGCGCCCTGCGCCTCGCCGAACTGATGATGGAGGCGGGCCTTCCCGCAGGCGTGCTCAACGTCGTCACCGGGCTCGGCGGCGAGACCGGGGCAGCGCTGGCAAGCCACAAGGACGTCGACAAGATCGCCTTTACCGGCTCGACCGCTACGGGGCGCGCGGTGCTCGATGCAGCCAAGACCAACTTCAAGCGCGTGACCCTCGAACTGGGCGGCAAGTCGCCTTCCATCATCATGCCCGATGCCGACCTTGCCCAGGCGATCCCGGGGGTTGCCAACGCGATCTACTTCAACAGCGGACAGGTCTGCATCGCCGGTTCGCGCCTCTACGTGCACCGCTCCGTCCACGATGAGGTCGTCGAAGGCGTCGCGCAATATGCCAAGGGGCTCAAGCTCGGGCACGGCCTGCAAGCCGATACGCAGATGGGACCGGTGGTCTCGCTGCGCCATGCCGAGCGGGTCGAGGGCTTCCTCGAGCGCGCCCGTTCGCAGGGAGCAACGATGCTGGCGGGCGGCGAGCGGACCGGCGAGGCCGGGACCTTCATCACCCCGACCCTCGTCGTCGACGTCAAGCCCGACATGGAAATCGTGCGCGAGGAAGTCTTCGGCCCGGTCCTCGTGGCGCAGGCCTTCGACGATGTCGAGGAAGTCATCGCCGCCGCCAACGACAGCGAATATGGCCTTGCTGCCAGCGTCTGGACCGAGGGGCTGAGCAACGCCCATCGCATGTCGAGCGCGATCAAGGCGGGTACGGTCTGGATCAACTGTCATGCCATGTACGATCCCGCGCTGGCGATCGGTGGCGTCAAGCAGTCGGGCTGGGGTCGTGACAGCGGCAAGCAGGCCATGGATAACTACCTCGAGTGGAAGACCGTCTGCGCCGTCGTGTAAAGACGAAGTGCGCGTCGCTCACCGAGCGCACTTCTACGGTAATCAGAGAGAAGGGGGTGCATCCGCGCCCCCTTTTTCTTGTCGCCGTCCAGTCGATTTGGAGCGTCGATCGCCCCGGCGTCACCGCAAGTCGGATATTTCACCGGTAGCGAGCCGGGAGGGCGCCCCCCCGGTCCATACCCTTGGTCGATTACAGGCCAGGGAGTCAGCTTGATATGGCGACAGTTGAACGATGCCAGGTGGCGATCGCGGGGGCGGGACCGGTCGGAACGGTTCTGGCGACGCTTCTGGCTCAGGCGGGCGTGGACGTGGTTGTCTTTGAAGCGGGCAGTGAGTGTGCCCAGGACCTTCGTGCCTCGACCTTCCATCCGCCGACGCTCGAAATGCTCGATCGCATCGGCATTACGGACATGCTGATCGAGAAGGGGCTCAAGGCGCCGATCTATCACTGGCGCGATCGCGAGACCGGTGACGTCATCGACTTCGACCTCGCCGAGATCGCGGACGTGACCAAGTACCCTTTCCGCATTCAGTGCGAGCAGTACCACCTCTCGCAAGGCCTCGCTGAAGGCCTGGGCAAGTACCCCAATGCCAAGGTACGTTTCAGTAGCCGGCTGCTGACCTTCGAGCAGGACGCCGACGGTGTCGACGTTGCCATCGAGACGATGACCGGCATCGACAAGCTGCGCTGCGACTTCCTCGTCGGTGCCGACGGTGCGAACTCGATCGTGCGCAAGTGGCTGGGCATCGAATTCGACGGCTTCACGTATCCCGAGCGCTTCCTGACGCTCTCGACCGAGGTGGAACTGGCCGACTACCTGCCCAACCTTTGCTACGTGAACTACGTCAGCGACCCGGACGAATGGCTGGTCCTGCTGCGCGTGCCTTCGGTATGGCGCGTGCTGGTGCCGACCGATCCCGAGGCCGACGAGGACTACCTGCGTTCGGACGAGGTCAAGAACGGCATCTTTGATCGTCTCATCGGCGAGGGCAAGGGCAAGGACGTCAAGACCGGCCACCGCACGCTCTACCGCGTCCACCAGCGCGTCGCGAAGTCGTTCCGCGAGGGGCGCGTCATGCTCTGCGGCGATGCCGCGCATCTCAACAATCCGCTTGGTGGCTTCGGCATGAATTCGGGCATCCACGATGCCGTGAACCTGTTCGAGAAGCTGCTGCCGGTCATCGAGGGCAAGGCAGACATGGATGCCAACCTCTCGCTCTACGACCGTCAGCGCCGCGAAGTGACGCACAGCTTCACCCAGATGCAGACCAAGGCCAACATGGCCATGATCAAGGGCGGGCAGGACGAGGCGCACCAGAAGCGCCGCGAGAACATGCTCGCGATCAAGGCCGATCCCGAGAAGCGCCGCGCCTACATGCTGCGCCAGGCCATGTTCGAGAGCCTTGAGCAGGCCGCGGCAATCACCTGAACTGCCGATCCCGGACGGTTAGGGCCTGCAAATGCCCTTTCCGTTCGCGGGCCCATCGGGTCGCACCCTTGGGGCCAACGAATTCAGAGCGAACCACAAGAACCGCAACGAGCGGTCGGGGAGAATGATCCTTCAACCCGCGGGGGAGAGACCCGCAAGAGGAGTAGTGCAATGGTAGACGTACTCGGTTGGCGCAAGCTGCTGGGGGTCATCGCGCCGTCCACCAATACCGTGGTCCAGCCCGACATGGAGCGTATGCGTCCCGAAGGCGTGACCAACCATTTCTCGCGCATCTTCGTGGAAGACCCGCTGGCGCTCTCGAACGAGGACTTCATCGCGGGCACCACCAAGATCGCGGAGAGCACGCTGGACGCGGTTGCCTCGGTGATGACCTGCAAGCCCGATTATCTCGTGCTCGGCATGTCGGCTGTCACTTTCTACGGCGGCGTCGAGGGTGCGCGGGCCTGGAAGAAGCAGGTCGAGGACTTCGCCGGCGTCGGCGCCTCGACGGGCGCGGAATCGGTCGCGGCCGCGCTCAAGGCATACGGCAACGTCAAGACGGTCAGCTTCGTCTCGCCCTATTACCCCGTCGCCAATGCCGAAGTGCGCCGCTTCCTCGAGGAATCGGGCTTCGAGGTGAAGAAGGACATTCCGCTCCAGTGCAAGCGCTGGACCGATATCGCCAAGGTCACGCCCGAGACGCTTGACGGTGTGATTGCCGAACTCGACGGCGATGATGTCGATGCGATCGTGCAGGTCGGCACCAACCTGTCGATGGTCGATATCGCGGCGAAGTACGAAGCGAAGCTGGCCAAGCCGGTCATCGCGATCAATGCCGCGACCTACTGGCACGGGCTGCGCGCCTGCGGGATCGAAGACAAGATCGAGGGGCTGGGGCGCCTGCTCGCCGAGTTCTGATCGGGACGCAACTGCGCTCATTCGACGGGGGCCGGTACGCGTGTGCCGGGCCCCGTTTCTATTTGTTATAGATTTGACTCAAATCAACCTCGACGAGCGCGACTTGGCCTAGACCATCAAGGCGACCCTGCTGGCAATCTCGCCACAGGCGCCACGATGGAGGGCCTCATGACCAGTCCGCTACCGCCACCCTATACCGCCTTGCAACGCCACGCGGTGATGCCGCAGGCGAGCCATGACGAGGCGGCACGGTTCAACTTCGTCACCCATTTCAATCGCTACCTTGCCGCCGACCTCGGCGCGGGCAACCGGCTCGCTTACGAGACCCGCGTCAAGCCGGCGTTTCGCGCCGTGCATGGCCGCGACCCGGTCTCTCGCGAGGAAATCCGGGTCGCGATGAACGAGGATCCCTGGCACCGCACATGGTCGGCGCTCAAGCGCAACACCATGGAGATGCGCCAGCAAAACGGGCGCCAGTTGGTGCTGCGTCAGATCGACGAGACCGATGCGAAGGTCGCCGCCTGCAACGCGCAAGCCGGCCTGCTCGAACTCGATCCCGCGATCTCCCAGCCCGAATACGTGACCTGCGTCGACATCCATTGCCAGCCCGGCAGCTATCACGGTGAGGAACGGCCTGGCGATGTCAGCGTCGCGGCGAACTACGACGTCGGCCTGTTTGCGACGACCGGCGGGGCGCTGGGAAGTCTCAACAATGGCGGAGGCAGGGCCCTGGTCGAATGGGCACGTGCCAATCGACCCGACTGGCGGCCCGAACGCATCCTCGATGTCGGCTGCACCGTCGGACACAACGCAGTGCCGCTGGCGCAGGGATTTCCGGAGGCAGAAGTTACCGCGATCGACACCGCTGCACCGGTGCTGCGCTACGGTGCGGCGCGCGCGGCGGCTCTGGGGGTCGGGAACATCCGCTTCGTTCAGGCCAATGCCGAGGATCTCTCGCGTTTTCCCGACGACCACTTCGACTGGGTCCAGACCACCATGTTCCTGCACGAGACATCCGCTGCTGCCATGCCGCGCATCATCGCCGAATGCTGCCGCGTGCTGAAGCCGGGCGGGCTCATGCTGCACGTCGAGCAGCCGCAATACGGCCCCGAGATGCCCTTGTTCGAGCAGTTCATGCGCGACTGGGATGCCTACAACAACAACGAGCCGTTCTGGTCGGCGATGCACGGGATCGACATGGCAAAGGTCATGGCCGAGGCCGGATTTCCCGAAACGGAGCAGTTTGTGACCGGTGTGCGGTCAGTTCCCGATAAGGCGCTGTTTGGCGCGTCGCCGGATGGCGAACAGGAAGACTATGGACGGGCGGCCATCTGGAATGCCTACGGAGCCTGGAAACCCCCGGTCAGCGTGAACGCAGGACAGGAGATCCCGGCATGACGCAGGATATCGACTGGATCGCACGTTCGGGAGCACGCGCCAAGGGCGGGCGACCGGCCTATTTCGACGAGATGGCCGTTGACCGCCTCTATTCGCTGACGCTCGCGCTCACCGCCGAACTGGCAGCGACGCGTGAGCGCCTCGATACGCTCGAACGCCTCCTCGACAAGGGGGGCTCGCTCGATCGGGCCGCGCTCGAAACCTACGCACCGGACCGCGAGGCCGGTGAGGAACGGGGAAATGCCATGAGGGCGTATATCGCCCGCGTCATGCGCGGCTTCCAGCAGGAAGTCGAGGCCATGGAGAATCCCGACCCGCCCGTCACCGACTGGGTGGATCGGCTCTCCGCACCGGCAAGCGCATCGGCTTAGGGGCGGCTCCCCCTATTGAAAGGGGATAGTCGTGATTGAAGAAGTACTGGTGCTTCGCTGGGTCCACATCGTCGCCATGGTCTACTGGCTTGGCGGCGAATGGGGCGTCTTCCAGACGAGCTACAATATCATCAACCGCAAGCTCTCGATGGAGGAGCGCCGTCGCCACATGGAGACGGCCTACCGCATCGACATTCTTGCACGCACCGGCATCATCACGCTGTTGCCGCTGGGTCTGCACATGGGGCACATCTACGGCCTGCAGCCCTACGGTGGCGGTTTCCTGACGGCGATGTGGATCTTCGTCGCCTGCTGGCTGGGGCTCTGCTGGGCCGCCTTCATCAAGCGCGAGACCGACATCGGCGTGACCCTGACCAAGCTCGACGAGAAGATCCGCTGGGTGCTGATCCCCGCAATCTTCATCGTCGGCATCTCCTCGCTGCTGGGCCATGGTCCGCTCGAGGCGGGCGAGGGCATGCGCTGGTATGCGACCAAGCTGACGCTCTACGGCTTCACGCTGTGCATCGGACTTGGCCTGCGCTGGATCATGCGCCTGTGGACGGTGCGCTTCCGTCGTCTGGCCGAGGGGCCCAACCCCAAGGAAGAGGCGGCGCTCGAGCGCGAATTCCTCTATGGTCGCATGATGGCCTATGTATACTGGATCACGATTGCCGGCATCTGCTTCCTCGGCACGGTCAAGCCGTTCTGAACGGCCACCGTCTTCGCGGAAAGTCGATGTTCTGAAAAACGGACAATCGCAGGAGGAAAGGGGCGGCTCGCAAGGGTCGCCCCTTTTTTTGCCTGCATTCCGAGCGAGCGATGGTGCTGCGAATGTTGCGCAAAAAAGGGGCCCCGGTGCAGCGCTGCACCGGGGCCCTTTTTTGCTTCGGGAGCGGTCCGTGTCAGGCAGTTCCGACCGCGCCCGAACTCGTCAGCGCGGCAATGCGTTCGTCGCTGTACCCCAGTGCTGCAAGCACCGCGCGGCTGTCCTGCCCGGCACTGGGCAAGGTTACGTGCGAGCCGGGGCGCTTTCCGCCCATCTGCAGCGGGATGGTGGGCAGGCGGGTCTGCTCGCCACTATCGAGCGTGACGTCCTCGAGCCCGCCTTCGGCGAGCTGGGGATCGTCGAACATGTCCTCGGGACGACCGATCGGCGCAAAGGGAAGGCCGGTCCCCTCGAGCATGGCGACGATCTCGTCGCGGGTCATGCCGGCGAACATCTCGCGCACCTGCGGCAGGATGCGATCACGGGCCTTCACGCGCTCGTTGTTGGTGCGGATGCTCTCGTCCGCCCAGAGATCGTCGAGCTGGAACACGCGGCAGAACTTCTCCCACAGCACGTCCGAGACGACACCGATGAAGACCGGTTCGTCCCTGGTCTCGAACACGTCGTAGATCGCCCAGGCCGATATGCGCGCGGGCATCGGGCTCGCCGCCTTGCCGGTCACCGCGAACTGCGCCATGTGCTGGCCGACGAGGTAGATCGTGGTCTCGAACAGGCTGGCGACGACCTTCTGGCCCTTGCCGGTGCGGTGGCGTTCCTCGAGCGCTGCAAGCACGCCGATCACGCCGAACATGCCGCCGGTCACGTCGACGACGCTGGACCCTGCGCGCAAGGGGCGCCCCGGAGGGCCGGTCATGTAGGCGAGACCGCCCATCATCTGCGCCACTTCATCGAGCGCGGTGCGCTCTTCGTAAGGGCCGGGCAAGAAGCCTTTTTCCGAGCAGTAGATGATGCCCGGATTGGTCTCGGCCAGCGTCTCGTAGGAGAGGCCGAGGCGGTCGAGTGCGCCGGGGCGAAAGTTCTCGACGAGGATATCTGCCTTGGCGCAAAGGTCCTTGGCAACCGCGATGCCGTCGTCGCTCTTGAGATCGAGGCAGATCGACTGCTTGCCGCGATTGTACATCGGGAAGTAGCCCGAGCCCGAACCCAGCAGCTTGCGGGTGCGGTCTCCGCCGATGGGTTCGATGCGGATCACCTCCGCGCCGAGCCCGGCGAGGATGTGGCCGACCGTGGGGCCCATGACCATGTGCGTGAATTCGATGACCGTGATCCCGGCCAGCGGCGTCGGCGCGCCGTTCGTCTCAGCGCTCATCGCGCAATCCTTTCCTTGTAGTCCAGCATCGGACCTGCATCGGGCGTGAAGCCGTAAAGCGGCTCGCCGGGAAGCGCCTCGGTCAGGATCGACCGCACTTCGAGCAGTTTTTCCAGATCGATGCCGGTGTCGTAACCCATCGAATTGAGCATCAGCACGAGGTCCTCGGTGACTAGATTGCCCGAGGCGCCCGGCGCATAAGGGCAGCCGCCAAGGCCGCCGAGCGAGGAATCGATCGTGGTGATCCCTTCTTCCAGGCCCGCCAGCGCGTTGGCGAGGCCAAGGCCGCGCGTATTGTGCAGGTGCAGCGTGGTGAGCATGTCATCGCCGACGGCGGCCTTGACCTTGCGCACGAGCCGCTTGACCTGTGCAGGGTCGGCATAGCCGGTGGTGTCCGAAAGGCTGAATTCCTGCCCACCCGCTTCGGCGGCCGCGACGGCAAGGCGCACCACGGTGTCTTCGGGAACCGCGCCCTCGATGGTACAGCCGAACGCGGTCGAGAGACCCACCGCGAAGTGGATCCCGGCATCCTTCGCAATTTCTGCCACCTTCGCGATCTCGGCGAGCATCGCGGGGTGGTCCTTCTTTACGTTGCGGATCGAGTGCGTCTCGCTCAGCGAGAAGGGGATCGACATGCCGTGAACGCCCGCCTTCGCCGCGTTTTCCGCACCGCGCGCGTTGGGGACGAGCGCGACCACGTTGAGGCCTTCGATGCCCTTGGCGAACTCCACCAGTTCAGGCGTGTCAGCCATCTGAGGGAGGAGCTTGGGGGGCACGAAACTGCCGACCTCGATCTCCTTGACGCCCGCGGCGGCCTCGGCAGCGATCCAGGCCTTCTTGGCTTCGAGCGGCATCACCTGCTTGATCGACTGCAGGCCGTCACGCGGGCCGACTTCGGAAATGAGAATTTCGGTCATGCGGTCTTCTCTAGATAGACCCAGGGACGCGCCGTGCGGTCGGCGTCGGTCCATGCCTCGATGGCGGGCAGGGCCTTCAATGTGAGGTCGATCACGTCGAGGCCTTCGAGCAGCATCGTGCGCGGCTCGTCCTCGATCGTGAAGCTGTGCGTGGTCTCTCCGGCCGTGACCGTCTGCGCGGGCAGGTCTACCGTGATCTCCTGCCAGGCCAGCGCATCGACATCGGCACGGGGCAGGGTGATCGGAAGCACGCCGTTGCGGATGCAGTTGGCGCGGAAGATCGGCGCGAAGCTCTCGGCGATGACGCAGCGGATGCCGTACTCGACCAGCGCCCAGACCGCGTGCTCGCGGCTCGACCCGCAGCCGAAGTTGGCGCCGCCCAGGATCACCTGTCCGCCCCTGGCCTCGGGCATGTTGAGCTCGAAGCTGGGATCGGGGGTGCGTGCGGCAACATCGCTGTAGCGCCATGGCGCGAAGAGGCCTTCGGCAAGGCCGGTACGCCCGGTGCTCTTCATCTCGCGGCTCGGGATGATCGCGTCGGTGTCGACGTTGTCGCGCAGGATCGGCACGGCAACCGAGGTGAGGGTAGTGAAGGGGGTCACTGCGCGCTCTCCCTGGCCAGCTCGCGCGGGTCGGCGATGACACCCGCGACAGCGCTCGCGATCACGGTTTCGGGGCTCGCAATATGGGTGCGGATGCCCGGTCCCTGACGACCTTCGAAATTGCGGTTGGTCGAGCTGATTGTGCGGCTGCCTTCGGGGAAGCGTTCGCCGCCCGCGAAGAAGCACAGCGAGCACCCGCTCGCGCGCCATTCGAACCCGGCCTCGGTGAAAATCGTGTCCAGCCCCTCGGCTTCGGCGGCGCGCTTGACCGCAGAGCTGCCCGGCACGACCATCGCCTTCCTGATCGTGTCGGCGACCCTGTGGCCCTTCACCAGCGCGGCAGCGCGGCGAAGGTCGGAGAGGCGCGCGTTGGTGCACGAACCGATGAAGGCCACGTCGATGGGCGTGCCGAGCATCGCCGCGCCCGGTGCGAGGTCAATGTACCGGTGCGCGCGCTCGGGGCCCTGCGGTACCGCGCCGTCAATCGGCATCGAATGCTGAGGGCTGGTGCCCCAGCTGACCATCGGGGCCAGCGAGGCCGCATCGATCACGATCTCGGTATCGAAGGTTGCACCTTCGTCCGACCTGAGCGTCTTCCAGTAGGGATCGTCGAAGTTCGCGGGGGCATAGCGGCGCCCAGCGAGGTATGCGAAGGTCTTGGCATCAGGCGCGATGAAGCCGGCCATGGCCGAGAATTCGGTCGCCATGTTGCACAAGGTCATGCGCGCCTCGATGTCGAGTGCCTCGACCGCCTCGCCCGCGAACTCGACCGCATGGCCTGCGCCGCCGCCCGCGCCGTGCGCCGCGATGAGGGCGAGGGCCATGTCCTTGGCGGTGACGCCCGCAGCGAGCTTTCCGGTGAAGGTGACGCGCATGGTCCGGGGCTTGTCGAGCCGCAGCACGCCGGTCGCCATGGCGTGCTCTGCCTCGCTCGAGCCGATACCCCAGGCGAGGGCGCCCAATGCGCCTTGCGTGCAGGTATGGCTGTCGGGGGCGACGAGGGTCACACCCGGCAGCACGATGCCCAGTTCGGGCGAGATCACATGCGTGATGCCCTGATCGGGATCGTTGACGTCGAACAGGGTGATGCCGGCAGCATGGGCCGCAGCACGCGTCTCGGTGATGAAGGCCGAGCCGCCTTCCATCAGGGTCCCGTCGCCGCGCCCGATGCGGGTGTCGACGATATGGTCCATCACCGCGAAGACGCGCGCGGGATCGCGGACCGGACGGCCTGCCGCGGCCATCGACTTGAGCGCCGCGGCGCCAGTGCGTTCATGCAGGAAGACGCGGTCGATCGCGACGAGCGCGGAGCCGCTCGGCATCGTATCGACGCAATGCGCCTGCCAGATTTTCTCGAAAAGGGTACTGGGCATGGACCTCATTCTGGATTGCTGCTGGGCGGCGCGGCGAGATCGACGACGACCTTGCCGCTCGAGCGGCCCGAGAGCAGGCGCTCGACCGCGTCGAAGACACCCTCGATACCGACGAAATCCGGCGCGTCGAAGCGCACGGCAATCTTGCCCGACTGGTAGAGAGAAAACAGTTCCTCGCGCGCAGCGGGCCAGTGCTCGGTGAGCAGCCCGTTCATGAAGCCGCGCACAGATGCGCTCTTGTAGTAGATGGCGTGCGCGATGCGCGGAGCGTTGACGATCTCGGGCTTGCCCTCGAGATCGGACGCCGCGCCGCCAACGACCAGCCTGCCGTGATTGGCGAGGTTGGCGAGAAAGGCATCGTAGATCGAACCGCTGACCGTATCGACCGCGACATCGAGCGCATCGCGGTACTCGGCATCGAGCACCTGCGCGACATCCTCGCTCTTGTAGTCGATCACCCGCTCGGCGCCGAGCGACTTCACGAAGGCACACTTTTCCGGTCCGCCCGCGACGGCGACGACGCGACAGCCGCGCAGCACGGCAAGCTGCACGAGGAAGTGGCCAAGGCCTCCC
The DNA here is from genome assembly GCF_015865035.1 of Novosphingobium aureum. GTDB lineage: Bacteria > Pseudomonadota > Alphaproteobacteria > Sphingomonadales > Sphingomonadaceae > Novosphingobium > Novosphingobium aureum. The sequence continues at coordinate 2,144,193 of NZ_JADZGI010000001.1, read as the reverse complement.
GCAGCAGCGGAGATCGCCACGGTTTCGCCCGGCCTCAGCGCACCGATATGGTAGAGCGCGACATGTGCCGAAACACCGGTCGAGGATAGCGCGAGGTATTCGCGCGTCGCCTCGGGCACCTTGACGAAGGCGCTCTCGGGCGCGGTGTTCTCCTCGCGGTAGCCACCGGTGAACCGTACCGAGACGGCAGCATCGCCGGGCACGAAGCCAGTGACGCCTTCGCCGACTTCCTCGACCACGCCGATGGCCTCGACCCCGGTGAAGGTGGGCAGGGCGATCTTGACGTAATCGACTGCGTCACGCGCGATCTGGGTGTCGAAGATGCCGTTCACGCCGCAATGAAGGTTGCGCACGCGAATCTCGCCCGGGCCCGGCGCGAGGCGGGGCAACTTGACGATCTCGCATCCCTCGCGGAAGCTGGGCGCGATCCGTTCGAGGCGGATCGCGCGGTAGGTCTCGGCTTCGGACATCACTGTGTCCTCAGTTCTCTTGTCCGGGGAAGCCGAGGCCGCCGGGATTGAACAGTGCCTTCGGGTCCATCACCTGCTTGACCGCGTCGAGCACGGCGAGGAAGGCCGGGTCCTGGCGGTCGCGATAGGCATAGGAGCGCCCGATCTGGAAGTGGCCCGCACCGTACTTGCGCGCAATCTCCTTCACCTTGTCGCGGGCTTCGCTGACGATGCGGGTCGCCTCGGGATGCGCACCAAGCTGCTTGAGGCGCTTCATGTGGTCGGGCTCGATCATCGATTCGTGGATCGGGCGATAGCCCTCGGGCCAGAACATGACCGGTTCGATGATGATCGCGTTGGTCGACATCGAGGAGATCAGGAAGCCGCAGGAAATGCCGTTGGCATCGAATGCGGCTTCCATCTCGTCGAAGTAGGCGCGGATCTCGGCGAAGGCCTTGGGTGCGGTCGAAAGCGAGAACTGGCCGTGGACCGGGATCCAGCTCTCTCCCTCGGGACCGAGGATCGAATTGGGCGCAGGGAAGGGCATGGCGCGGATGATCTTGGCGATGGAGTTCTCGATCTCGATGCCGTCGAACTTCGCAGCAATCTCGCGTGCAGTGGCGATGTCGGCCGCGACCGCTTCCTTGCAGCGACCCTCGGCGGTGATGTGAAGCGGATATTCCTCCTCGGGAATGAAGTTGCGGCCGCCCATCGCGATCTTTGCTGCGGCCAGCAGCCCCTTGCCGATCGACTTCTCCTTGCTGATCACCTTGCCCAGCGTCTTGACGTCGCTCGCCATCGACATGCGCTTCATGCGCACCTTGGTGAGGCCCGGATCGAACCCGCAGCTTTCCGCAGCGATACCTGCGCGCGTCATCTCGCCCAGCGCCTCGAGCATGGCCGGGCCGGTCTTGAACGAGAACGAGGCCGATTGTTCGAACTGGGGCAGGCGCATGAGGCGCATGGTGATCTCGGCCTTGATCCCCATGGTGCCGGAGTCGCCGCAGAACAGGCCCACGAGATCGGGGCCGAAGTGACGATAGAACGGGCTGTCACCGTCGGGGCCGCGCGCACCGGTGGTGAAGGTGCGGCCATCGGCCATGATCATCTTGAGCGCGATAACGCTCTCGCTCGAGGTGCCATGGTGGCCTGCACCGAACATCGCGTTGAGCTGCGAGAGGCCCCCGCCGATGGTCGAGTAGATGCCGGACATCGGGCCCCAGAACGGGGTGCGCAGGCCGTGCTCCTTGAGCGCTTCGTTAAGCGCGAGCCAGGTGCAGCCGGCCTCCACCGTGACGGTCATGTCCTCGGGGCTGATGCGCAGGACCTTGTCCATGCGGGTGGTGTCGATGGTGACGGTGTTGTCGGTCGCAGGGAGGTAGGAGCCTGTATAGCTCATCCCGGCGCCGCGTGGGGCGAGGGCGATCCCGGCCTCGTGCGCGGCCTTGACCACTGCGGCGAGCTCGGCGCTCGAGCCGGGGGCAACGGCAAGCATCGCGACGTGCTCGCCGCGCGACCAGATGTCCTCGCTGAGCAGGCGCAGGCGCGCCTCGTCGGTGCTTACGTGCTCGGCACCGACGATCGCTTCGAAGCTGGCGCGAAGATCGGAGGGGCAAGGGGCAATCGCGGTAAGAGTAGCAGCGTCGGACATGGCAGCTTCCTGTGGAAATGGGCGAAAACGGGACGATTGTGCGTTCTTGCTGCGCAGCACCCTCGCGCAAGGGAGGGTCGGGCCGGTTGCTCTCGACGCGAGTGTTCCCCTGTCGGATGCGGCGCAGGGCAGATTGCGTCAGGTCGGTGCGGGAACCCGCCCGGCGACTTGCGCGGCGGCGAGGCCTGCGAGCCGGCCGAAGGTTACCGCAGTGGCAAGCCCCATCGCGGGCAGGTAGCCCCAGTGGGCGGGACCCGAGACCGAGCGGGCGGCGCCGCCACCTGCGAAGAGATTGGGCAGTGCGGTCCCGTCGGGGCGCAGCACGCGCGCATGGCCATCGATCTGCAGGCCGCCTTGCGTATGGAAGATCGCACCCACGACCTTGAGCGCGCGCAGTTCGCCCGAGGGCGGGAGATCCTCGCCCCAGATGCGACCCAAGGCATCGGGTACGCCGCCTGCCTGTGCGGCAGCAGCATCGGCCAGCGTTGCGGCAAGGGCAGCGGCAGGAACGCCGATAACGCCTGCAAGCTCTTCGGGTCCGTTGCCGCGCTTTGCAGCGTTGAGCGCGTTCAGTTGCTGGATTTCGGGAACGTAGGCGACTTCGCTCTCAATCCGCGCGTCATAGACGACCCAGACGTGATCGCCCGATTGCTGCAGGACCGGATGGACCATCCCTGCGATGTCGGCGGTCTCGTCGGTAAAGCGCTTGCCTTCGAGGTTGACCAGTACGCCGCCGGCGACCGGCACTCCGGGCGGAACCGGGATGCCCTGCGGTTCGGTGAGCATGGCATAGCCCTGATAGGCGCCCATGTCGCCCAGTGCCGCGCCGAGCTGTTCGCCCACACGCACTGCGATGCCCTGGCTTGCCTCGTGCCCGTTGTTTCGTGCGCCGGCCATCTCGGGCATGTGCCTTGCAACCATCTCGTGGTTCGCGGCGAACCCGCCGCAGGCCAGCACCAGAGCCTCGCAGCCGACCTGCTCGTGCGAGCCGTCGGGCCGCTCGAGCGTGACACCGCGAACGCGCCCCTCGTCATCGGCGTGGACCTCGACCAGATTGGCACCGGTCATCACGTCGACGCCGTTGTCGTCGAGGCGGCGATGCAAGAGGTCGACCATGTCCTGCCCGGTATGACCGTGCCAGCCATGGACCCGATAGGTGCTGTTGCCGTAGGCAGGGCGAAACCCCTTGTCGAGCGACCACGGCATGTCGAGCTCGGCGACCATCCAGTCAACCGTCGGTCCCGCGTTCTCGGCAATCGCGCGGGCAAGAACCGGATCGGTCTCGCCCTTGGTCTTGGCGATGATGTCGGCGTAGTAGCGTTCGGCATCGTCCTCGATCCCGGCCTCGGCCTGCGCGCGGGTACCCGCGGCGCAGATCAGCCCCTGCGACATGCCGGTCGAGCCCATCGGGCGCACGTCCTGCTCGATCAGCAGCACGTCTGCTCCGGCATGCGCGGCAGAGAGCGCGGCAATGCAGCCACAGGCGCCGCCGCCGACGACCAGCACGGGGACGGTGAATTCGAAGTCCACGCTCACCTCACGCGTCCCTCGCCAGTTCCTCGCCGACATCGCCCGAGGCGACATCGTCCCTGAGCACTTCGGCCTCGTTTTCCTGCTGCACGATCCTGAGGATGCGGGCGATGAACTCCTGGTTCCACATCTGGCGCTCGGCAGAGGCCTCGCGGCTCGGCTCGAAGGCGTCGATCTCACCCTTGGCGAGCACGCCCTTTTCGCGCAGCAGGCGCTCGAGCGTGTCGCTGCGCTGGCGCGCGACGGCGAGCTCCTGCGCGAGGGTCATGGTCACTGCGAGAACCTTCTCGACCTGTGCATCGAGGAAGTAGGGGCGCTTGCCGGCGGGCTTGGTACCGGCTGCGTTGAGTGCGTCGTTGAAGCTCATGCCACTGCTCCGATCACGTGCCAGGCCGCCTTGCGGCCGTAATCCTCGGTGTCGTCCTCGGCCGCGTCGGGGAACAGCTCGCGATCGACGACGCCGTAGACGCCGCCATGGATCAGGCTGTCCTTCTCGAATCCCGCATCGACCATCGCGGCATCGAGATCCATCTCGTGCATGCGGCTCCAGAACGGCTCGTTGTTGTAGAAGGCATCCCAGTCGCGCATCGCCTGCTCGAACAGGGGCATTTCCGGCGAATATTGCGGCTGCTCGACATGCAGCACGACGCCGCCGGGCTTCAGCAGACGGCGCGTCTCGCGGAAGATGTTGCGCAGCGCGGTAGTCGAGAGTTCGTGCAGGAACATCGTCGTCTGGATCCAGTCGAAGCTCGCATCGGGAAAGCCCGAAAGGTCCTCGCCGCTGGCCTGGACGAAGCGTACGTTCTCGACGCCCAGCGACTTGGCGCGGGCAAGACCGTAGCGCAGCACCGGCGCGCCGAGATCGACGATCGTCATCTCGGCCTCGGGATAGGCCTGGGCGAGCGGCAGGCTGGAATGGCCGACCGTGCCGCCGATCTCGAGGATCGTCCTGGGTTTGAAGTCGGGCAGGTTCTTGCGAACCCAGTTGACCACGGCCTGACCGCCGCCATCGGAATACTTGCCGAGCAGGCCGCTGGTGGTGACGAAACCCGCATGATCGTAATTGGCGCCGTTGGTGACGTCGCCCTCGAAATATTCGGTGTGATAGCTGCCCGGCATGCAGTGGTGATCGACCGCCGAGACATAGCGCGGGATCGCCACAGAGGGATCGAGCGAGAGGCGCTCGTCGCCATCGGTAAGCTCCGCCGCGATCTCGGCAAGCTCTTCGGCCTGGCGCAGCGCGGTCCAGCGACCCGCCTGCTGGCGCTGCTCCATCGTCATGCGGCGCAGTGCGGACCAGGTCTGGAAGGCGGGGTCCTTGAGCAGCGCCTTGCGCGCCTCGTGGCGGTCGGCGATCGGACGCCCGTTCTCGGCTTCGAACGCGGGGACGACGCGCTGTTCGTACGCAGCCTTCACGCCGGGCACGACGCGTGCGGCGAGGTGCCGGTTCATCTGCGCGAGGAAGTTGATTCGCTCGATCTCGTCGTGGCTGGTCTGCGGGAAGACCGCATGGCGACCAATGACGCGATAGTCCGGGGGCCCGTCGTAGGCCGCGCTAGGGTCGTTTGCCTTGGGTGATGTGCGATGGGTCTTCACGGCCTACCTCATTTGTTATAGCCTTATGGTATATTGCCGTTACAAGGTACGCAAGTAGCCGTGATGCCATGATCGGCAGGCGACAAGGAAAAGGGGATCGAGATGATCATTTTCGCGGTATTCAACCTGAAACCGGGCGTTTCGGTAGAGCAGTACGAGGCCTGGGCGCGCGAGACGGACCTGCCGACCGCCAACAGCCTCAAGTCGATCGACAGCTTCCGAGTCTATCGCTCGACCGCAGTCCTGGGCTCGGACGAGAAGCCGCCCTTCGGATATATCGAAGTTCTCGACGTCAACGACATGGAGCAGTTCGCCGCCGACGCGCAGAGCGAGATCATGCAGGAGGTCGCGAGCACCTTCCAGGGCATGGTCGATGTCACCTTCGTGATGACCGAGGAGCTGGTGGCGTGAGGTTTGCCGGCAAGGTTGCAGTCGTCACTGGCTCGGGTCGCGAGGGAGGGCTGGGCGAGGCCATCGTGCGGCGGCTCTCCGAAGAGGGCGCGAAGGTCGTCATCTCGGACATCGGCACCTCGCGCGATGCCTCGACGCCCGATGCCATGATCGGCAGCACCGACGAGATGAAGCGCATCGCCGAGGCCATGCCGAGCGATGCCACCACTTTCGCGTGCGACGTGCGCGACCCCGCGCAGGTCGAGGCGCTGGCGGACCACGCGATCGAGACTTTCGGCTCGCTCGACATCTGGGTGAACAACGCAGGCATCGGCTATATCATGAAGCCGCTGGTCGACGTCTCCGTGGACGACTGGCGCGCGGTGATCGACGTCAACCTGAACGGCGCATGGTACGGCCTGCAGGCCGCGGCCAAGCGGATGATTGCGGCCGGCAAGGGCGGGCGCATCATCAACGTCGCGAGCCAGGCCGCCAAGTCGGGCTTCCCGCACGCACAGGCCTATACCTCGTCCAAGCACGCGCTAGTCGGCCTCGTGCGCTCGGCCTCGATCGAGCTCGGGCCCGAAGGCATCACTGTCAACAACGTGTGCCCGAACCACGTCACCACCGGCCTTGGCAAGTGGCAGAACGAGCACTTTGCGCAAGTGCAGGGGATCAGCGTCGAGGAGTACCTCAAGCGCATGGCTGCGCGTATTCCGATGGGCCGTCCCGGCCTGCCGCAGGATACCGCCTCGGCCATCGCGTTCCTGTGCTCGGACGAGGCGATCTACATCACCGGCGAGAGCATGAACGTCTCGGGCGGCGAGGAGCCGCACTGAGATGAGCACCGGGGGCGACAATCTGCAAAATCCCGCGCACGTCCTCGTCGACCACGCGCTTTCGCTCGAGTGGGATGCCATCCCGACCGAGGCGCAGGCGATGGCGAGGACCTTCCTTCACGACAGCCTCGCGGTCGGTGCGGCCGGGCGCAACGCGGCGCATGCCGAGGGCGTCTTCGCAATGGCCTCGGGCTGGGGTGAGGGGCGCGATGCCTCGGTGCTCGGGCGTCCCGGCGTGCGTTTGCCCGCGCCCTCGGCAGCCTTCGTCAACGGCTTCCAGATCCACGGGCAGGAATACGACTGCGTCCATGAACCCGCGGTGCTGCACCCGATGGCGACCGCGCTCGCGGCCTTGCTGGCCGATGCCGAGCGCGGTCCTGCGGTTGCCGGCACCGACTTCCTCGCCGCGATTGTCGCGGCTGTCGACGTCTCGGTGACGCTTGGCATCGCCGCCCCCGATGCGCTGACCTTCTTCCGTCCGGCGACCGCAGGCATCTTCGGTTGCGTCGCGGGCATCGCCCGCATGCGACGCATGTCGCGCGCGCAGGCGCTTGATGCCTTCGGGCATGCTCTCGCCCTCGTTTCCGGCACGATGCAAGCACATGTCGAGGGCAAGCCCGCACTGCCGGTGCAGGTCGCCAATGCTGCGCGCAATGCACTCGTCGCGATCGACCTTGCGCGGACGGGAATGCCCGGCGTCGAACACCCACTCGATGGTCCTTTCGGCTTCTTCGCACTGATGGAAAAGCGCGAGGCGCTCGCGCCCGCTCTTGCACGGCTTGGCGATGGACACCGCATCACCGAGGTCAGCTGGAAGCCGTTCCCGACGGGCCGGGCAGGCCATGGCGGCATCGTTGCCGTGCAGGACTTGATGCGCGAACAGGGCCTGAGCGCGCAGGACCTCGAGAGCCTCGAATACCACGCACCACCACTGATCCACCGCCTCGTCGGCAGGCCCGCAAAGCCCGGCATGGAACCCGGTTATGCGCGGTTGTGCATGCAGTATCTTGCGGCAGTGACATTGCTGCGCGGCAAGGTTGCGCTCGGCGACTTCCAGCGTGCTTCGCTCGACGATCCCGAGGTCCATGCGCTCGCCGGAAAGATCGCGGTGATTGCCAACGACAACCCCGACATGGCCGCCTTCGCCCCGGCCCGCGCGATTGCGCGGACCCGGTCTGGCGAGACGCTGGTGCGCGATGTCGAGGTGCAGTTCGGCTCTCCGCAATGGCCGCTCAGCCGCGAGCAACACATGGAAAAGGCACTGGGCTGTCTTGAATTTGCAGGGCTCGGCGCCTGTCACGAGCCGCTGCTCACAGCCGTCGACGAACTCGTGAGCGCCACCGACGCCATGGCCACCCTTCGCGCCAGCGGCGTGATGGGCTGAACCCAACAGATATCCAGCAAGCAGGATCTTCGCGATGACCCTACTCAAGTGCGCAACCCTGGTCGTTGCCGACGTCGCCGCATCGAGCGCGCGTTACAGTGAATGGATGGACTACCGCGTGGTCGAAGAGGGCAATGTGCCCGACGATCTCGCGCAGGCCTGGCAGGCCCCGGCCTCGGCAGGTCGCCCTTATGCACTGCTCCAGCCCGCCTCGGGCGAAGAGGTGTTCCTGCGCTTCGTCGAGGGCGATCCGGTTGCCTCCTATGCGCCGATCCGCACCTATGGCTGGGCCGCGACCGAGATCTGCGTGAGCGACGTCATGGCGGTGAGCGCCCGGATGGAAGAGAGCCCCTTCGAGATCATCGGGCCGCCCAAGGACCTCGACGGCTTTGCCACGGTCAAGCCGATGCAGGTCAAGGGCGACGACCAGGAGATCGTCTACCTGACGCAGATCCTGCAGCCCGGAGAGGGTTCCGGGTTGCCGAACCCGACCTCGCTCGTCGACCGCCCCTTCATCATGGTGCTCGCCAGCGACGATCTCGAAGCCAGCGTCAAATGGGTCGAGGACGTGCTGGGCCTTCCTGTGATCGATCCGGTGCCGATCCGCTATTCGATGATCAACCAGGCCTTCGATCTCGATCCGGAGACCAAGACGCCCATCGTCACCGCGCGCGGGGCGGGCCAGACCTTCCTCGAGATCGACCAATACCCCGCCGAAGCGACTGTCCGCGAGAAGCACGAAGGCGCGCTGCCGCCGGGGGTTGCGATCACCTCGATGCTGCATCCCGATTTCGCGCGGCTCGACGGGCACTGGGCAAGCGCTCCTGTGGTGCGCGAAGGGCCGCTCTATGCAGGGAAGCGCAGCGGCGTGCTGCTCACCCCGGAAGGCGCGCTGCTCGAGGTCATCGAAGGCGGCACGATATGAGCCAGATCCGTCGCGGCTTCGTGGATCTGCCGCATGGGCAGATGCACTATCGCACGGCCGGGGAGGGAGGCGAGCCTCTGCTCATCCTTCACGCCTCGCCGGGCAGTTCGCGCCAGCAACTGCGGCTGATCGAGGACTTCGCCGGTGAGGCGCAGGTCTTCGCGCCCGACACCCCGGGCAATGGCGACAGCGTCGCGCTTGGCGTTGTCGAGCCCAGCGTCGCGGACCTCGCGGCGGCCATGCTCGGCTTCATCGATGCGCTCGGGCTCGAGACGGTCAGGGTCTACGGCTCGCATACCGGGGCGGCCATCGCGGCGGAGCTTGCGATCATGGCGCCGACCCGCGTGAGCCATCTGGTTCTCGACGGCGTGGCGCTGGTCGAGGGCGAGGAGCTGCGCGATATTCTCGAGAACTATGCCAGGCCCTTCGAGCCCGATCTCGAAGGCGCCTATCTCATGCGCCTGTTCCACTTCTGCCGCGATCAGTACCTGTTCTATCCCTGGTACCGCCGCACGCGCGAGGCCCGCCGCGATGGCGGGATGGGCAGCCCCGAGGATTTCCACGCCTGGCTGGTCGAAGTGATGAAGGCTTCGACGACCTATCATCTCAACTACCGCGCCGCCTTCCAGTGGCCCGCAGACGAGCGCTTGCCGCTGATCGGCTGCCCTGTGCTGATGGCCGCGGCGAGCAACGACCCCCTCGACGAGACCCGCGAGGCGCTGACCGCGCTGATACCGCTTGGCAGGACCGTATCGCTGCCGCGCCTCGATGATCCTGTCTTCCGCGAGAAGCGCCGTTCCGAAATGGCCCGCTTCTTCGCCACCGCATCAAGCCACAAGGACACCTGAGAGCCATGGACACCGGCCTTGCCCTGCTAACCCTGCTGCACATCCTGATCCCGATCTACTGGCTGGGCGGCGACCTCGGCGCCTTCTACTCCTCGCGCTTCATGGTCGATGCCAAGCGTTCGGTGCCCGAGCGCCTGATGGCCCTGACCATCCTCAACAACATCGACATGGCGCCGCGCACGACGCTGATCCTGGCGTTTCCGACCGGCTTCACGCTGGCCGTGGTCAAGGGCTGGCTGCAGCTGCCGACCTCGGCCGTCGTCGCGGTCTGGGTCGCGGGCCTCGTCTGGCTTGCGCTCGCCTGGACGGTGCACCTAAAGCACGGCCCCGCTGGGAAGACCTACAAGCAGGTCGATCTTGCGATCCGCTACCTCGTGCTTGCCGCGCTGCTTGCCAGCGGCGTGGCTGGGCTGATCGACATCATCGCGATGCCGCTGTTCATCGCGCTCAAGCTGCTGGTGCTCGCGTTCTGCATCTTCATCGGCCTGCTCGTGCGACGCCAGCTCGTGCCGCTCTTTCCGGCGATCATCGATCTCAAGCAGAACGGCGCGAACCCGGAGGGCGACCGCGCGATCAAGGGCGTCATCGCGATCACGCAGCCCACCGTCATGACCTTGTGGATCGCCGTCCTGATCGCATCCTACCTCGGCATTGCAACGCCGCTCTGATCGAGCGCTCCACTCAGCTTTTTCCAACAGGGAGAACCCATGCAGAAGCACCGCACGATATCCGGCAAGATCCTCTACACCTCGCGCAAGCCCGGACGCGAAGGGCACGAGCGTGGCCGCGAGACCTTCACCTGGACGCACCACTCGGACAACAAGCGCACGCTGCGTGCGCGCTGCGAAATCGACGAGCCCGATCCCACGGTGCACCGCGACATCGTCTACAGTCTTGACGAAAACGATCGGCCGATGGACTGCTTCGTGCGCCTAACCATCGGTGACAAGTTCATGGGCTCGGGCCTGTTCATCGTCGGCGAAGACACGGTCGAATGCGAGAGCTACGGCCCCTCGATCGGGCGCATGTCGCAGACCATGGCGCTCAACGGAGAATTCGACGGTTTCGGCACGCACCCGATCGTCGCCGACGCCTACATCACCAAGAAGATCGACCGCTCGCTCGGTGCGCACAAGCGCAAGTTCCGCTGCTTCCTGCCGTCGCCCGACCACCGCGGCGCGACCCCGCCGATGATCGTGGAATCGGTGATCGAGCTGGGCTACGTCGGTGACGAGACGGTGACCGTCGCTGCCGGCACCTTCGATTGCCACCACTTCCAGTTCACCGACGACGAGGGCGGCATGGTCGCGGCCAACGGCGAGGCGCATCCCGCCTACGACGTGTGGGTCACGGCCGATGATGACGCGATCTTCGTGCAGGGCGGCGTCGGCGGCTACATGCAGACCTGGTACGAACTGGTCGAACTCGAGCGCTGATCGCCACACGAACTTACCCCGGCGCCGGTCGCGAGATCGGCGCCGGGGCGGGTTGACTACGGCGCGCGCTGTCCCAAGACTATCAAAGGTCTCGGCTATCGCTAGCAAGTGCGGTACTGCGCGCCGACAAGCAACAAGGGAAAGACGTGCTCGATCGCGAAGGAGCGGTACCGCTCTACCACCAGATCTACCTGCAGCTGCGCGACGAGATCCTCTCGGGTCAGCGCGCCTATGGTTCGGCCATGCCGACCGAGCAGGAACTGGCACAGTTCTACGACGTGTCGCGCATCACCGCGCGGCGGGTCCTGAACGACCTTGCCGACCAGCATTACGTCGAACGTCGCCGCCGCGTCGGCACGCGGGTGATCTTCAAGTCACCCGCCAAGCCGATCGAGGCCAACCTCGAACAGGCCTACGATTCGCTCATCGCCTTCGGTGAGGGCACCAGCGTGCACGTCATGCTGGTCGAGGAGGTCGCAGCACCGGCGCGTGTTGCCACCAGCCTGCGCATCGCGCCGGGAACCCCGGTGATCCGCTCGGTCAGGGTGCGCCATCTCGACGATGAGAACGTCTCGATCGGCTATATCGTCAGCTACGTGCCGGTCGATCTCAAGGATTTCGTCACCAAGGAAAAGCTCAGCGGTGCGCCGATCCTCAAGGTACTCGATGCAGCCGGGTATCATCCGCACCGCGCAGAGCAGACCATCAACGCGGTGCTTGCCGACGGCGAGATGGTCGGAATGCTCGATGTTGCCGGCAATTCCGCGATGCTGCGCATAACCCGTACGGTCTTCGATGCGCAGGACCGCCCGTTCCTGCTGACCTACGCCCACTACCGGGCGGACCGTTTCCATATCCGCATGGATTTGCACGAACCCGGGATGGGCTGATTTTTCAATGATATGCCGGGCGGGCGCCGGACCTGCCGACGCCCGCCCGTTCGATCAGGAAACCTTCACCAGCACCTTGCCCTGGTGATTGCCCGACTTGAGGTAGTCGAGCGCCTGCGCCATCTCGTCGAAGGCGAAGGTCTTGTCGACCACGGGGGCGAAGTCGTTGGCTTCCATCGCCCGCAGCAGGTTCACCAGCATTCCGCGGCTGCCCGAGGCGATCCCCTTGATCACGAGGTTCTTGCCGATGATACCGCCGTAGTTGGGCAGCGGACCGTCTGCGCTGCCCACACCGATCAGGACGACGCGCGCGTTGCAGGCGGCGGCATTGATCGACATCGGCAGCGTGTGCTGGCCGCCAGTCTCGGCGATGATGTCCGCGCCGCGCCCACCGGTCTGCTTGAGCAGCTCGGCGGCCCAGTCGGGGCTGGTGCGATAGTTCACCGTGTAGTCGGCGCCCATCTTGCGCGCTTCCTCGAGCTTCTCGTCGCTCGACGAGGTGATCGCGACGAAGGCGCCGTTGGCCTTGGCGATCTGCAGCGCGGCCATCGAGACACCTCCGGTGCCAAGGGCGAGCACGAGGTCGCCAGCCTTCACCTCGCCGATGACCGAAACCGCGTGCCATGCCGTCAGCGTGGCGGCGGCGAGCGGGGCGGCTGCCTCGTCGGAAAGGCTTGCCGGCACCTTGACCAGCGCGCCTGCCGGAACCTTGATGTACTCGGCGGCCCAGCCATCGGTGAAAGTGCCGAGATCCTTGCCGAAGTAGCTCATGTCGAACGGGCCATCGTGCCAGGCGACGAAGTGCGGGCACACCGCGCGATCGCCCACGGCGACCTGCGTGACCCCGTCACCGACCGAGACGACTTCGCCCAGACCCTCGGCCAGGGGAATGCGATCCTCGGCCTTCTTCGCGCCGTAACGGCCTTCGAGGATCTGGATGTCGCGGTTGTTGAGGCAGGCAAGGCGCACCTTGAGCACGGCCTCGCCGGGCCCGGCGACCGGATCGGGGCGCTCGGTGAGCGTCAGCGAGGAGATACCTTCCTGCGTTCCAAGGACGTAAGCTTTCACATCTGGCTCCTGAACTGGTCGAGAATGTCGCAGCCGCGCGCGAACCAGTTGCCGTCGCGGGCCTTGAGGTCCACCAGCAGCTGCTCGAAGGCATCCATGCGATAGGGCAGACCGATGATGTAGGGGGTAAGGTGCATGGGCAGCATGCGTGCGCCGAAGCGCGGCGTTTCCGCTGCCAGCCAGTCGAAGGCATCGAGCATCTGCTGCGCGTAGCTGTCGGCCGACTGCTGCTGCACGGTGATGATCTGGCGATCCGAAAGCTCGTGGTTGAGCGGAATGTTCACCAGCCCGTTGTTGAAGGCATAGGGCAGCTCGTCATTCACCCAGTCGCAGCAATACTCGATACCCGCCTCTTTCAGCAGATCCATCGTGGCAAAGCTCTGCTGGCGGGCAATCGAGTGCCAACCGCGCGGCTTTACCCCTGCAATGTCGGAGAGCACGGCAATGCTTTCGGTGATGAGCTTGCGCTCCTCCTCGACGGGCAGCGTCGATGCGATCGTGCCGTTCATGTCGGTCGAATGGGCTATGATCTCGTGCCCGGCATCGACGATGTCGCGGATGACCTGCGGATAGCGCTGGGCGATCGCGGCATTGGCCGCAACCGACACCTTGGCACCGACCTTCTCGAAGGCATCGAGCAGGCGGTAGAAGCCGACCCGGGTGCCGTATTCGCGCGAGGTGTAGTGGCGATAGTCGGGATAGGCCGTCTGCATGTGGCCCGGCGCCTTGAACGGGGTGCTCTCGGGCGTGATCGGGAACCATTCGAGGCTCACCACCATCCAGGTCGCGACCCTTTTGCCTTCGGGCCAGGCGAGCGGCTTGCGCTCCTCCATGACCGAGTAGGGGAACAGCTCGTGGTCGTAGCCGAGGCGGCGCTTGGGGTATTCGAGATATTCGGGATCGAGGCTCATGATCACGCCTCCTTCTGCTGCACGGCGCGCCAGGCGTCCGCGATGTCGCCCGAGCGCGTGATCCACGCGCGTCCACCGTCTCCGGCGTCCGCAGCAATGTGTTTGAGGACGTCCTCGAAGGGACCGATGCGGTGGGGCTGGCCGATGAGATACGAGTGGAGCGGAATGCACATGACCGTGCCCGAAGGCTCGGCGGCAAGACGCTCGTACTGGCGGATCAGCGTGTCGGCGTATTCGCGCGGGCTCATGTTGTAGACGAAGAAGCCGTAGTGGTCGTTGACCTCGAGGCTGTAGGGCATCGAGATCAGGTCGCCGGTCTTGGTCTTCACGCGCTGGGGCTGGTCGTCGTGGTAGAGGTCGCAGGTATAGTCGAGACCATACTCGGCGATCAGATCAAGCGTGCGCGGGGTGTGGGTGAGGGCAGGTGCCAGCCATCCACGGATCGTCTGGCCGGTCGCATCGCGCACGGTCTTGATCGAATCCTCGATGATCGCGCGTTCCTGCGCCTCGTCCATCCCGTAGGAATAGCGGGTGTTGTAGATCCCGTGGCTGAAGAATTCCCAGCCCCGCTGGTTGGCGTCCTCGACCACGTTGGGGTGGTGCTGGCACAGCGCAACCGAGAGGCTGACCGAGCCCGGAAAACCGTGCTTCGACATGACTTCGGCCATGCGCCAGTGGCTGACTCGGTTAGCGTGGTCGCGGTGCGACTGGCGCACGACGTCGGGGTGCGGCATCGCCCAGGACTTGCGGTGCGGATTGGCCGGCGGATTGATCTCGTAGAACTCGAGGTTCGGCGAGATCCAGACCGCGACCTTCTTGTCGCCCGGCCAGGCAAACGGCTTGCGCCCGCGATAGGGCGCGAAGTCGTAGAGGCCGGGGTCCTTTTCGCCCTCGTTCATCAGCGCGCCTCCAGCCAGTCGATCACGGTCTGGACCGGCTCGACATCGGCATACTTGATGGCGAGGTCGGTGAGGTTGGCGAAGTGGAAGCTTTCGTGCTTGTCGGCGCAGGTCTCGATCGGGACGATGGTGCGATAGCCGCGGCTGAGGCTGTCGACGGCGGTCGCACGGATGCAGCCCGAGGTCGAGCCGCCGGTCACGATCACGGTATCGACCTTGTGCCACACCAGCAGGCTCTGCAGCGGGGTCTCGAAGAAGGCCGAGGGCATGCGCTTGGTGTAGATCATGTCGGCCGGATCGATCTCGCAGCGATCGTCGAAGGCGTGGCGGCGCGACTCGTACTTGATGTTCTGGAGCGAATCCGGGGTATCGCTGCGCGTGCCCCATACGCCCGCATCGCTGCCGTCCTCGGCATAGGCGACGTGGGTCCAGATCACCGGCATGCCTTTCTCGCGGGCGAGGCGCGAGATCGTGTTGGTGTACTCGATCTGGCGCGGATCGGTCTCGTAGGCGGTCTTGAACTCGTCGAGACGGGTGTAGGCATTCTGGAAGTCGACGTTCACGATCGCCAGCTTCTCGCCAAAACCGAACTTGGCGCGGCTCGGATTGGCGATGGTTTCCTCGAAGATCTGGCGTGCGGTCTTGCCGTCGCAGACCATCTTCGTGCCGACGATGCTCATCTTGTCATACCTCTTCAAAGCGTTGGGGGGACCTTGCCCGCAGTGAAAGACACGGCCGGACGCAATGTCCGCCATATGCATGTGCCTATCCGAGCAATGGATATAGTTCTAGGTCAAATTGGTCTGTGTCGGCTCCAGTGTCGCCCCAAGGCAGGCAAGCGCGTGCATTACTCACGCTGCAATCCGCAGGTCGGATAGCTGCAACGCCCCGGTGTCCCGATCACATCGAACCGACCGACACCATGCCCAGCACACACAAGAGGAGTAAGTCCGCATGGCCGCATGGCTCGTCGTTACCGCCAAGATCCACGACCGCGAGGCCTTCCTCGCCAGCGGCTACCCGCAGGAGGCCGCACGCCTGCAGAGCGCGGCCGGCGGCGAATACATCGTGCGTGGTCCGGGCAGCGTGCTCGAGGGCGACATCGCACCGGGCACCTCGGTCATCGTCACGCAGTGGCCCGACCGCGCTAGCGCCGAAGCGTTCTGGAACTCGCCGGAATATGCGGCGGCCAAGAAGCTGCGCGAAGGGCTTGCCGAGATCACCTGCATGGTCGTCGGCGACTGAGACTTCGACAAGTGAGCATGAACGGGCGCGCAGGGCTACTCCGTGCCCGTGTGAGGGGGAGAGAGACTTGAACACGATCATCACGCAGCAGCGACTTTGCGCGGGCGTCATCGGCGTCGCACTGGTCATGACCGCGGCGACAGTGTCGCAGCAAACCGCCCACGCCGAAACGAAGGCCGATGGCGTCGTCGCGCCAGGCACGGTCTTTGCGGATTGCGAGGATGTTTGCCCGCAGATGGTCGCGATCGCACCGGGCGGCTTCGTCATGGGCGCCGATGCCGGAGAAGAGGGCAGGCCGGAAGGTGCGCCGCACCGCGTCGAGATCGGCTACGGTTTCGCCCTTGGGCGCACCGAGGTGACCAATGCGCAATATGCCCGCTTCGTCGCCGCGACCGGGCATCCGGTCTCGACGGGGTGTCGTTCGATCGACGCAGCCAGCGGCAAGGTCGAGAAGATGCCCGAAGCCGACTTCCGCCATCCCGGTCCCGGCGCCGGCGAGGGCGCCCCGCAGCTACCGGTCGTTTGCATCTCGTGGACTGACGCGCAGGCATACGTTGCCTGGCTCTCCGAGACGACGGGTCACCACTATCGCCTGCCGACCGAGGCCGAGTGGGAATATGCCGCGCGTGCCGGTTCAAGCGCCGACTACAGCTGGGGCAGTTCCGCAGATGCAGGCTGTGCTCACGCCAATATGCTCGATGAGGATGGCGCGCAGGGCGGGATGATCCCGGTATTCGGCGGTCAGGCCAAGGGCGAGGCCCCGGCGATCCCGCATGCGCGCTGCCGCGACGGCCACGCAGGCGCTGCGCCGGTGGCAAGCTATGCCCCCAATGCCTTCGGCCTTTACGACATGATCGGCAATGTCTGGGAATGGACGCAGGACTGCTATGCCGCGCCCTATCCGCAGGCCGTGCCGAGCGATGGTAGCGCCTACGTCGCTCCGGCC
Organism: Novosphingobium aureum; assembly: GCF_015865035.1. Taxonomy (GTDB): domain Bacteria; phylum Pseudomonadota; class Alphaproteobacteria; order Sphingomonadales; family Sphingomonadaceae; genus Novosphingobium; species Novosphingobium aureum. The sequence continues at coordinate 2,127,186 of NZ_JADZGI010000001.1, read as the reverse complement.
ACGCAGTGCCCCTTGCGCGCAGTACGCGGCGGAAGCTGGATCAGCACGCCCTTCCGCAACCGCGTCTCGTGGCGCGGGCGCGATCCGGTCGATCAGGTGACCTGGATCTTCGGCCTGCGCGTGGCGCGCGACCTGCCTGAAGGGGTACCGCAATGAGCGCGACAGGGCTGCTCAACCTTTCGCGGCGTGGTTTCGTTGCGAGCCTCGGTCTCGCTTCGGGCACGGTTCTGCTCGGGCTCGCGCCGCAAGCCGCATTTGCCGAGAGCGCCGCGTCTAGCGAAGAGGCCGCACAGTTCGGCGCGATGCTCGCCATAGCGCCCGATGGGGTGGTCTCGCTGATCGTTCCATCGAGCGAACTGGGGCAGGGTACTCAAGAAGCCCTCGCGCGGATGGTCGCAGAAGAACTCGACTGCGACTTTGCACGCATGGAAGTCAGGCTGCCCTGGGCTGACCGCGCCTTCATCAACCCCATCGCGCAAAAGCAGATGACCGCCAATTCGATGACCGTCGTGGGTTACTACGCGGCCATGCGCAGGCTCGGCGCGACAACACGCGCGATGTTGCTGGAGGCCGCCGCGGCGCAGCTTGGCGTAGCGGTGGACGAGCTTTCCACCCGCTCCGGTACAATCGTCCATGCGGCCTCGTCGCAAAGCCTCGGGTTCGGTGACGTCGCCGCCCGCGCAGCCCATCTGCCGGTGCCCGAGAACGTCGCCCTCAAGCAACCTTCCGAATTCACCGTGATCGGCGGCAAGAGCCTGCGCAAGGACCTGCAGGCGAAGGTCACCGGCACGGCGCAATTCGGCATCGACGTGCACGAGGAGGGCATGCTCACCGCCAGTCTCGCGCTGGCGCCCCACCCGAAGGCACGGTTCACGGTGGAGGGGATCGAGGCCGCGCGCGCCATGCCCGGCGTCGTCGCCGTAGTTCCCGTGACCGGCGGCATGGCGGTGCTGGCAGATCGCTTCTGGCGCGCCAAGAGCGCGGCTGAAAAGCTGGAGCTGACGGTCACCTCCTCGCCGATCGAGGGGCTTGATGATGCCTCCCTGTCGGCCCGGCTCGATGCAGCCTTTGACGAGGTTGCGCCCAAGCCCTTTCCCAAGCTCGACATATCGACCTTCCCGCCAAAGATCATCATGGCCGACCTCGAGGCCCTCGACGCCGCATTTTCGGGCGCTGAGCGGGTGATCGAGGCCGCCTACGAAGTGCCGCATCTGGCCCACGCGACGCTCGAACCGCTGGTCTGTGCGGCCAGGCTGGACAGCGAGGGCCTGCTCATCCGCGGTCCGCTGCAGGATCCCGAGACGAGCCGTATCCTCGGGGCGAAGCTGAGCGGCCTGCCTCTCGAACAGGTGCGTGTCGAGGTGACTTACGTCGGCGGCGGTTTCGGTCGCAAGTGGGGCACCGATTTCGTCGGCGTCGCGGTCGAGGCCGCGCGCGGTGCGCCCGGACGTCTGGTCAAGACGATCTGGACCCGCGAGCAGGACATGGCGGGCGACCAGTTCCGGCCCGCCTACAAGGCGCGTTCGCGCGCCGCGATCGATGCCGCAGGCAAGGTCACCGCGCTGCATTCGCGCGTCGCAGGTCAATCGATCATGGCCTACCATGGCCGCAAGGGCATGCACGGGATGGAGGACATGGGCGATCTGACCGCCGCCGGGCAGCTGATCTACGAGGCCTACAACCCGGAAAAGCTGATCGAGTACCACGAGCTCGACTTGACCGTGCCGGTCGGCTTCTGGCGCTCGGTCTCGATGTCGCAGAACGCCTTCTTCGCCGAAAGCTTCATCGACGAGATCGCCCGCGAGACCGGCCGCGATCCGCTCGAGTTGCGGCTCGAACTGCTCGATGGGCATCCGCGCATCACCCCCGTCCTGAAGCGGGCAGCCGAGATGATCGGCTATGGCCAACCGCGCGAGCCGGGCATCGGGCGGGGCATCGCCTTCAGTTACGCGCAGAGCAATTTCTGCGCTATCGGCTTCGAGGTCGGCCTCGACGACACGCTGCTCAGCCTGCGCCGGATCGCGTGCGCCTGCGACTGCGGTCTGATGATCGACCCGGCGAGTGTCGAGGGACAGGTCACAGGCGGGATCGTGTTCGGCCTGCAGGCCGCGCTGTGGGGCGAGGTCAAGTTCGAGAACGGCGAGCCAACCGCGCGCAACTTTACCGATTACCGCATGCCGATGATGATGGAAGTGCCACCGATCGAGGTCGCGCTCATGCCGGGCAGCGATGAGCCGGGCAATGTCGGCGAAGCCTCGACCCCGGTGGTCGCACCGGCTCTCGCCAATGCCATCGTCGATGCCGGTGGTCCGCGTATCCGTGCGCTGCCGATCGCGCGCACGCTGACGATCTGAAAGGAGAGGGGCCATGACGACCTCCACGACGACCGTTTTGACGGTCAACGGCAGCAGGCGCGAAGTCTCGGCCGAGCCCGATACGCCACTGCTCTGGGTGCTGCGCGAGGACCTCTCGCTGCCTGGCACGAAGTTCGGCTGCGGGATCGGCATGTGCGGTGCCTGTACGATCCACGTCGATGGCGCTGCGACGCGCAGCTGCCAGGTTCCGCTCGCCTCGCTGGAAGAGGGCGCGCAGATCGTGACCATCGAGGGTCTCCCCGGCGAAGGGGTGCCCGGAACGGCAGATGAACCCGGGGAGAGGGGGCTTCACCCCATCCAGGATGCCTGGCTGGAAGCCCAGGTCCCGCAATGCGGATACTGCCAGCCCGGCATGATCATGGCTGCCGCCGCACTCCTGCGCGAAAACCCCACCATCGACGCCGAGACGGTTCGCGCCTCGATCACCAACATCTGCCGATGCGGGACCTATCCGCGCGTTGCCGAGGCCGTGGCAGCCGCGGCGAGGGCGCTCGGCCAGTCCTGAACGGGCACGCTTGGCACAAACGAAACGGCCCGGGATCAGCGATCCCGGGCCGGCTCATTGTGAAGGCATGAAAGGATGGAAAATCAGTCGGTTGGCGGACCATCGTTCGACCAGTTCTGCCAGTCGGGCGTGATGAACTTCTCGTCGATCAGCGTGCGCTGGTAGCAAATGCCATCGCGGAACCACTGCCAGGTCCGGGCGCGGTGCGTGCGCGCATCGTTGTTCTGGATCATCTCGTAGAGATAGATGCCGGGCTCGTCCTTGCGCGTCCAGTTGAGGCAGGTCGAACGGTTGAAATCGTCCGGCTGCATGGCTGCGGCCCAACCCTTGATCAGGTCATTGTCCCACCAGATGCGGCCGTCGCGATATTCGGCTGGAAAATCGCGGATGTCGACGCGCCCGTCATCCCAGAAATAGTAGTTGGTCTGGTGGTAGTGATCGACGCCGTCCTTGTTGAACAGCCGGCAGATCAGGCGCGAGCGGTGCTGGTCGACGAGTTCGCCGGTCTTGGCATCGTAATAGCGGTACCAGCCTTCCCAGACGCCTTCGTTGGCGGCGAGCAGGGGCATGGCTTCGCGCACGCCGGGCTTGTTTGCAGTGGAGGTCATTACTGCCAATCCTTGGAGCTGTTGGTCATGAATCATGTGCAAGTGGACCGCTGGTCCGGTCATTGCTGACAAGACCATGCGCCGGCGGGACGAACTTCATGATGACAAGAACAGGCTGTCCGGCTCGCGGACAATGCAATCGTTATGGTGCGATGGACGGTGGCATCATGTCGTTGGACGCATTCTTGAGGTGCATTCGGACCGAGGAATGCAATGATCAATTTTGCGGGGTTCTGTGGCGACTGGGGCTTCCGGCCACGTTGAAGTGATAATATGTATTATGTAAAAAAGGTGGCAGGATAAGGCGAGAGGAGCCATCTCTCTCAGATATCAGCCAGCGAGTTCCAATCCGGCTATATCAATGACGATAACGAGCCCGAGAATGATCGCCGCCCAGATCAGCGCAAGCCGGATAACGCGCGCGCTACCCATGGTGCGAAAACCCGAATGGCGTGAAACCAGCAGCAAACAGGCCAGCACCGCGACGATCGAGACCACGGAGCCGGTCGTGATCATGGCTCGATCACCATGCCGTCGTAGGCGACCGCGACGTTGTCGGGGATCTCGGCCGAGAGCGTCGCGTAATCCATGCTCTTGTCGAGATGGGTGAGCACCGCCCTACCCGCACCGCTCGTCTTCGCCAGGTCCAGCGCCATGGCAAGGTGCGAATGCGTGGGATGCGGCTCACGGCGCAGGCAATCGACGATTAGCACGTCGGTGTCCTCGCAAAGCTCGATCATGTCGCGCGTCACCTCGCTGAAATCGGTGAGATAGCAGATCGAAGCACCATCGCAGTCGAACCGGAACCCGGTCGATTGCGCCGGACCATGCGGCATCTGCGTGTGCTCGACCCGAAAGCCTTCGCACAGGCGCAGGTTATCGAGATTGTCGAGGCTGACAAGCGTGGGATACCCGTGCTGACCTGCAAAGACGTAACCGAAGCGCTGGCGCAGGCGCCGCACGGTTTCGCTCGCGGCAAAGCCCGAGAGCGGACCGGCGCGGCCATAGCGTAAGGGCCGCAGGTCATCGATGCCGTGGCAGTGGTCGGCGTGGTCGTGAGTCCAGAAGATCGCGTCGATGCGATGGATGTCGTTGGCGAGCAGCTGCGCGCGCAGATCGGTCGGGGTATCGACGAGAATTCGGCTTCCAGCCTCGCTCTCGAGCAGGATCGAGACCCGGGTACGCCGGTTGCGCGGCTCGTTCGGGTCGCACTTGCCCCAGTCCGCGCCGTTCTCGCCGCCGAGACGCGGCACGCCGGTCGAAGTCCCGCTGCCCAGGATCGTGACCTTCACGAGGCCGCGACCTCGGGCAGGACGCCGGGAAGCTTCGCCTTGCTGAAAAGCCCTGCGAAGTTGCGCGTGGTATCCTCACCGAGCTGCTCGAGCGTGACACCGCGCAAATCCGCGACGAAGCGGGCGGTGTCGCCGGTGTAGGCAGGCTCGCAGCGCTTCCCGCGGTGCGGAACCGGGGCGAGGAACGGGCTGTCGGTCTCGACCAGCAGCTTGTCAGCAGGGACCTCGGCCGCGAATTCCTGCAGGTCCTTCGCGTTCTTGAAGGTGACGATGCCCGAAAGACTGATCGTCAGCCCGAGGTCGAGCACCTTGCGCCCGAACTCCGCGCTTGCGGTGAAGCAGTGGATCAGCGCGGGGAACGCGCCCTTACCCATCTCGTCCTCGAGGATCGCGACGGTATCGTCCTCCGCCTCGCGGGTATGGATGATGAGCGGCAGGCCGGTCTTGCGCGCCACTGCGATGTGGGTGCGGAACAGAGCCTGCTGCACCGCCCGGTCGGACTTGTCGTAATAATAGTCGAGCCCCGTCTCGCCGATGGCGATGACGCGCGGATGCGCCGTCGCCTCGAGCAGCGCTGCTTCGCCGAGGTCGGCGTGCGCGTCGGCCTCGTGCGGATGGATGCCGACCGATGCCCACACGTCCGCCTCGCGCTCGGCGGTCGCGATCACCCTCTCCCACTCGCTGCGCCGGGTCGAGATGTTGAGGAAGCCGGCGATGCCGGCCGCCCTCGCCCGATCGAGAACACCGGCCTGATCCTCGACCAGGCCTTCGTATTCGAGGTGACAGTGGGAATCGATCAGGAGCATCAGGCAGCGGGGTCCTTGGCGGGTTCTTCGGGCAGTTCGAGGCGCGGGAAGACGCCCTGCGGCTTGTCGACGACGAAGCCCGAGGCGGCGAGCGTCTCGAACCAGTCGGTCTGCGCTAGGACGTCGTAATCGCGTGCCTCGCTTGCAACCCCCATCTGGTCGAGCAGCCGGTCGATCGACTGCGGCACGACCGGGCGCAGCGCGATGGCAAGGTCGCGCACGACGCGGAACAGCGTCATCAGCACGGCTTCCATGCGCGCCGGATCGCTCTTGCGCAGCGCCCAGGGGGCCTGTTCGTCGACGTACTGGTTGCAGGCAAATACCGCCCGCATCCAGGCCTCGAGCCCGGTGCTGAAATCAAGCTCGTCGAAGGACTTGCGCATCGCCGCAATGCCTTCGCTCACGGCGCTGAACAGTGCGGCATCGGCTTCGGAGACTTCCAGTCCGGCCTTCAGTTCGCCGCCCATGTTCTTGAAAATCATGGAAAGACTACGCTGCGCAAGATTGCCGAAGCTGTTCGCGAGTTCGGCATTGCAACGCGTAACGATGGCTTCGGCGGACCACGAACCGTCCTGACCGAAGGCGACCTCGCGCAGGAAGAAGTAGCGCAGCGTATCGACCCCGAAGGCGTCGGCCAGCGCGATCGGATCGGTCACGTTGCCCAGCGACTTCGATTCCTTCTGCCCGCGATTGAGCAGGAAACCATGGCCGAAGACCTGACGCGGAAGCGGCAGGTCGGCGCTCATCAGGAACGCAGGCCAGTAGACCGTGTGGAAGCGCACGATGTCCTTGCCGATCAGGTGGAGCGCCGCGGGCCAGTAGCGCGCGTAGTCGCCGCCCTCCTCGGGGAAGCCGAGGCCGGTGAGGTAGTTGGTCAGCGCGTCGACCCACACGTACATCACATGGTTGTCCGAGCCCGGAACCTTCACGCCCCAGTCGAAGCTGGTCCGCGAGATCGAGAGATCGCGCAGGCCACCTTCGACGAAGCGTGCAATCTCGTTGCGGCGGCTCTCGGGGCGGATGAAGTCACCCGAAGCGTAGAGTTCGAGCAGCTTGTCCTGATATTTCGAAAGACGGAAGAACCACGATTCCTCGACCGTCCACTCGACCGGTGTGCCTTGCGGAGAGAGCTTGGTGCCATCCTCGCCCGTGACGAGTTCGCTCTCGTCGTAGTAAGCCTCGTCACGCACCGAGTACCAGCCCTCGTAGCGGTCGAGGTAGAGGTCGCCCTTGGCCTCCATGCGGCGCCACAGTTCCTGCGTAGCTGCGTGGTGGCGCTCTTCGGTGGTGCGGATAAAAACGTCGTATCCGACATTAAGAGCATCGCACATGTCACGGAAATATCCGGACATTTCCGTCGCGAGTTCGGCCGGAGTGGTGCCCAGCTCGCGCGCCTTCTGCATCATCTTGAGGCCGTGCTCGTCGGTCCCGGTCTGGAAGCGCACGTCGTAGCCTTCGGCCTTGCGGTTGCGGGCGATGACGTCGGCAGCGATGGCCTCGTAGGCATGGCCGATGTGCGGGCGGCCATTCGGGTACGAGATGGCGGTGGTGATGTAATAGGGCTCGCGCATGCGGCCGGCTCTTTCCTGTTCGGGTATGGGGTCAGCGAGCGCGTTCTCTAGGCATTGCAGTCGATGCCAGCAACCCGCCAATCTCCATTATGAGCAGACCCGCGTCGAAATTGTAGGTCGGCGCCTTGACCAGCAGCTGCGTGAGCGTCTTGTGCGCCTCGATGATCTTGAGCTGACGGGCGCGCCCACTGCCCGCAAGTTCGGCGAAAAGCACCGCGCGCGCAAGTTCGAGAGCGGCGAGCTGGCGCTCGCGGGTGGGCCGTGCGCCCATTTCGTTGACGAGGGCGCCGCGCAGGGCAAAGCCGGGATCGCCTTCGCGCAGGATCCGGGCCATCAGCGCGTGGATAGCGCCCAGGTCCTGCTCGACGAAGCTGCGTGCAAGCCCGGGCGAGCCCTGCGCCGCAGCGATCGCTGCCGCACGCGCCTCGGCATCGGCCTCGGGTGCCTCGCGCATCAGCATCGCATCGAGCTGCGTACCCGAGAACGGCGCGAAGCGCAGCAGCCTGCAACGCGAGCGCACGGTTGGCAGCAGCCGTCCGGGCTGGTGCGCGAGCAGAAGGAAAAAGGTGCCTGCGGGCGGCTCCTCGAGGACCTTGAGCAGCGCGTTGACCGCGCCGGTTTCCAGCGCATCGGCAGGCTCGACGATGATCGCGCGGCGCTCGCCAAGGGTGGGCTTGGTCGAGAGCTTGCGGATCATGTCGCGGATCTGGTCGACCGAGATATTGCGCTTGGTCTGGAAGGGCTTGCCCTCGGCCTTCTTCTTGGCCTCGTCGTCGTTCGCGGGCAGCGGTTCGAGCACGTGGATGTCGGGATGGCTGGCAAACTCGGACTGCGAGGCTCCCTCGCGATGTACCAGCGAAAGCGCGGCTTCGCGCGCGAAAGTCTGCTTGCCCAGCCCCTTGGCGCCTGCCAGCAGCCAGGCGTGGTGCATGCGCTCGGAACCGAGCGCGCGCTTCCATTCGGACCAGGCCTCGTCCTGTCCGCTCGCCGTCTTCTCGAACCTGGCCGCAATCGCGTTCATGGCTCCATCCGTGAGGGCAAGTCATCGAGCGCGGCCATGATGCGCGCATGCGTTTCCTCGGGCCCTGCGTTCCCGTCGATCCGGGCGAAACGTTCGGGTGCTTCCTCGGCGAAGCGCGCAAAGGCGGTTGCGACGCGGGCGTGATAGGCCGCATCGCGCGATCCGATCAGGTCGGTTCCATCGACGTCGCGCAAGGCGAGACGGCGTGCCGCTTCCTCGGGCGCAACCTCGACCAGCACGGTGAGGTCTGGCAGCAGACCCTCGCTGCCGATCGCGTGGAGCGTGCGGATATCCGCGTCGGAGAGACCGCCGCCGCCACCCTGATAGGCCCGGCTCGAGTCGAGAAAGCGGTCGCAGACCACCCATGCCCCGCGCGCGAGTGCCGGTCGGATCAGCCGTTCGACATGATCTGAACGCGCAGCGGCGAAGAGCAATGCCTCTGCGCGCGGCATCCAGCCCACCTTCTCGCCGTCAGCGCCAGCACAGCCTTCGAGCAGGAGAGAGCGGATCGCCTCGGCCCCGCCGGTGCCACCCGGCTCGCGGGTAACCACGACCTCGAGCCCGCGCGTACGAAGGGCCTCGGCGAGCAGCCGGGCCTGGGTCGACTTGCCGGCCCCTTCCCCGCCCTCGAGTGCGATGAAACGTCCCTGTGTCATCGCAGCAGGTTGACCAGACCGTTGCGCAGTCTGTCCAGCCCTTCGGCCTTGGGGACGTCGGCCCCGGCGTAAAGCGGCACACGGCCCGGGGCGAGGCCCTCGACCTGAATTTCGAGGTCGCCGACGCGGTCTCCCTTGGCGACCGGGGCCACCAGCGGTCCGCGATAATGCGCCTTGAGCGTGATCTTGCGGTCAGGTGCCGAGGCGGGAAGAAGCGCATGAACCTCGCGCTCGGTGACGAGCGGGACCGAACGCGCCGCTCCATCCTGCACCTTCGCCTCGGTCACGGTCGCGCCGACATCGAAGAGGTGACGTGCCTGCCACTGCGCGAAACCCCACTCCATCAAGGCGCGCGCGGCGGCATCGCGCACGGTATGCGTGGGCGATCCGGCCAGCACCATGACCATGCGGCGCCCGTCGCGCTCTGCAGTCCCGAGGAAATTGTAGCCCGCCTCGCGGGTATAGCCGGTCTTGATCCCGTCCGCGCCCGGCACCACGCCGACCGTCGGATCGTGCGAGCGCATCGCGACGTCGCGCCAGAAGTAGCGCTTCACGCCCGAGAACTCGCGATAGAGCTTGGGATGGCGCGTGATCATCGCATCGGAGAGGCGCACCAGATCGCTGGCGGTGACGTAAGTATGACCCTCGTCCATCCAGCCATTGGGCGTATTGTAGTGGCTGCGGCTCATGCCCAGACGCTGAGCAGCCGCGTTCATTTTTTCGGTCCACGCCTCGACGCTGCCGGCATAGCCCTGGGCCAGCACCACGCAGGCATCGTTGGCCGATGCCGTCATGATCGCGTGAAGCAGTTCGCGCGCAGTCGGATGGTCGTTGGTGGTGAGGTACATGGTGGTGCCCTTGGCCCACCACTCCTTCTGCGTCTCGGGGCGTACGTCGAACCGGCGGTCGAGCGAGAGGCGCCCGGCGTCGATCTCCTCGAACGCGACGAAGGCGGTCATCACCTTGGTCACCGAGGCGGGCAGGAACGGGATGTCGGGGCGGCGCTGCTCGAGCACCTGGCCCGAGCCCAGATCGACCAGCAGGCTGACAGGGATCGGTGCAAGTTCTTCAGGCGGTACCGGATTGCCGCTGTCGGCAAGAAGCGCCGAGGGCGCGAGCGATGCGGTAAGGCTCGCCGCGCAGGCGGCAAGGGCAACGACAGACTTCCGGTACGACTTCAAGACCCGCTTCTCCGTTCCACCCGGCCTTAGCTGGCTCGGGCCTTGTCCAGGTCCGGATCCCGATGTCGAGCAGCGATGACGCAGCTTCGCCCGAAGGTCTCAGTTCACTGGCTGGATTCGTGCATCGCTATAGCCTGCCGCCTTCGCCTTCTCCAGCGCGGGCGCAGCTTTTGCACGACTGGGATAAGGGCCCATGCGCACGAGCCAGTACTTGCCCGGATGAACGACGAAACCACCTATCTGGGCGGCGATCTTGCGCGCGCTCGCCTCGACCGAAAAAGCTGCGACCTGAACCACGATCGATCCGCTTGCCGAGGATGCAGGCGATGCCGGAGGCGCCGCGGAAGCGGCACTTTTCGGCGGTACGGGCTGTACCACTGGGGTTGCGGTCGCCGCAACATTCGCGCCCTTGCGCTCGGGAGCGTTCGAAGCGGTGGTCCCGTCCGGCACCCCGGCGGGCGAAGAGGCACTTGCAGGTGATGGAGCGCCAGCGGTCCCGATCATGCCTGCAGGCGCCGCAGGCGCATCGGGTACGGCGGGCGGCGTGGATGCGGCAGGTTGTGCAAGCAATGTCGGCGCATCCTTGAGGTTACGCCGCAGGACGCGCAGCAGGCCCTCGGGCGTCGCCATGCGCTCGGGCGCCTCGCCGCCCTGTCGCAGCAGAGCGCGCTCCGCCTCGGGTGGATTGACCCGGCGCACGCGCACCGGCGCGGGCTTGCCTGTGCCGATTCCGAGCTGCGCCGCTGCCGCCGCCGAGAGTTCGACGAGCTGGTCGTTGACCATGGGGCCGCGCCGCTCGACCCGAACGAGGATCGTGCGACCGCTGTCCAGCGCGGTCACCTCGATATAGCTGGGAAGCGGAAGGGTCTTGTGCGCGGCACTGACGCCTGCCCCCTCGCCGATGACCGCCATGCCGACAGCATCGTAGTTGAGCTGATCGACCGGTTTGTACGTGGTCGATCCGATCGTGAAGGGTTCCCCGACGACGACCGGATAGTCGGCCGCCGGTCCGCTACGCGGCTCCTGCGCGGCTGCGTCTTGCGGCGCGCGCGCCAGAGCGGGCGCTCCAAGCAGCAGCGCGGTTAGCGCGACGAGCCTCAAGGCTCGTTCAGCGGGCAATCTCATCGGCAAGCAACCCCACGGAAAGTGCGTAGTAATTCGAGCAGTTGTACTGCAAGATCACTCGATAATTCCCGGTTAACAGGTAGGCAGGCGTGCCCGGTCCGTCGGGCTGGAAAAGCGATGCAAGCACGTCGGCGCCGATGGGACCGCGCGGGTTCACGCCAAGCGCACGCCACTCGGAGACCGTCTTCCACTGCGAGTGGCGCTCGTGCACCGCCTTGCAGCTCGGGGCATCAAGCTTGCTGGCATAGGCGTCGAGGTTGAAGCCGCCCGGCACCGATGCCGCCACACCCCAGGGTTGCCCTGCCCGCCAGCCCGCGTCCTGAAAATAGCGGGCGATCGACGCAAGGGTGTCTGCCGGACTGTTGAAGATGTCGCGCGTACCGTTGCCGTCACCATCGGTTGCGAGCCGCAGGTAGACGCTGGGCAGGAACTGCGGATTGCCGAGCGCCCCGGCCCAGCTTCCCTTGAGCTGCGATGCCGGCACGCCCTGATCGACCATCTTCATCAGTGCGATCAGCTCGCCTTCGAACAGGTCGCGGCGTCGCCCTTCCCACGCCAGCGTCGCCAGCGAGCGCGCGGTGTCGAAATCGCCGGTGTAGCTGCCGTAATTGGTCTCGTGCCCCCAGATCGCGAAAAGCACCGAGGCGGGCACCCCGTAGCGCTGCTCGATCGAAGGGAGCAGCGAGCCAAGCTGCTGGTAGCGCGAGCGGCCGCGCGAAACGATCGAATCCCCGACGTGGCGTGCGATGTACGGCGCCATCGGCGGCGGTGCACTGCGCCGGCCCGGCTGCGCGGTATCGAGCTCGATCACCCGCTGGTTGGGCGTGAGACCCGATAGCGTGCGCGATATCGTTCCTTCGCTGACACCCTGCTTCCGGGCGTGATCGGCTACGACACGCATGTAGCTGTCGAAACTTTCCGTCTGCGCACAAGCCGAAGCAAGCGGCGTGACGATGGCCGCGAACAGCGTGAAGACACGGGCGAAACGATTGGTTCGCAAAGGTAAGCTGAATTTCATCAGCTGCGATTCTTGCATAATCACGCCGCCTTGGGAATGGCTCACGCAAGACGATTGGGGACAGGTGTCGCATGTGCAGCGCCCCTCACCGCTGCACGCAAGGCCCTTGCATGGCGCAAACTTTTGGCTATGCGCGTTGATCTGGCTGGACAGGTGGCCGAGTGGTTTAAGGCTCTAGTCTTGAAAACTAGCGTAGGCGCAAGCTTACCGTGGGTTCGAATCCCACCCTGTCCGCCAGCTACCCGGTCCATGGTGTCCCAGAGGGACCAAGAGGGTTATGAAAACCCACGGAAAATCATCCGTTATCGTCCCAGTGCGTCCCATGTAGACCATTGCATCCCGAGCCTAATGTTGTCAGTAAAAGGGTGCTGACAACGGTGGGGCTGACAACAGGGATATGAAAGCCGATCTTGTTTATCGGAACGCGAAACCGCGTGAGAAGGCCTACAACATTTCGGATGGTGGCGGTCTCCATCTGCTGATTCTCCCCAGCGGGCGAAAAACCTGGCGCATCGCCTATCGGTACGCCGGTCAGCAGCGGACCCAGTCGATCGGAGATTATCCGGAAGTGGGACCGCGCGAAGCACGCTCGCATCTGCTGGGAATCAAAGTCCTCCTCGACAAGGGCGCAGATCCAAAGCTGGTTGAGCGCAGCCGGGGTGCCGGGGCCGATCTCGCGCGCGCCGCAGTCGAAGCCTCGTCTGCTCCCACATTCCGGGCTGTCGCAGAGGAGTGGTACGCGAACTGGAAGCTGGGCCGGACGAAGCCTTACGCGGCGCTGGTGAAGAACCGGCTCGAGACCCACGTCTATCCTACGATCGGAGACAAGCCGATCGATACCATCCGCGCGCCCGAGATTCTCGCGCTGTTGCGCACGGTCGAGGGGACCGGCGCGCTCGAGATGTCCCGTCGGCTGCGACAGACCTGCGACCAGGTATTCCGGTATGGCTTCGCGCTCGGCCTGGTTGAGACGAACCCGGCGTCTAACGCGCTGGTGCAAGCCATGAAGCCTCGCCCCAAGGTGCGCCATCACCCAAGCATCCCGGCGGCCGAACTGCCGAACTTCCTGGAACAGTGCCGCACCAAGAGTGGTGCCGGCGAGCTCACCTATCTCGCCATCCTGTTCACGACGCTCACCTGGGCTCGCACGACCGAGACGCGAGAGGCGACCTGGGCGGAATTCGAAGGCGACCTCTGGCGCGTGCCGCCCGAGCGCATGAAGATGAAGCGTGAGCACCTCGTCCCACTCTCGCGCCAAGCACAGCAGGTGGTGGCCAGGCTTCGCGAGATCAGCGAGTCCGATCGGTGGGTTTTTCCGAGCGACCGTAACCCGCTGCGCCCCGCTTCCCAGAACATGATGCTCTATGTCTGCTATCGCCTTGGGTACAGGGGGCGCCTGACGATCCACGGCCTGCGCGGCAGTGCGTCGACCTGGGCGAATGAGACCGGGCTGTACAATTCGGACTGGATCGAGATGGCGTTGGCGCACAGCGAGAACGACAGCGTGCGCGCTGCATACAACTCGGCGGTCTATCTCCCTCAGCGCCAGAAAATGCTACAGGACTGGGCCGATTTTCTCGACGGTGACGAGTTCGACGAGCTGCTGGCCTGAGCACAATTCGGTCGCGAAAATCCCTTTGCACGTGATTCTCTAGTCAATGCGTCGGCGCGAGCTGCTGAGCCCGGCCGTCAATTTGGGTTGACGTTTCAACTTAAACGTGACATTCCGTCCCCGTGATCTGACCGGGTGGGACGCTATGGGACGCATGGGGAATATCGAGTTCTGGCGGCTGGGGAAGGTGGTGACCGTCACCGGTCTGTCGAAATCCGAGATCTATCGCCGGATGGCGAGCGGCAGCTTTCCCGAACCGAAGAAGTATCCGGATTCCAAGATGAACTACTGGGTATCGACCCAGATTATCGACTGGCAGCGGTCCATCTTCGGCGCTGACGAATTCGACGAGCTGCTTGCACAATGAGCGACGACTTCGACGACCTGCTGTCCCCCGCCGCCACCACCGATGTCGCAGCGCGGCGCGCGCGGCGGCGTGAGGTTGACCCTCTGGCGCGCGAGGTGCGACTGGCGGCAAGCGGCAAGGGATCGCTGCGTGCAACGGATTTCATGAAGCCGGTCACGCAGCAGTTTCTGGCCGAGGTCTTCGGCATGGATCCAGCGACGGTCAAGAAGAGGCTCGTTACCTGCCCCGTACTGGGCGAAGGCGGCGGCAACCGGCGGGTCTACGACTTCAAGACGGCCTGCTCGTTCCTGCTCAAGCCACGCATGGACGAGGCGACATTCCTCAAGACGCTGAACCACGCCGACATGCCGCCGATCCTCAACAAGGTGGTCTGGGAAGCCAAGCGCATCAAGCTCAAGTACGAGATCGAGGCAGGACAGGCCTGGGCCACCGAAGACGTGATCGAAGTGCTCGGCCGGGTGTTCATGGCGGTCAAGTCGCACAGCCAGCTCTGGGCCGAATCCATGCGTGAGCTCGGGCTCGACGATGCGACCATGAAGAAGGTCGAGGGTCTCGTCGACGGCTTCTCGAGCGAACTGCACCAAGAACTGGTCGACATGCCCAAGCAGCGGCAGACCCGATCGAAAATCGCGGAGCTCGAGCAGGAACTGCTCGGCGGTGTGCCCGCCTTCGACGAGGAGGACTGAGCCATTAGCGCCCAGCTCGGCCACAATGGCGGCCCTCCCCTTTACGACAGCCTTGAGGACATGGTGGTCGCGACCGCCGAGGCCGTGCGCCCGCCAGAGCGTATCACGGTGTCCGAAGCGGCCGAGACCTACCACATCGTCAACAATCCCGGTCAGCACGTGGGCCCTTTCTCCCTGGAGAAAACCCCATACCTGCGCGAGCCGATGGATGTTCTGACCAGTCTCGATTACACGGGTATGGTCTTTGTCGCCCCCGCGCGTACCGGCAAATCGGCCATGGCGCTCAACTGGCTGTGCCACACCGCGATCACCGATCCGGCCGACATGATGGTCGTGCACATGGCCCAGCACACCGCGCGCGACTGGTCGCAGGCGGATCTTGCCAAGGCGATCCGCAACAGCCCCGAGCTGCGCCGCCGCCTGACCCCCGGGCGACAGAACGACAACACTTTCGACAAGCACTTCCTTTCAGGCATGCGCCTCCTGGTTAGCTGGCCGACGATCACGAACCTTTCGGGCAAGACGATCCCGCGCGGCTGGTTCATGGACTACGACCGCATGCCCCAGGACATCGACGGGGAAGGCAACCCGTTCGACCTTGGCCGCAAGCGCGGCGGCACCTTCAAGCGATATGCGATGTGGGCCGCCGAGGCGTCACCGGGTTTTCCGGTCAACGACGCCAAGTGGACGCCTCGCACACCGCACGAAGCCCCGCCGACCGGCGACGAAAAGGGCGGTGGTATCTTGCAGCTCTACAACCGCGGCGACCGGCGGCGGTTTTACTGGGCCTGCCCGCAGTGCGAGAGTTCCTTCGAACCGCATTTCCGCCTGCTCGACTGGCCCAAGCTCGACAGCGGCGACCTCATGGAAATGGCCGAGCAGGTCACCATGCACTGTCCGCATTGCGGAGGTATCATGGAACCCGGGGAGCAGCGTGCCCTCAACAACGCGGCGCGCTGGGTGAAGGATGGGCAAATCTGGCATCCGTCCAGCGACACGATCACGGGCGATGCGCGGCGCAGCGATATTGCATCGTTCTGGATGTTCGGCCCGGCAGCAGGCTTTACCGACTGGTCGCTGCTCGTGCATCGCTACCTTGTCGCACACGAGCAGTTCGAAAACACCGGCGACGAAGGGCCGCTCATGGTTACGGTCAATACCGACCAGGGTGACGCCTATACCATGAAGGCGACCGAGGGAGGCCGGTTGCCGGAGGAGCTCAAG
This sequence comes from Novosphingobium aureum, assembly GCF_015865035.1. Taxonomy (GTDB): domain Bacteria; phylum Pseudomonadota; class Alphaproteobacteria; order Sphingomonadales; family Sphingomonadaceae; genus Novosphingobium; species Novosphingobium aureum. The sequence goes on along the minus strand of NZ_JADZGI010000001.1, from coordinate 2,111,139 downwards.
AGCCGCGCCGAGGACTGGGGGAGCGCCGAGGTCGAACCCTGCATTCCCGCACAGGCTATGGGCGGCTTTCTCGTGTCGACGGTCGACGTGCAGAAGGAATCCTTCGTGGTGCACGTGTTCCTTCTCTCGCACGGCGACATCTGGCACATCGACATGTTCAAGATCCGCAAATCGCAGCGCCTCGACGCGGACGGGGACCGGCAGCGACTCGATCCTGCCGCCTATCCCGAGGACTGGGACCTGCTTGTTCCCGAGGTTCTCGAGAAGGACTATCCGATCAACGACGGGTCCGGGCGGCGCATGCAGGTGAAGATCGTGGGGTGTGACAGCGGCGGCAAGGATGGCGTGACCGCGAACGCCTACGATTTCTGGCGCCGGCTGAGCGCCAAGGGTAACGCGGCACGGTTTCACCTCCTGAAGGGCGCACCCTCGCGCACCGAGACCGCGCCGCTTCGGCGCACCCTGCCCGATTCCCAACAGAAGGATCGCCTGGCGATCGCGCGCGGTGACGTGCCGGTGTGGCTGGTCAATTCCAACATCGTCAAGGATCAGGCATCCAACATGCTGGCGCGAACCGAGGGGCGCGGGATGGTCCGCTTTCCCGACTGGGCACCGGACTGGCTCTATACCCAGCTCACCACCGAGGTGCGCACACCTAAAGGCTGGGAGAACCCGTCGCGGCGGCGCAACGAGGCCTTCGACCTTCTTGCCTACTGCATCGCGTTGCAGCGCCATCCCGATGTTCGCACCCATCTGCCAGGTTTCTGGGATGCCCCGCCCGGCTGGGCTGCGGAATGGGACCGCAACGACCTCGTCTATCTCGAGGGCGAGGATGGCGGACGCCGGTTTGCGGGAAACGAAGGGGTCGACGACGAATTCGATCTCGAGGATCTGGCGGGCAAGCTGGGCTGACTTGATCTCATCAACTCTCGGTTGACAGCGTCCATTAGATCAACTATTGATTGCTATTTCACCCTAAACGTGACATGCAAGGCGCTATGGCGACCCTGCAAGAACGGCTGGACGAGGCTGAAGCAGCCTTCCACGACCTGCTTATCGGCAAGGCGGTAGCCGAGGTGCGCGACGCCAACGGTGAGACCATCCGCTATACCCAGACGAACCGCGCAGCGCTATCTGCCTACATCGCAGATCTGAAGCGACAGCTTGGAACGACGAGCGTCAGCGGGCCGCTGCGGCCGTTCTTCACATGAGCGCCCCCCTTCCCCAGGACGAATTCGACGAACTGCTGGCCGCCCCGGCAGCACCCCCTGCCGCGGTCAAGGTCCCGCCGTCGGCAGGGGGTGAAATGGCCTACGGCGTGCACGAGGCTGCCGACCGGGAAAACTCGACGATCGGCCTGTGGTCGCCGCCGCTCCAGTCGGTTGATGCCGACATTCTGCCCGATAAGCCGATTATCGATGCCCGCGCGCGGTCCATGCTGTCGAACGACGCCTTCGTGCAAGGCGGTTCGAACCTGCACAAGGACAATATCGTCGGGTCGCACTACCTGCTGAACGCACGACCCGCATCGCGCGTTCTGTTCGGCCGGGTCGACGATGCCTGGGAGGAGGAATTCCAGGAGGAAGTCGAGGAGAAGTGGGAGCTCTACGCCGACTCCCCGGATGCATGGGTCGATGCGGCCCGGCAGAACAACTTCACCTCGCTGGTTCGCATGGCGGTTGGTATCCACCTCATGGCAGGCGAGGTCCTGGCCGCCGCCGAGTGGGTGCGCGATGACGGGGCACCCTTCCGCACGGCGATCCAGATGATCGAGCTTGATCGCCTGTGCACCCGCGAGGACATACCGGGCGCGGCCATCGACCCGATGGTGCGCGCCGGTATCCGCTTCAACGCCCGCAACGCGCCGGTGGCCTACCAGATCCGCACGAAGCAGCAGTTCGACTACGGTCCCGTGCGCTTCGGGGAAATCGCCCGCTGGAAGGAAGTCGCGCGCCGCCGCCCCTGGGGCCGGATGCAGATCGTCCATCTTTACGAGACGCTGCGTCCTGAACAGACGCGCGGCATCACCGAAATGGCCAGCGCCCTGTCGGCGATGAAGAAGACGCACACCTGGCGCGACGTGAACATCCAGCACGCGGTGACGCAGTCGCTCTATGCTGCCGCGATCACCTCAGACCTTCCGACCGAGATGGTCTTCGCACAGCTTGGTGGCGGAAACACGTCGCCCAAGGCCATGCAGGACGCGGTGTCGAACTACGCCAAGGGCTTCCTCGGATCGGTATCACAGTACGTCGGCAAGGCGCGCGGGCTCCAGATCGACGGGGTGCAGATCCCGCACCTCTTCCCCGGAACCAAGCTGGACATGCTCTCGCCTGGTAAGGGTGGCCCGCTCGGTCAGGAATTCGAGCAGTCTTTGCTGCGTTACATCGCGGCCTCGATCGGCGTCTCCTACGAGCAGCTTTCGCGCGACTACACGAACACCAACTACTCCTCGGCCCGCGCCGCGATGACCGAAACCTGGAAGTTCATGCAGGCGCGCAAGAAGATGATCGCCGATCGCTTTGCGACGATCGTCTACCGCCTGTGGCTGGAAGAGGCGATACAGACCGGGCAGATCGAAACCGCGAAGCGCCCGGGTTTCTCGATCTATGCCGGTCGCCGCCTTGGTCTGTCCTTCGATGCGATCGCGCGCTGCGACTGGATCGGCGCCTCGCGCGGGCAGATCGACGAAGGCAAGGAAACCGAAGCCGCCATTGCGCGCATCAACGCGGGCCTCTCGACCGCGGAGGACGAGCTCGCCCGGCTGGGTAAGGACTGGCGCAAGGTGTTCCGCCAGATCCGCCGCGAACAGGAACTTCGCCGCACGCTCGGTCTCGTGCTCCCCGGTCTCGCCGGCGGAGCCCCCGCCCCTTCGGCACAGGCACCCGAACAGCAGGACACTGCGTCATGAAGCCAAACTACCTCATTTCCCGCTTCGCCGGCGAACCCGCGCTGATCGAGCCCGGCTGCGAGGTCCGCTTCAAGGCCTGCCTCGAGCAGGCAGAGGCCGCCGAGTTGCCCGCGCTGGCGAGCACCGAGGATTTCTGGTCGGAGGACTACGCGTGGGTGCGCCCCTACGAGGTGTCGGCAGACGGCATCCTCTCGATCCCCGTGCGCGGCGTCCTGCTTCACGACTTTCCCTATCAACTCTTCTCGTGGGCGACGGGTTACACCTACCTCCAGAAGGCTTTCGAGCGCGGCATGGCCGACGCCAACGTGCGCGCCGTCGCCTTCGTGATCGACAGCCCGGGCGGCATGGTGGCCGGTTGCTTCGATGCCGTCGACAAGATGGTCGCAGCCAAGACGAAGCCCGTTCGCGCCTTCGCGCACGAGGCTGCCTATTCTGCAGCCTATGCGATCGCGAGCGTCGCCGACCACATCGCGATATCGCGCACCGGCGGTGTCGGCTCGGTCGGCGTGGTGACGATGCACGTCGACCTGTCTCGGGCGATGGAAGAGCGCGGGATCACGATCACCTACGTGCACGCAGGTAAGCACAAGGTCGACGGCAATCCGCACGAACCGCTGGCGGACGATGTGAAGGCGCGCATCCAGACGCGCATCGACGAGCTCTACGAAGTCTTCGTGGCCTGCGTGTCACGAGGTCGCGGGCTGGACGTACAGGTGGTTCGGGACACCGAGGCCCTCACGTTCACCGCAACTCAGGCCGTCGCCAACGGCTTTGCCGATTCGATCGGCAGCCTTGACGACACCTTCGCCGCATTCGCGGCATCGCTGGACGACCCGTCCGACAACCCAGGAGAAGACCCTATGGCTGAAAAGACCCAGCCCATCGAGTCGGCGGTCGACCAGGCCGCCCACGAACAGGCAGTCGGCGCCGCGCGCGCCGAAGGCTACACCGAAGGCGCTGCAGCAGAACGCGAGCTGATCTTCGCGATCCTCGACAGCGACGAGGCCGCAACCCGTCCTGCAGCCGCCCGCGCGCTCGCAGCCGAAGGCGGCCGCACGCTCGAGGCCGCGACGGCATTCCTTTCGAAGCTGCCGGCCGAAGGCAAGAGCAACACCCACTCGGGTGGGCAGACCTTCGCCGAGGCGATGGAGCACGGCAACCCCGAGCTCGGCGCAGAGGGTAGCGAAGACGCCTCCGCGCAGGACGACGAGGACGACAGCACCTCGGTGCGCGATCTCGCCAAGCAGATGGGTCTCAAGGGCTTCGCCTGAACCCCGGCACCGCCCTCCCCTTCCGCACACGAAAGGTCTGAAAAATGCCCAACGTCAACACTTCCTACCAGAGCGCGGACACCTACGGTACGCCCGCGTTCGAAGAGCTCGACACTCTCGTCGATTCCAACCTGCTTGCAGGGTCCGAACCCAAGCTGTCGCCCACTTCGCGCATCCTGCTCGGTGACAGCCTGGATCTCGCGCAGTTCACCGTCGTCGGCATTGCTGCAGGCAAGCTGGTGAAGGCGACCTACAACGCGACGCTCGGTAGCGCAGTCGTCCCGGTGGGTGTGCTCGCGCATGCCGCCAGCTCGGGTGCGGCCAATACCAGCGTCTATGGCGAACTGCTGCCCGGGGGCTGCTTCAACGCCGGGTCCGACGACGCGGGCACCGACAGCCCTCTCGTCTGGGACGCTTCGTTCGACACCCTCGCCAAGAAGACCACCTGGGAGGGTGTGCTTCAGAACCTGGCGACGCTGGTGTTCCGTTCGCGCTTGGGCGGCAACGCCTCGTAATCACCCTGCAGCCATAGGAAAGGACATAGACCATGGGGAATCCCTACGAGCTGTGGACGCCGCGCAAGTCGCTCGGCATGTTCCGCGATACCAAGCCCGAGGAATGGTATTTCGGTCAGTATTTCACCGCGCAGATGCGCTCGACCGACGAGTACATCGATTTCGAGAAGCTGCCGATCCGCAGCCGCAAGCTCGCGCCTTTCGTCAAGCCGCTTGGCCGCGGCCATGGCGTGTTCAGCGACGAACAGCGCGGCTACCGCTTCAAGCCCGCCAACGTGGTGGTCGAGGACCCGGTCGATCCGCTGCGTCCGCTGACCTTCCAGCCCGGCATCGGTGAATCGCGCTTCCAGCAGCGCAAGCTGACTCCGATGCAGCGCCTGGAGCTGATCAAGGCGCAGATGCTCCTCGAATTCCAGCTTGCTGTCGAGCGTCGCTGGGAATGGATGAAGGCCAAGGCCATCATCGACGGCAAGGTCACCTGCACCTACAAGGACGGCAGCGAAGTCCTGGTCGACTTCCGCCGCGACGCGGGTCACACCGAGACGCTGACCGCAGGCAACCGTTTTGGCGACAGCGGCGTGTCGATCCTCGACAAGGTCAAGGCCATCATCGACACGATGACCTCTGCCGAATTCGGAGGCGTTCCCGATCGCATCACGATCGGCACCGACGTTGCCCCGGTCTGGCAGGCCGACGAGGAAATCATGTCCCACATGGACATCAACCTCAAGGGTGGCGTCCACTCGGTCGATCGCGGTATCCTGCCCGGAAGCGCGATGGAAAAGGTCTACAAGCTGGGCGAGCTGGCAATCGCCGGCGGCTCGGGCCGGACCATCGAGATCTGGGTCAACGGCGAGGATTTCCAGACCGACACCGGCGTGGCGACGCGCTATCTCGGCGCCAAGGACATGGTCGTCACCGCCCGCCCGAGTGCGATCATGGGTTACGAATGCTTCGGCATGATCGTCGACCCGGATGCCGAGTACGAAGCCCTGCCGATGTTCCCCAAGAACTACACCATGCAGGACGGCCGCGTGAAGGTCGAGCATGTCTCGATCGAATCGGCCCCGCTGTTCGTGCCGATCAACCCGAACGCCACCTACAAGGTGGCCTCGGCGGTCGCCTGACCTGAAACCCGGAACGGCGGGACATTCGCGCCCGCCGTTTCAACTATAAGGTGATATATGACCCGGACCAAGACTCCCAAGGCACAGGCAGCGAAGCCTGCCACCAAGACCGTCGACACCGTCGAGACCGACGCCCGCGTCGAACCCGTCTTCGCCATCCACAAGGTCACCTACGGCAAGGGCAAGACTGCCATGCCGACCCAGATCTTCGTGCCCGCGACGGAAGGTGAACGCGATGAACTGCTGCTGCTCGGCGCCGCGCGCGACTGCGACGAAGGCGAACTTCTCCTGGCCGAGAAGCTGGGCCTGCTCAAGCCCGCCGAAGTCAAGACGGAAGCATCCAACCCGCCCCCGGCTTCGACCCCGGCTGCTTCCGACGATGCCTCGCAGGCTCCCGCCGATACCGCCAGCGACGCGGCATCGAGCCCGGCCTCGGACGACGACATCACCTGACGCGCAATGAGCCGCATCCGCGACATCAAGCGCAAGGCACGCCGCGACCGGCACAAGGAGCTGTCGGTCGCGGCGTACTATTTCCCGGTCGCGGGCGCCGCATCGCGTCCCTGCACCGTGCGCACCTGGTTGCGCGTCGACGAGATGACGACTGGCACCGACCCTGACGGCGGCGCCTCCATGGCCAATTCCGAGGAGCGCGTGCGCTTCCACCTTCCCGAGTTTGCCGCTCCGCTGCGCCGTGGTGCGCTGGTGTCGATAGCGGCCGGTGAAGGGTATCGCATCGACCATCTCTATCCGGTCGATGACGAATTCCAAACCGCGCGTGTCGTGCGCCTTTCGCCCGCCGACATGCAAAGCCTGCCGGTGCCGGTATGACGAGTTTTTCCGCCGAGAGCCGGCTGCTCGACTACGTCGTGGCGATCGAGGGGATCGACACCGCGCGCGACCTGGAGTCGCTGCCGGCAGCAATCCGCATGGCTGCAGTGCGCGCGGTCAACACGACCGTCGCACGCACGCGCACCGACGCTTCACGCCGCATGCGTGAACAAGTCGCCTTCCCGGCACGCTATCTCGACAGCCGACAGGACGGACGGCTCGCCGTCACCCAGAAGGCCACGCGCGACCGGGTCGAAGGGCGTATCACCGGACGTTTTCGACCAACCACGCTGGCCCGTTTTGCCCGCAACCGCACACCCAACCGGCGCGGCGGGGTCACGGTGGAGGTGGCACCCGGCTTCGCCAAGTTGATGCGGCGCGCCTTCATCATCCGGCTGCGCGGGGCAGACGGCGAGCTGGGCAATCTCGGCCTCGCGATCCGCCTGCGCCCGGGCGAGACGATCGAGAACAAGCGCAAGCAGGTCACGCGCATGAAGAACGGCCTTTCGCTGCTCTACGGTCCGAGCGTCGATCAGGTGTTCCGCACCGTGGCCGGTGACGTGGCCCCCGACGCGGCTGCGTTTCTCGAGACCGAATTTCTCCGACTTCTGGAACTGGATGATGCCTGACACCTTCAAGCTGCGCGTGCTCAAGGCGATGACCGCGGCCTTCAAGGAAATTTCCCCTGCGGACGGGTACCAGTGCGACCTGTCGGACTTCGACCCCGGCGACGGGGTGCCCGTCTCGCGCGTCTATCGCGGGCGCGCTTGGTTCGGCGAGAATGACCCTGACACGCTGGTCAGCGTGCTCGAGGCTCCGGAAAATGCCCAGATGCTAGGCGAGCCGCCCGCATCGGCAACGGCGGGTGAATGCGACTGGGGCTTGCTGGTCCAGGGCTTCGTCGAGGATGATCCGGTCAATCCGACCGACAGTGCCTATCCGCTACTGGCCGACCTTCGCCGTCGCCTCGCCGCCGAGCGGGTGCGCAAGGCGCCAGACAGGTTGCACCAGCCCGCCCCCTTCGGGTTTGGAGGTCCGGGGCCCAATCGCATCACCGAGGTCAGGTTCGGCTCAGGCGTGGTGCGCCCTGCCGATGAAGTTTCGTCGAAATCGTGGCTGTGGCTGCCCGTCACCCTGCGGATCGTCGAAGATGCCGCCGATCCCTACGCCTAGCGTTCGGATCAAATATCAACTATAGAGTGAAACGCAACTTGAAAGGTGAGTCCACATGGCTGCTGAAAACTACACCCTGGGTCGCGGGGAGCTGCACTTCAGCCCCTTCAAGACCGGCACCTACACCCCCGAAGGGTTCCGCTACCTGGGTATTACGCCCTCGTTCAACCTCTCGATCAGCACGAGCTTCCTCGATCTCTACAACTCCGACCACGGCGTTCGCGAGAAGGTGGAGCAGGTCCCGCTCGAGACGAGCCGCACCGGTTCGCTGACCTGCATCGACATGGACGTGAACAACATCGCCGCGTTCTTCTTCGGCGAGGCGAACGTCGTGACGCAGACCTCGGCCTCGGCAGTCGAGGAAGTGATCCCGGCGGTGATGCAGGGTCGTTCTTACCAGATCGGCATGAGCGACGCGATGCCCACCGGCGTCCACTCGATCGCCAACGTCATCGTCGAGGTCGCCTCGGTCGCCAAGACCTTCGGCGTCGACTACCTCGTCAACGAGGATCTCGGCATCATCACCGTTCTCGACGGCGGTGGTATCGCAACCGGCGATTCGATCACGGTCACCTACGATCGCGAGGCGAAGGCCATCGAGCAGGTCACCTCGGGCACCGAACCGATCAAGGGCGCCCTGCGCTACATCGCCGACAACCCGCAGGGTCAGAACTTCGACTATTTCATGCCTTACGTGAAGATGTCGCCTAACGGCGATTTCGCGCTCAAGGCCGAGCAGGACTGGCAGCAGCTCCCGTTCACCGTCGAGATCCTGAAGCGCACGAACGTTGAGGCCATGTACCTCAACGGTCGCGCCTACACCCCGGCGTAAGGAGGCAGGTGAGACACGATGGGACTGCGTAATCTCACGTTGCCGACTAAACAGGTGCAGGTCGCGGATGGTGTCTCGTTCACCGTCCGCGGCCTCGCGCCGTATGATGCGCTCGGCCTCTATTATCGCCACACCGGCGAGCTTTCCGCGCTGTTCGACAAGCTCGCGCTCAAGGGTAGCGTAGAACCGGGCGACGTGTCTGCCGTCACCACTGTCGCGGTCAGCGCCGCGCCGCGCGTGATGGCCGAGATCATCGTCGTGGCCGAGGGGACGGATCCTTCGGACGAGGTGTTCGAAGAGGAAGTGCGCGCCGCGCTGAAGCTGCCCGCCGCCGCGCAGATGGACGCGCTCGGCAAGATCGCGGATCTCACCTTCACTTCGGAGATGCCGCCAAAAAAATTCCTCGCCGTGGTCCTCGCACTGGCTCAGGGGGCCGCGGCGAACCTGCCCGCGAAGCCGCAGACCTGAAGGAATGGATCTGGGGCATCCGCCGCCAGGTCAGCCTGCTCAAGGCCGAAGGTCACCCCGACGCCGAGTTCTATCCGATTGGGATGATGAAGGACGAAGCCGAGCTCATCGTCGAGCGCCAGAACCGGGCCTACGCGACAATCGGGATGGTGGTGCAGTCGGCGACCGCGACGACCGGAATGACCGCGAGCAAGGAAGCATGGGACCAGTTCACCGGGCTGATCGAAGGCCTGAACGGAGATTAAGAGCCCATGGCGAAGCGTGATGTCGATCTCGTAATCCGCGCCAAGGACGAAGCGTCCAAGGCATTCGAGCGCGCAGCCGGTGCCATCGAACGACTGGTCAGCCTCAACGCGCGCGCCGGTGCCAGCGCATCGAGCAGCGGGTCGGAATTCGAGCAGATGGCGCTTCAGGTACTGAACCTGGACCGCGCCATGGCCAAGGCGAACGGCCGCTACGACGATGCGGCACAGGGTCTCGCGCGACAGGCCACCGAGATCGTCGATTACAATGCGCGCCTGTCCGCCCTGCGTGCGCAGATGCAGTCCGCGGGCGAAGCGGCCGACGTGATGCGCACGCAGATCGTCACCGCGTCGCTCGACGGCGGGGACACCGCACCCTATGTGGCCCGGCTCCAGGCGGCACAGGAGGAGATGGCGCGCCTTGGCCGTGAGGCCGGAAAGCTGGAGCGCACGCTCGCCGCCGCGCAGTCGTCCTATTCGCGCAACGCCGATGCCCTTGGCGATGTGGAAGCGGGCCTGCGCGCCATGGGCGCGGCAGCCTCTTTCGCCCGGCGCGAATCCGAAGACGTGACCCGTTCGATGGAGCAGCAGGAGAAGGCTGCGCGCAAGTCTGCCGCCGTTCTCCAGACCGTCGAGGCTTCAACCGGGGTGACGCGTGATCGCGGCGACTATGACCAACTGGTCGCACAGATCGAGGAGGCGGACGCGGTCGCGCAGAAGGCTGCCGCACGCGCCGAGGCCGTGGAGCGTGAGAAGGCCGCCGCTACGGCAGAGACCAACCGCCGACTGGTCGAGCAGGGTCGTCTTCAGGCAGCGCTTGCCAGCATCGACCAGCGCGCCGGCGGCGCAAAGGCTGCCGATACCCTCTTGGCCGAGCAGCTTCGCGAAGAGGCGGAACTTGCGCGCACCACCGAGCGCGCCGCCGAGGCTGAAGAAAAGAAGACTGCCGCCGCGACCGAGACCAACCGCCGACTGGTCGAACAGGGGCGCCTGCAGGCAGCAATCGCAAGCCTCGATCAGCGCGCCGGCGGCACAAAGGCTGCCGATACCCTCCTGGCCGAGCAGCTTCGCGAAGAGGATGCCATCGCAACGGCATCGGAAAAGGCGGCCGCTGCCGAAGCGCAGAAGGCAAGCGCTGCTGCCGAGACCAATCGCCGACTGGTGGAACAGGGACGGCTGCAGGCAGCAATCGCCGACCTCGACCGGACCGGCGGTGGCCCGCGCGCCGCAGACACGGCCCTTGCCGACATGCTGCGCGAGGAAGCCGAGGCTGCCAAGCTCGCCGATCGTGCGCTGCGCGAGGAGACCGAGGCGCTTGCCTTGCTGCGTGCGCAGATCGACCCCCTCGCCGCGATCGAGGCGCGTCTTGCCGAAGAAACGCGCAAGCTCGCGCGCTGGCACGAGCAGGGCAAGATCGAGGCCGACGAATACCAGGCCGCGCTCAAGCTGCTGCGCGCCGAGGCCGACCGCGCCGCGCGCAACCAGGGCATCGACGGGATCGATTCCAAGGGGCGACCCTCGTTCATGGGGCTCACCCCCTACCAGCTCACCAACCTGAGCTACCAGATCAACGACATCTTCACGCAGCTCGCCTCGGGCACCAGCCTGATGCAGACGCTCGCGCAGCAGGGTGGACAGATCGTCCAGATCTTCCCGCGCGTCGGTGCAGCCATCGCGACGGGTCTCACCAGCGCCCCGGTACTTGCGATCACCTCGGCGCTCGGTGTGCTCTTCTTCGCAATCAAGCGAGCGGCTGACGAAGCCGAGAGGCTGCGCGAGATTCAGGGCACGCTCACGATCGATGCAGACGGGCCTTCGCGCAGCGCTGAAACGCTGTCTCGCGCGGCGACCGCGATCGACGACTACGGCGCCTCTGCCGAGGATGCCCTGGCCGCGGTGCGCACCTTCATCAAGGAAGGTGTCGACGATTCGCGCATGGAGCAGTTCGGACGCGTCGCGCAGGACACCGCCGACGTTCTGGGTGTCGAGATGGTCAAGGCATCCGAGGATGTCTCGCGCGCCTTCACTGGCAGCTACGAGTCCGTCAAGGAGCTCGACGAATCGCTGAACTTCCTCACCTCGAGCGAGCGGGAGCTGATTCGCAGCCTGTTCGAAGAGGGGCGCGCGACCGAGGCGCGCAACACCGCGCTCGACATCTACGCGCGCAAGATGGACGAAGCCGCGTCGAAGATGCGCGGCCCCTGGGGCGATGCCGCTCGTGAGCTCAAGGGTGCGTGGAGCGAATTCCTCGATCTGATTTCGGACAGCGAGCCGTTTGAGGAGGCCGGTCGCTTCCTCGAGACGATCGCGCGCAACGCTGCGGCCGCGCTTCGCCGGCTTCGCGGCACCGAGACTGCCGAGGACATCACCCAGCAGATTTCCCAGACGCGCGCGCAGATTGCCTCGGTCGAAAAGCAGCTCGAGGGCGCCCTGCCCGGAACGCGCGGCGGCCTGGAGGCTGCGCTCAAGGGGTACAAGGAACAGGAGACCTCGCTCAAGCAGCAGCTTGCCGCGATCGAGTCCCAGAACGTGGCGCTCGAGGACCAGGGCGACACGCTCGCGACCAACCAGCAGCGCACCGAGAAGGCGACCGACGACCTGCGCCGGGCGACCAGTGCGGCCAAGGAGCTGTCCAAGCAGACGCTGAGCGAGGTGAAGACCGAGGCCGGTGATGCGGCCGACAAGTACCTCGAGGAGAATTTCCGCTTCGCTTCGGAGGCCGCCAAGGCCGAATACCGCCGCGAGAAGATCGCCGAGGCGACCGCCAAGTGGTACGAGAAGCAGGCCGAGGCGGCCGAAAAGATCGCCCGGGCACGCGAACGCGAGATCCGCCAGTTCAACAGCCGCGTCATCGGGGCCGAGGGTGGTGCTGCGAAGAATCCGAATTCCAGCGCGCAAGGGTACGGCCAGTTCATCGAGACCACCTGGATCGACCAGTTTTCCAAGGTCTACAAGGAGCAGGCCGAGACGCTATCGCGCGAGAACATCCTTGCCCTGCGCAACAACAAGGAAGTCGCAAGCGGGATCATCGACAACTACGCGCGCGAGAACGCCAAGTTCCTCGAGAGTTTCGGGGCGCAGGTGACCGCGGGCAACCTCTACCTCGCCCACTTCCTCGGCGGCGCGGGCGCCAAGGCCGTGCTGACTGCCGACGGCGCGACGCCGGTCGACCAGATCATTCGCGCCCAGAACCCCAAGACCGCCGATCAGGTCCTGTCGGGCAACAAGTCATACCTGCGCACCGAGGGCGGCAAGGGTCGCTATCGTACCGCTGACGAGCTGGAGACGTTCATCGCCGGGCGCGTTGGCGACACCGGGCGCGAACAGACATCGGGTCAGGTCGCGATTGCGCGGCTTGAGGACGATCGCGCCGAAAAGCAGGACCGCTTCAATCTGGCCGTGAGCCAGGAGAACGACGAGCGTCAGCGCACGATCGACAGCCTTACCGCGCAGGCCGGTCTGCGCGACACCGCGTTGATCGCGGCGCAGAAGGTCGTCGCGGTCGACCGCGCTGAAGCCGAACTGCGCGAGAAGATCGCCCGCACGAACGAAAACCTGAAGCCCGGTCAGGAAAAGCTCGTGCTGACCGAGGAGCAGATCACCCGCACGCGCGAGCTGGCCGCGGCCGAATTCGACCTGCAGACCGCGCAGGCACAGACGCAGGCCCGCCTGACCGAAGTGCAGCGACCGGTCGATGACCTGGTGGCCCAGCGCGACGCCCTGCGTGACCAGGCGGATCTTTACCGAGACCTCGGGCAGACCGAGCTTGCCGACGCGCTGACGCCGCAGATCCAGCAGATCAATTCGGAACTGATCGATGCGCTCGAGACGCTCAAGGCGTTCTACAACGGGCTCAGCGAACTGGAGCGCGTGCAGCTCGGTCTCACCGCCGACGGAATTGCCGCGATCACGACCCAGATCGAGACCGCGCAGCAGGGCTCGACCGAGTGGCTGACCTACATGGGAATCAGCGGCCGAACGATCGCGCAGCAGTTCTCGCAGGGTATGACCTCGGCGATCGACCGCTTCTCCCAATCGGTCGCGCAAGGGTCGAACGTCTTCGGCTCGCTGCTCAGCGCCTTCCGCCAGTTCGCCGCCGACTTCCTGCGCCAGATCGCACAGATGATCCTCCAGCAGATGATCTTCAACCTGATCTCGGGCCTCTTCCAGGCGGGCGCAGGTTCTGCCCTGGGTGGCACCAGCGGATCGGCCTCGCCCGTCTCGGCACTGGCCGGCGTCAAGGCCCACAGTGGCGGTGTCATCGGCGACGAGGCGACCTATGGCGCGAATACCGGCGTGATTGCGGTGCAGCCCCACTGGTTCAAGAATGCGCGGCGCTACCACAGCGGCGGTATTGCAGGCCTTGCGCCTGACGAGGTTCCCACCGTGCTCGAGCGCGGCGAGGAAGTGCTGACCCGCGCAGATCCACGCCACCGCGCGAACGGCGGGAAGGCTGGAGGCAGCGGAGACATGAAGGTCACCGTGGTCAACACGCTCGATCCGGGCGATTTCATCTCCAAGGGGCTTGGAACCGGCCCCGGCGAACGCGCCGTGCTCAACTTCATCCGCTCCAATTCCAGCGCGGTGAAGCAGGCGCTGGGCTGACCCTGAAACGAAGAGCGCCGCACCTCTCATCGCGAAAGGTGCGGCGCCAACGTTGCGGGGTTGAGAAAACGGATCAGGCGCGGCGCACGTAGCGCTCATCGTAGAAGGCCAGCAGTTCGTCCGTCACACCGGCAGGGAGCGCAGGCGCAACCGGGGCGACCGGGCGGAAGCGCGCCATCCATTCGGCAACCTTCTCGTCGATCGCATGCTGCGGCCAGGGTTCGACCCATTCGTTACCGCTACCTTCGGGCACCCAGCCCGGGCGCCACGTCACGCCGGTTTCGTCGCGGTAGTAGAAGTGTTCGGCCCGGTTGTCATTGGCCGTGCCGGTGAACGCCGTGAGCCCGAGCTTGCCGATGACGTGCTTGTCCGCGAACTTGCCGCTCGCCCAGGCGTTGCCTTCATACCCGACCACCAGATTGCGGCTCGTCTCCCCGTTGCCGTGGTTGACCAGACCATGGCCGCCCTGGGTGAAGCACAGGTTGTCGACCATGTCGACGTTCTCGCAGTTCGGCTGCTCGGGGTTCTCGTCCATCGACCCGTCGAGCAGATAGGGACGATTGAACAGCGCGGTGAATTCGACACCACCGGCACCGACAAAGGCAAGATTGTTGGAGACGAGGATGTTGCGCGAACGCTTGGGGCCTTCCTTCGCATTGTAGAACGGCGCGATCTGCACGCCGTCGCGGTGCGAGGCTTCGTTAACGAGCCGGAAGCGGGTGAACAGGTTGGCGTCGATCACGCCGTTCTGAGACCCGAAGACGCGGATACCGTCTTCGCTGCAGCCAGTAAAGTCCGACCGGGTGATGGTGAAGCCGTCGACTTCCAGCAGGGCCAGGCCGCTGCAGGCGAGTTCGACCTTGATTTTCTCGATCACGATCGAGGCACTCTTGCGGAAGTGGATTCCGGCGGTCCCCTTGGCGGCTTCGACACCTTCGGCCAGCGTCACCCGGACATCGGGCTCGACGGCGATATTGGTGCAACTGCCGAAGTAGAGACCATCCTCCTCACCGGTGAAGATCGTGATGCCGGTGCCGATGACGATATTCTCGGCCTTCGACGTGCGGCAATACTGCAGGCCGCCGTTGGTATATCGGGTGTTGCTCGCGAGCGCCTCGCGCATGAGGGTGCGACCCTCGAGGTCGATTGTGACAATTTCGGTCTGTGTGGTCATTTCGTTCGTCTCCGGGAGGGGGTTTTCCTGCGCCGGTTCGCGCGGCGCAGGGCAAGCAGAACGATCAAGGCGCCGATCGAGGTGAACCAGAACACCGCGACGACGACCGCACACTGACGCGGCGACAACCCGGCGCTCCACTTACCCATCTCGACTCGCTCCTTCGTTCAACTCACGGTTGAATTATCACGCCGCACTTCCATTATCAACATTTAGGTGATATTTAACCCGGATGCGGACCGATCCTGCCACTGTCGATATCTGGTCGTTTCCGCCCAACTGGCAGCGCCCGTTTCGCGTCTCGCGCGAGTTCGGCACCACGGTATGGCAATCGCGATCAGGCAAGGAGCAGCGCCGCGCGCTGCGGCCCACACCCCGGATTTCATTCCAGTTCGATGCCCTGTTCCGGGGCGAAACGCGCCGCGAGGTGCGCGGCCTGCTCGCATCGCGCCAGGCCAGCCCGCACGCGATGCCCGACTGGTCGCGCCAGGTCGCTCTTGCGACCTCCTCGGCCCAGGGCGGGGACACGCTGGTTCTCGAGACACTACCCGACTGGTTGCGCGCCGATATGATCGTGTTCCTGCGCGAAGCCGGGGAACGACCGGTCGCGGCCCACGTGCTCGCGATATCCGGACACACGCTCACCCTCGCCGCCCCGCTCGACCGCGAATGGGATGCCGGTAGCGCGGTCATCGCTGGAAGCGTCGGTTTCCTCGGCGCGGAAATCAGCGGTACTGCGCCGAGCGACGACGTTCTCGCCGCCACCTTCGACTTTTCGGTCGAACCCGGTAGCGAACCGCGCCGTGCCCGCGCGCTGTGCATCGCGATTGGCATGTCGCCCACGATGACCGGTGCGCGGAGAACGGCGGCCTTTTCCGCCATCGCAACCGCTCTCGATCAGGTTGCCGCTCGGATCGAGACCGGCGCGCGGATCGACCTGTGCCTCGTGACCTATAATACCGATGCGAGCAGCATCGTAAGGCGCAAAGCCTCTCGCACAGACGTGGAAGACATGGTCGACTGGTTGTCGTCGCAACCGGGCATTGGGTCGCTGGACTTCGATGCGGCCTTCGCGGCAGCGCAGACCTTCTTCGATGCCGGGCCCGGCGCCGGGGTGGACAAGGCGCTGATCCTGCTCAGCGACACCCTCCCCCTTTCCGGAAGCGATGATGCTGCCGCTGAAAGGCTGTCCGCCATGGTGGATGTGCGTAGTCATGCGATCAACATCGCTCTGGACGACTTCACTGCCGCATCAAAGGTGGACAATACGCCCGTCGATACCATCCCGATCGTGCCGAGCGGGGACACAGAAGCCCTTTCCCAGACCATCACCCGCGCATTGGGCCGATCGATGTGCGCTCGCGCCGCGATACGGTTTGCCGGGCGCGAGGTGTGCATGTTCCGCCCGAACTGGCGAAGCGCTGCGGCAGTGCGGTTCGGCTGGTCCGCCGAGTTCGTCGATTTCAACCACGGGACGCGTGACTACGCGTTTCCGATCCGGTTTCCGTCAGGCACCCGGCGCATGCTGATCAGCCTTGGATCGCGCGAGGAAATTGAGGACTTCTTCGATTTCCTCGACCGTTTGCGAGGGCGTCAGGGGGAATTTCTCCTTCCGAGCGGGGAAACCGATCTCGTTGCGGCAGAGAGTGTGACGATCGGCAGCTCAAGCCTTCTCGTGGAAGGGTCCGGCGCCTTTCGCGATTACGCACAGAGCACGGTTTACACCGCTCTCTGTCTCACGCTGACGGACGGCACGGTGCGATACGCCTCGATCACAGGGATCGCACAGGATGGCCAGAACAGCCGGATCACGCTTAGTCAGCCGTGGCAGGGGAGCATCGCGCTATCCGCCATCGTGCGGATCTCGTGGATGCCGGTCTGCCGTCTGGGCAGCGATCTCGCGCGCATCGATTTTCTGACCGACACAGTGGCCGAAACGGAATTGGCGATCATGCCGCTCGAGACCGAGGATGTTGCAGCATGAGCTTCGATGAAGCCGAAATCTCGCGCAATCGGGGCATGCCGGTCGAGCTCTATCTGTTCCAGTACGGGCCCGACGCGGCGCACCACTACGCCTACACGAGTGCCGAGGAAGAAGTCGAGTTCGACAACATCGTGTACGTCCCTACCCCGATGCAGCGCGATGGCACGAAGTCGTCAGGCACGCTCGACAAGTCTTCGGAAAGCGTGCGAACCGGCGCTCTCAGTGAAGCGGCCGAGCTCTTCCGCATCTATCCTCCCTCGCAAGAAGTCGCGCTGATCATCCGCCAGGGGCACCTGAACGATCCAGACGAGGAATTCCCGGTAACCTGGGCGGGCCGCGTCCTGAGTTGCAAGTGGGAGGACAGCCAGGTCGAACTGACATGCGAGTCCATTGCGACTTCGATGAAGCGCACCGGGCTGCGTCGCCACTGGCAATACGGATGCCCGCACGCGCTGTACCGCGGCAATGCGGAGGGCGGCTGCCATGCGGACAAGGTGCGCGCCACCGTCACCGGCACGGTCACGGCCGTCTCGGGCAATACGCTCTCACTGGCCGAGGGGTGGAACGGTGCCTTTCCGAAGGAGAAGTTCCGCGCCGGCACTCTCGAGTGGACGAATGCGCAAGGCGTATCTGAAGCGCGCACAATCCTGCGCCTCGACACTGCTGCCGACACCTTCACGCTTTCAGGCCTCGCGCGCGACATCGCGGTCGATGGCGAGGTCTCGGTGGTTCTGGGCTGCAATCACCAGATGGATGACTGCGCGGACCTTCATCTCGTCATCAACGATTTCGGCGGCGACCCGTGGATTCCACGCAAGAATCCGTTCGTTGGCACGAACAACTATTACTGAGGAGGGTCTGAGCGATGCCCGCGTTTCTCGTCACCTTCCTGATCGCCCTTGCGGTCAACATCGTCGCATACCTCATCACGCCCAAGCCGAAGATGGCAAAACCCGAAGCGGCAAAGTCGCTCGAGGATCCGACAGCCGAGGCTGGCAAGCCGGTATGTGTCCCCTTCGGGTCGCTGACCATCAAAGACCCGAACGTCCTGTATTTCGGAGAAAAATCCATCAACACCTACAAGGTGAAAGCGTGATGCTGATCTCGATCGATGACATGCGCGCAAGCGGCTATTGCGCCCGCGGGGTCAAGGGTTGGTTCGACAGGCGTGCTGCCGATTTCCGGACCTTCCTGCACGATGGCATCGAGGTTGAGACCCTGCTCACGATTGGTGACGGCCACGCTCGTAAGGTCGTGCTCGAAAGGCTGCAGCGCGACCTGCGCGCATTCGACCTCGCCGGGGTCCGGATCACGACTTCACCCACTGATGCAGGAGTGCTCGCAGAAGAGGCCCGGCGCGCCTTCGCCGAAGTTTCGGAAGAGGCTGGCGAGCATGGCGTCAGTGCCGCCCGGTTGATGGAGGTGGGTGGACTGGGGGCGCTGTGGCTCGTTTATCTGGAGGTGCACTCGGATGGGTAAGGGCGGCTCGGCCAAGCAGGAAGTCAACGAATACAACATGTCGATGCATCTCGGCGTGTGCTGGCGCGCCGATGCGATCACCCACATCACGGTGGGCGACAAGGTAGCCTGGCGTGGAAACGTTCAATCGAACACGCAGATCTCGATCAGCCAGCCCAACCTGTTCGGCGGTCCCAAGAAGGAAGGCGGTGTGCGCGGTTACGTCACCGCGCTGCTTGGCGGCGTCGACCAGGTGCTGCCCGACGCGCTGGCTGCGCGCCTCGGACGCGGTACCGGGGCCAACTGTCCGGGGTTCCGCGGCGCCTTGACGCTGTTCTTCACCGGGACACCGCCCGCAGGCGGAAGCGGTGGCGTTCAGACGAGCCTGGGCAGTATTTTCGGCACACGGTCTGTCCAGCGTCCGGGTTTCTACTGGGTGGCGAATACACCCTACCTCAAGAACATCGAAGTTGGCGTGCGGCGTGCCCCGGTAGGCCTGAACCCGGATATCGCACTGGTCTACGGCGGTTCGCGCACACCCCGTGCAATCTGCTTTGCCATCGACCTATCCGGTTCGATGGACGGAGAGCGTCTCGCAACGCTAAAATCGGCGATGTCGACGGTTCTAGCAGCGATAGGCGCCACCGCTGACACGGGGGTCATCATCGATCTGGCCGTAGTTAGTTTTGGCCGTGCGAGTTCGTCGATTATCCGTCGAGGTGCTAATGGACTTGACGTGGCTGAAGTAGATTCCTGGGTGCAATCTCGTAACGCCACAGCTTCCAACACTGATTTTCGCGAAGGTATGAATTCGGCTAAAGTGTTCTTCGACGCCACCGATCAGGTAATAGAAGAACGATACCTGTTTTTCATAACGGATGGTGAACCGACTGGTTACGGTACCGCCGTGACTGATCCTGGGACTATTGCTCAAGAGGCCGCCACCGCTCTCGCCGAGATGGCAGGGGTACAGAGTTTCGGAATCAACATTGAACTGGCCGATACGACATACACTGCCCTGATCGACAATACCCCATCTGATGGTGTCCCAATCGTCGAGGGTTCTACCCCAGACGGGCTTGTGAATGCTGTCAACAAAGCGCTTTTCGGCGATAACGTCACCGCCGATGCAAATCCGGCCCACATCATCTACGAGTGTTGTACGAACCAGGAGTGGGGCATGGGTTCTCCCGAGACCCTCCTCGACAAAGCGTCGTTCGAAGCTGCCGCGATCACCCTCAATGCCGAAGGGTTAGGGCTGTCGCTGCGCTGGACGCAGCAGGATACGATCGAGAATTTCGTTTCCGAGATCATCGACCATGTTCAGGCCACGCTGTTTGTTAATCCGCGAACCGGACTGCTGACGCTCAAGCTGATCCGGGGGGACTATGACCCCGATACCTTGCGCGAGATCAATCCCGACAATGCGGATATGCTCGACTTCCAGCGCAAGGGCTGGGGCGAGATCACCAACGAGATCGTCGTTACCTGGACCAATCCGGAAACCGAACAGGACGAGACGGTGGTGGTCCAGGACAACGGCGCCATCGCCGCACAGGGTGGACGTATCATCTCAGCCTCGCGAAACTACTACGCCGTGCGACGGGCCGACCTTGCCACCCGGCTCGGCCTGCGGGATCTGCGCGTGGCATCGGCCCCGCTGGCAAGCTGCGAGGTCGAACTGGATCGCAGTGCCTGGGACCTGTTGCCGGGCGACGTGGTGCGCATGGCATGGCCCGAGCGCGGATTGGCCGGGACGGTCATGCGCGTCGGCCCGGTGGATTACGGCAACCTGTCCAGTCCTTCGATCAGGGTGTCGCTGGTGGAAGACATCTTCGGGTTCACCATTGCCGAATACGAAGCGCCTCCCGGTAGCGCCTGGGATGGCGACGACGAAGAGCCCGAACCTGCCGATGATGCGCGGATCATTACGCTGCCCGCGTTCCTGGCAGGTGTGGCGCGTACCGACGCGGGACTGTCTACCGATGTCGACTACCCGGAGGTGATGGCCGGCGTGCTCGCGAGCAGCGATGTCGGCTACAACTTCGATCTCTGGGGCGCAACTGTCCAACCCGACGGCAGTACCTTCGACGAAGTGCAGGCGACCTGCAGCTTTGCCGGGCAGGCAGTGCTGGCCCTCGACCTGGCGAGCGAGGCCCGGAGCCTCGGGGTCAGCCTTGTCGGCACTCCCACCAACGTCCTCGCTGCGGCCGGGACGGTCATGCTCATCGGCAACAACGACGATGATGAGACGATCATGGAAGTGGTCTTCATCGCCGAAGAGGATGGTGGCACGCTGACGCTCGAGCGCGGCCTGCTCGACACGGTTCCGCGCGCATGGGCGCAGGGTACGAAGGTCTGGCTGCTCGACATCGACAGCGACATTTCCGATCTCGATCTGCTGTCTGACGGCGAGACGGTCAGCTACAAACTCCTAACCCGAACCTTTGCCGGCGTCCTCGCCCCGGCTGTGGCACCCGTACTTTCCGGCACGCTCACGGCGCGACCCCATCTCCCCTTGCGTCCTGTCAATGCGACTGTCGCCGGGATCGGGTTCGGAGAGGTCGACTGTGTCGGGCTTTCGACCATTCCCTGCGCGTGGGCGACACGCAATCGCCTGACCGAAGACGCGCGCATCCTTACCTGGACCGAGGACAGCATCGACCCCGAGGACGGGCAGACAACCACCCTCACGCTGCTCGATCCGGCGGGGAACATCATCGACACGGTGACCGGGATCGAGGGGGTAAGCTACGACATCCCAGTCGGCCTTTTCGCCGGTCTGGGGCGGGCGCGAATCCGCTTTTCGGCCGAGCGCGACGGCTTTTCTTCGCTACAGGCGCACGAGATCGGGGTGTTGCTCGAGAACGGGTATGGTTACAGCTACGGCAACAACTACGGCGGCGCGTGAGTTGAGTTTCACCAAAAAGGTGAATATAAGGAGCTATTATGGCTGAACGCACACTTCCGGGCCTCGGGCTCACCGGCTTCTGGGATCTCGGCGCTGAC
Source organism: Novosphingobium aureum (assembly GCF_015865035.1). GTDB lineage: Bacteria > Pseudomonadota > Alphaproteobacteria > Sphingomonadales > Sphingomonadaceae > Novosphingobium > Novosphingobium aureum. The sequence continues at coordinate 2,089,539 of NZ_JADZGI010000001.1, read as the reverse complement.
GGGTGGAAGGCTGGTATGGACACCAACCTGCTCCTGCTTTCAGCCCTCGTGCAGCCACGTGCCATTAGTCTTGTGGCGACCGAGCCAGTGGCACCGTCCAATGGTGATGTGTATCTTCTAAATGAGACGAACGCGACGAACCCCAATGCACTAGCACTATACGATGACAGCGGATGGGTCTATCTCCCCCCTTCGTCAGGTTGGGTCGTTTACGACATATCAGCAGGTGTTCGTCGGCAGTTCACCGGCACAGCCTGGGACGAAATACCAACCGGCGCAGCGACCTTCACACCTGCGTCCGCAACCGACGTTTGGTCTGGCGAGGATCAGACTAAGGTGCTGACGCCGAAGTCGCTCTTTGACTCGGCCGCCGCCCAAGTTCTGACGGACGCCCCCACCATAGTCATGGATCTCGCTTCTGGGTTGAATTTTGAAGTGACACTCAGCGCCAATCGCGCGCTCGCGAACCCCACTAATGCGAAACCGGGACAAAGTGGGACGGTCGTAGTTAAACAGGACGGCTCAGGATCCCGCACACTCTCATTCGGTTCCAACTGGCGCTTTCCCGGCGGCGCTGCGACCGGAGGAGTGGTGTCGAGTGCGCCAAACTCCATAGATCTGATCGCCTTCATCGTGCAAGCCGATGCGACAGTGCTTGCAACCTTGACGAAGGCTTTCGCCGCATGATCCCCTTCCCATCCAGTCTTCTCTATTCGGCAGCCGAAGGCGCCGTTGCGGCCAACATGATCGTCTACCCGTTGACCTATGACGAAGAAGATAGCGACGGCGCAAACACCTTGACCCGATACGGCCCCGGGTCGGCCATTTCGCCGGACGGCTTTCAAGGCGATGGTTATACGACACGCCTTACACGCTCCTCCCTTCCTTCTTGGGCAACCTCATCGTCCGGACCTGTCAGCCTGAGCGTTCACTGTCGGCTCTGGCGGCGCACGGCGGCAACGTCGGATTTGATTGCGGGCCTCGTCGAAGACGACGTATCCGCCGATGCGAAGATTTCCGTGGTGGCTTTGACCGACGGTGACGAGCCATGCTTTGGATCAATAACCAATACAGGTTCGGTTCGCACGCGCTATCTTGGGAATGCGTTTTGGAAGTACGCCCTACCGTGGCCCACTGCTTTCTTGTATTCCGGGGCGAATAAAGTTCGCCCACAGTCACATTTATTCCTTGACGCGACAACACTTCTCGTTTCCGGCCACTACAATGACACGGAAAGTCGAGTCTACAAAATTGACCTTACAGACAATTCGGTCATTGGAACCTTCACATTTGGCACTTCTACGTACCGCCATGTCGCGGCATGGGCAGTGCGCGCGAATGGCGATGTGTGGTGCACCGACTTTGAAACCGACATGTTGCTCAAGATTGACCTTGATGCATCTTTCTCTTCCGGAAACGCGGTCATTGACGGCACTTGGGACACGTCAGGCCTAGACACCGGTCTTAGCGCTCTTGATTTCATAACCGTGTCCGGGATTGAATACGCCCTTATAAATGCATATAATAACTCTGCTAGGTATACTTATGTTTTTGACGCTGATGATCTCGGTGTCGGAGTGGCACTACCCGCAGATAGATACAAAAGATTCTATCTTGGAAATAGAAACCAAGGATTTTGTGTAAGGGCTAGCGATGGCCTTCTTTACATGTCTAGAAGCGGAACTGTTCGCAGTATTAGTGTTTTTGATATAGCGTCTGCTATATCTTCGACAGCCGATGGATCGACGTTGCCGACACTTCGATCTTTTGCGGTTCCGAGCGCATTGTGTGAAGATATCAAATTTCATCCGTCGACAGATGAAGCATGGGTCAGCACCGAAGGGCGAAGTTCTGTCGCCGACAATGACGGTTACTCGGCCTATTGGCGCAGCCCTCTAATCAGCCACGAGCCGGTGGAGCGACATATTCGCATCGACTACGATGGTTCGGGTGGATGGGAGTTCTGGCTTGATGGTATTCTCTTCGACACCGACACCGCCACCCCGACCGCCGTTCCTGCACAACTCGCCGTGGGCGGATATCCGCAGGCCACGGCTGGATGGGCTAACGGTTTCTCGATGGCGACAATCCGGTCGGTCGCTTTCAAGGATGGTGTATTCTCTGAGGCAGAACTAACCGCGCTGGAAGCCGGAACTTATGAGGCCAATTCGCTCACCGAGTACAACGTCACCATTTCCAATCCCGGCGCGGAAAGCGGCACGGCGTCGTGGACCAATGAGAGCGGTGTCATAGGAACTCGCTCTGCCGATCCCGCGCCTCATTTCGAACGTGGTGTGACCAACACCTCCTATTTCTTCGGAGGCACCAGCGCCGCAACTGTGGCTCGTCAGCGCTTCTCGATTGCCGCGGCGACCGGGCTATCACCCAGTGAGATCGACACACTGATTGCATCCGGCGACATATGGGCAAACCTACGCTGGTGGCAGTCCAACTATAACGGCACGGCCGACCCCGGCGGGTGCGGTATTCGCTATCTCGATGGCGTTCCGGCTGCGCTATCAACCACCTACTCGGCGATTGATGATCTTGGGCAAGCCTTATACTGGATGAAAAGGTCGCTTTCTGTCGCCCCGGATAGCGGATCGCGCAATATCGATCTACTGCAGCGGATGGATCGAACAGCCGGAACCAATAACGACACGTACATCGATGACCTCGAGCTAACCATCTATACGCGCTGATCGAAGGTCAACAGACTACGTGCTTTCGAGCGGTACCCGGTGGTCGCTACGCTGTGCCAATCGTGCCGAAAAATACGCAACACAAGCCGCGAAAACGAGACTTGCAGCCATGGCCTGGTACGCATTCCACCCTAGCGCAATGCAGCCTTGCAGGATCGGATAATGAACGGCGTAAAGTGGAAACGAGATTTGACCCAGAGCGGAAAGCGCTGCATTTGACCAGTCTTTGGATCTGGCTAGGATTACTATCACCAACGGATTGATGGATGCCACGACAGCCGCATCGAAGACAGATGGGGCTGAGCACAACGCGAGCGCTATAACAACCGCCGGGAAGATAAAGAGGCCTCCTTGAACAGCAGGTATTCGGAGGTCGGAGGAAAAACGCGATAGAAGAATCCCTCCGAGATAAGAGAATCCAACACGGGCAAAACCGTAAAAAAACGAGTTTGATCGCGCCCCGACGACTTCCAGGGAAGTCTTGGCAGATAGTGCGGCAACTACCGCGAAACACGCCACAGTTAGCGCCACAAGAATGATGGTGGATAGCCGGCGGAATACAAGTGCGTGGGCACCATTGGCTACTAATTCGAAGAATATCGACCAAGCGCACCGGTTGAGGACAAAAGCTACGTCGATCGGCGTGAAGAGTGGCAGGAAGAGGAGCGTTGCCACCAGGTTCAACGGTAGCACCACTCCTTGCACAGCAAAAACGATGAAACCTAGCATGGCTCCAACCGCCATCGTAGGCCACACCCTTTTTATACGTGCGACTATGAACCGGCGGAATTCCATGTGTCCGGCGTAGGCCATGTCTAGTACAAAGCCGCTTAACATGAAGAAAAGATCGACCGCCAAATAGCCCCGGGCAAAGGCTTCGAAACCGCCGAATTTTGCGTCAACATGAAAACCTAGAACTGCGAAGGCTGCTATTCCTCGGAGAGCATCTAGGCCGATCATCCGCTGGTCGTTCATTACCTCAGTGAGGCTTAGTTGTTCGTTATTTTCAAGCTGTAAATTTTTCCTATCTGTCTCGTTTAGCCACGCTTCACCTTGATGCCCTTCCAAAATCACTAAAAAGGTGATATTCCATTGCGCGGGACAGCCCGTGGCAGCGGAGGCCGCACGATGAAGATCACCGTGATCGAGGACTGGCGGCAGGCGTGGCGCTGGAGCAGCGTTCATCTCGCAGCCGGTTACGGCATGCTGCAAAGCTGGGCCGCGATCGATCCCGACGGCTACCGCCTCGCGCTGGCCATGCTTCCCGACCCGGTCCGCCGGTACTGCGGTATCGGCCTTGCTCTCCTCGCCATCGCGACGCGCGTCACCGAAGTCACCGCCAAGGGTGTGACCGGGGATGAGTAAGCCTGCCCCCTCCCCTACCCCCGGACGGGGCAAGCGTATATCCCTGACGGCAGGCGTTCTCACGCTCCTCGCCGCAGTCTTCTCGCACGAGGGTGGCTTTGTCGATCATCGCGACGATCCGGGCGGACCGACGCGCTATGGCGTCACGCAGGAGGTCGCGCGCGAGCACGGCTTTACCGGTGACATGCGCACGTTCCCCAAGCACTGCACCCTTCCGGGCGATGTCAGCGCTGACCTGGTGCTTGCGCCCGATCAGATCGAGAAGCCCGGCGATGTCTGCGCCGACCTGGTGCTTGCACGCGACTACATCGAGAAGCCCGGCTTCATGCCGCTCATCGAGATCGACCCGACTGTCGCCGAGGAAGTGGTCGATACCGCGGTCAACATGGGCCCCGTGCGCCCCAGTCGCTGGTTCCAGCTTTCGGTCAACGAGGTCTGCGGCACCCGGCTCACCGTCGACGGGCGCGTCGGCCCGGCCAGTGTCGGCGCATGGCGCACCTGCCGGGCAGCCCAGGGTTCGCGCGCCTGTGTCGCGATGCTCGAGCACATGGATGCCCACCAGGAAGCCGAATACGATCGGCTGGTGCGACGCAACCCGCGCCTGCGCGCCTTCCGCAAGGGCTGGCAGAACCTGCGCATCGGCAACGTCGATCGCGCACGCTGCACGCAGGCCGAAGCCTGATGCTGGCAGCCCTTGCCGCACGCTTCGGCCTCTCCCTCCTCATGTCCCGCCTGCGCATGATCGTCGGGCGAGTCCCGGCATCGCTCTGGATCGTCCTTGCCGTCGTCCTCATCGGCACGGCCGGTGTGATCCTGCACCGCCGCGAGGTCGCCGCGCACTACAAGACAGCCTATGAGGCCGGTCGCACTGCCGAACGCGCCTTGTGGGAGCGCCGCCTCGCGGACGCCCGTGACGAAGGCGAACGCTGGCGCAGCGACTACGAGGCTGCTGCGGCAAAGCTCACCACCCAGATCGGAGAAAACCATGCGCTGGAAACACGCCTCGCTGCTGCTCTTGCTGACGACCTGCGCGTGCAAGGCCCCGGCCGGGCTGGTGTCTGTCCCGGACCTGCCGCCGCCGCCGGTGGATCTCGCACAGCCGATGGGCCCGCCGATGCTCCCCTGGCTCCGCTGCCTCCAGAACAACCCCTGGCAATCGTGCCATGGGGAGATCTCGTCCGCTACGCAGAACAGGCCGACCTCGCCCGCGCCGAAGCCGTGACCTGGCGCACCTGGTACCTCGCCAATGTCGAGGCGCTGCGCAAGGCGCGGCTCGATGCCCCCTCCCCCTTGTTCGGGAACGAGAAGTGATGCCGATCGACCAGGAGGCCCGCGACGCCGCCAGCCGGGCACTGGCGCAGATTTCCGCGCACGAAGACATCTGCGCGATCCGCTACCAGGCCATCCGCGACGAAGTCTCGGGCATCCGCGACGAAGTCTCGGGCATCAAGGGCATGCTGAAGTGGGCGGGAACGACGAGTTTCCTGATCGTGGTCAGCCTGCTCGGTTTTCTCGCCAATGCGCAGCTTGAAGCCAACGACGAGCGCGCGCGCCAGCAACAGCAGATGATCGACGCGCTGCAGGAGAAACTGCGCCATGAGCAAACCCCACCTCGACGAAACCCTTAAACAGTGGGCGACGCCGCGCCAGATTGAATACATCGACGCGGTCAACCTGCATGGCAGCGCGCGCAAGGCGGCTGCGGCACTGGGTGTCAACAAGAGCGCGGTCCAGAACGCGATCCATTCGATCAAGGCAAAGGCGGCGGTCCAGGGATACAGCCCCGAACACACGCTGACCGAGGTGGTCGCACCCGGCTACGTCGGTCGCGGCCATTCGACGATGTACCGCGTCGACCCGGAAACCGGCGAGAAGGCCCCGATCCTGCAATGGGTTAAGACCCGCGCCGACGAGGACGCGCGGGCGCGCATTGTCGAAGAGGCCTTTGCCGCGATGGCCGGCGATCTGCCCCGCCTCGCCCCGGTCAAGCCGCCCAGGCTGACCAGCGCGGCGCTGTGCAATCTCTACACGATGACCGATTGTCACGTGGGCATGCTGGCCTGGCACCGCGAGGGAGGTGCCGACTGGGACCTGCGTATTGCCGAGCGCGTGCTGTCGGGGTGTTTCGAGAAAATGGTCGAGGCATCGCCTGCAGCCGACACCTGCATCATCAACCAGCTCGGCGACTGGTTGCACCAGGATTCGATCGAGGCGGTCACACCGACGAGCCGGCACCTGCTCGATGCGGACGGGCGCTTCCCCAAGGTCGTCCAGGCGTCGCTGCGGATCCTGCGGCGCATGATCGATGTCGCGCTGCGCCGGCACAACCGCGTGATCGTGGTTATGGCCGAAGGCAATCACGACATCACCTCGTCGATCTGGCTGAGGGTCATGTTCGCCGCGCTCTACGAGAACGAGCCGCGCGTCGAGGTCGATGACAGCTCGCTGCCCTACTACGTCCACCGCCACGGCGCGACGATGCTGGGTTTTCACCATGGCCACCTGAAGAAGAACGACCAGCTACCCGGCCTGTTCGCGGCCCAGTTCCCGAAGATCTGGGGCGAAACGACCAAGCGCTATGCGCACTGCGGTCACCGCCATCACGAGAGCGTGAAGGAACACGCCGGCATGAAGGTGATCCAGCACCCCACCCTCGCGGCCCGGGACGCCCATGCCGCGCGCGGTGGCTGGCTGTCCGAGCGACAGGTCACCGGCTATACCTACCATGTCGAGCACGGTCAGGTCGGGTCGGTGACCGTGACGCCCGAGATGCTGGGATGAGCGGCGGCTGGCGCACCCGCAAGGAACTCATGCTCGGCGAGTGCCGGTGCGAGGGGCGCCACGATGACCTGCTTTGCGTGAAGGTCGAACCTCTGACGATCGAGGTGATCAGCGTGAACGGAATCCGCCAACAGGTCACCTACCGCGCCAGGGGCGACTACGCCGACCGCTGGGTGAACCAATGGGGCGGCGTGATCGAATTCACCTGCTGGCGCCCTGTCAGGCGTGCACAGCCCGCGCGGCGATAGCGTGGCAGAAACCGATCTCGACACCATCGTAAGTGCCGCCTTCGATCACTGCCTTCATAACTCGGCCCAGATACCCCGGATTGTCGGTCGCGCCGATCAGTTCGCACAGTTCGCGAGCGTAATTGCGGCCGGTCTCGCAGTCCTTGGCGTAGTCGCCACTGCGCTGCGGTACCCAGTCGTTCGTCCCCACGACAAACGACAGTTCAGAAAAATTCCCCATCTGCAACCCCCATTCAAGTTACGAGTGAATACCTATAATGATTCGCGAGTCTTATCAACTTTTAATTGATGTTTTCTAACGTCAATGTGGATAACGTGCGTTAGTGATCAGAACAACAGCGCGTCGAAATCGTTTGCTTCACCCCTGCCCGCATCGCCCGAAAGGAGGGAATCGAACTCCTCCGAAGGGGTGAACCGGTCGGTCTCGTTGCCCCAGGCATCCCAGCCCGGGCGCCGCGTGCGCGCGAACAGCTCCAGATAGGGTCCGGCACATAGCCGCTCGAGCCGTTCGTAACGGGAATCGGGCTTGCGGCTGTGTTCGCGCCGCGGCTCGTAGATCACGTTGTCGCCCGTCTCGATGAGCTGGCGCACGCCGGCATCGGTGCGCGAGGGCTTGCCGCGCGAGAACAGCAGCGAATACTCCACCTGCTTGCGCACCCATTTGCCCATCGTGATCGGTCGCTTGGCCGGATCGTGCTTGCCCGTCTTGACCCAGACGAACCCATCGGACTTGAACGTGAAGCCCCAGTGCCGTCCCAGCTCGATGGCCTGATCGAGATGGCTGCCGATCACCCACATGTTGAGCAGGCAATCGCGCGCCGCGAGATCGGCCACCGGCATCGCTTTCATTTCGTCGAGCGTCATCACCGGATAGGGTGCCTGCGCGGTACGGTGCGGTGCAGCAGCCTTTCCCGAAAACGACACCCAGCCCCAGGCCGGATCCGCTTCGATCACCCCGTAATGGCCAGTTTTCAGTGCGGAAAATGTATCCGTCACAGCAGATCCCCGAAGTCGTCGTCATCGTCCAAGAGCGCCAGTTGTTCCTGTTGTGTTCCGCTTATGACCGATTCGGGCCCTGTAGGAAATTTCTTTTTTTCGTCCGGTGGAATTCCTGCAGAGGTACCGAACCTGGGTGCGATCGCGTAGCGCCGGGACGCATCCTTCTCGATGCGGGAGTCCTCGACCAGGGCTGAACGCAGCGCGTCGACGGGGTCGTCACGCCAGCGCATCATCGGGTGGACCATCGGGCCATACTGGTGCGCGATGGTGGCGCCCCACTCGCCCTCGAGGCATGTCAGCACGATCTGCCCGCGTTCCATCTGGCAGGACCGCAGCAAATCCTCGAGCGGCGAGCCGGCCATCACACCATCCCCAGAGCGGCGCGGTAGGTCTCCAGCACCAGATCCTGTTCGCGCCGGTCGTCGGGCTTCATCTTCCGCAGGCGCACGATCTGGCGCATGATCTTCACGTCGTAGCCGACCGCCTTCGCCTCTGCGTACACCTCGCGAACGTCGTCGTTTACGCCCTTCTTCTCCTCCTCGAGAGTCTCGATACGCTCGATCAGGAGGCGCAGCCGATCGTCGGTGACTTCGATGCCGTTCTCGTCGTCGAAATCGCCATGTCCCGAATTGTGGCCAATCGTCATGTTGCTGTTCCCGTTGTGTCGATTATCACTACTTGGTTGATTTTCAGCGCACGTCAGACGCCGCAGGTGCCGCCGCCGCGCAGGTCGCAAACGTCGGTGTAGCTCTCGGAGAATTCCTGTCCTTGCAGGGCCCGTGCCTCGCCGTAGGGGACAGCGGTCAGCGGCTGGCCGCCGCGCGCACCGTCGGGGTAGACCGTGAAGCCGCGCAGTCGCGGCGCGTAGCGCGCGAGGGTCTCGGCGAACGGCTTCACCGTGTCCTCGTTGTTCAGGGCTGATCCCCACTGCGGCAGGTTGATCGTCGAGGAAATCGCCATGTCGACGTAGTCCTGCACGTCAGCCTGGAAGGCGATGCGCCGTTCGGGATCGGCGGCGAGGTCAACCGCGCTCTCGATCGTGTCGGGATCGACACCGTAGCGATCGATCATCTCGCGCGCCGTCCCGTCGATCTCGTACTGGTAGTGCCAGTCGGTCCCGCCCTTCAGGTACCGGCGCTGGTAGGCGACCGCGAACAGCGGCTCGATACCCGTGGTCGTCCCGGCCATGATGCCGATCGTACCGGTGGGCGCGATCGCGCGGTTGGCGACGGGACGGCTGATCCCGAGGCGGTCGCAGAACGCGGCCCCTTCCGCGTCGCTGGCATCGCGGTAGACCGCGAGCCATTCGTGCAGTTCAGGCACCACCTCGTAGCGGTGGCCGCGCTGGATCAGCCATTCGTGCACGCCCATGAGACCGAGACCCAGCCGGCGGTTCTTCTCGCGGATCTCGTAGACGCGATCGAACGGCAGCTCGGCGCGCAGCGTGCCGCACACGAGGAAACGCTGGGCGAGACGGATGATGTCGGCCAGTTCGTCGATCGATTCGATCCGCCCCAGATTGAGGCTGCCCAGATTGCACACATCGCAGTCGTCGGCACTGGTCACCTCGGTGCAGGCATTGCGCCCGGTCTCGTCTTCCTTCTCGTCGAAGTTGAACGAGAAGCCCGGTTCACCGTGGCGCAGTGCCTCGCGCACGTTGAGCATGAAGATCTCGTTGAGCCGCTCACCGTCGCGCCAGGCATTGTCGTAATTGAGCGAGATGTTCATCATGTCGAGCGGGCAGGCAAAGTTGAAGTCCGCGCGCTTGGCATCGCCGAAAGTCGCCGAGGTTCCAGGGATCGGCAGCGCATCCCAGTCCTTTACCGAGATCAGTTCGCGTGCATCGGCGTGCTGCCAGTTCAGCGAACCGTAGAGCGCCGAGCGGCGGCTGCCACCCTGCTGCACGTTGCGGCCGATCTCGTTGATCATCATCATCTTGGGAATGGGCCCCGAGGCAACGCCGCCGGTTGCCCCCAGCCTCGCGCCGCGCGGGCGGTAGACCGAGAAGTCGTTGCCCGTGCCACCGCCCGTCATGAGCGCGCTCTCGTGCTTCCACGAGGTATCGGCCCAGTCCTCGCGCGTGTCCTCGCGCGACTTGAAGATGAAGCAGTTGTTGAAGAACTTGCGCGCGCGCCCGGCGTAATAGAGATAGCGCCCGCCGGGGATGAACTTCATATCGGCGATGTACTGGGCAAGCTGGGCGATGTCGCCGATCGGCATGTGCCTCGCGCAGACATCGGTCGCAAGCGTGTCGGCCAGCTCGTCCCAGGTGTCGGCACTCTCGTGGCGGTACTTCTGGTTGAAGATGGTGCGGGCGAATTCGGACCGGAACGGCGTCAGCGACATAGGGGAGACAATCCTTCGTGCTTAAATCACCAAAAAGGTGAAAGTGTAGTTACGCGACAACGGCCTCGGCGACAAGAAGCTCGACCTCGGCGTAGAAGTCGATCAGGCTCCCGGCGTTCACGACCTCGGGCATCCGGATCATGTCGAGCTTCCCTTCGCTCGCATGCGCCTCGCCCTGCCGCTCGACGCCCGGTCGCACGATGCGCACCGGCAGCCCGCGAAAATGCTGGACCATGCCAAGCTCGTTGGGAAAGCGCATGTCGTCGATCACGACGCTGCGGCCTGCAAGACGTTCGCGGTGCGCCGTCTCGCCCGCGACGTGGCACCACAGGTTCTCGTCGACCTGGTCGCGCCCCCACTCGGTGCCCAGCGTCTGCTGCAGCCGGCGCGAGGTCACGGCAGGCTGGAGATTGTCCTCGCCCCATTCGACCAAGCTTTCGAGCAGCATATCGCGGGTAAGCTCGATGTGCGGCGGCAGCGGGCCAAGCACGTCCAGCATGGCCTCGGCGTAGGACGGCATGAATGCACCCAGATCGCCGATCGGCACTTCCTTCAGGTCGCCGTTCACATAGCGTTCGGCAAGGCTCGCGCTGATACCGCAGCAGCCGAGCAGCGCGTGGATCATGCGCTTGATCGGACCGGCAACGGTCACCCGGGTGAATCCGTGATGATCGACCAGGTACTGCGCCGCGGTCGTCTTGCCCGAACCCATGACCGGCGAGCAAAAGCCGATCAGGCACGTCGTGGTGGGATAGCTGGCGAGCATTTCAGACATGGCCGTCCTCCTTCTTGGCTACGAAATCGCTGACGATTTTCTTGATCAGTGGCAGGTCAAGGAACTGCGGCGCTGGTATGTGCACCTCCACATGCGGCGGACTGCTTACGAACACCGCCGGATACAGCAGCCTCACCTCGGTGAGGGCACGGGTGCGGCGGCGCAGCGCCGAGCGATAGGCGAACCAGGGTGCCCAGCTACGCCCCCTCATGCCACGCGCTCCATGACCGGTGAGAAACGCCCGTCGCGAAACTCCGCACTGGGGCGAACCCAGATGCGGCCGTCGATGAGCGATCGGTAGACCGTCATGCTTTCGCCTTCGGCAATCTGGCGCGCGCTCTGCAGTTCGCCCTGGCCGAGCACGTCATACAGACCGCCACGGCGCGCATGGCGGACCAGCTCGCGTTCGCGGCGTCCCAACGCGTCGGCAAGGATCCACTGCGCCGAGCATACCGCGCGGGCCTGGCAGATCGCATCGTCGAGCGCATGGTGCAGGATACCGAGCGGTCCGGGATGCTGGGCGAGCCAGGCTTCGTGATCGGCGATCCCGGCATCGTCGAAACAGGTACGCGTGTCGCGCGGGCTGCGGTAGAACCAGGGGACCGGCAACCCGACCGCCCGGAACGCGGCTTCCATGATGCCGGGATCGAAATTGGCACCGTGCGACCAGATGCGCAGGTGGCGAGGGCGCCAGCCGGTGGCGAGATCGGCAACCAGCTTCTCGAGCGGCTGGTCGGGACAGGCCTTGGCGAGCAACCAGTGCGTGAACATCTCGAGCACCGCAGCAAGGTCTACCGGCCGGGCGAACGCGGCACGCGCCTCGGCGCTCTGGCCGTTCCACCAGTCGACCGTCGCCGGATCGCGGGTCAGCGGGTATCGCGCCCGCTTGCGCAGCAGGAGTCCCCGGCGCGCGACCGGGTTCTCGGTCGCAAGATAGAAGGTGTCAGGTCCGCTCTCGGCGACGTAGCCGCTCTTGGGGTCGAACACACAGGCGCCGACGCTGCGCAGGTCACTGCCCGGGGTCAGGCCCCAGGTCTCGTCGTCGATCATGACGTTCACGGTCTTCATCACAGCAGTCCCTCGAAATCGTTGTCGTCCAGCAGGTCTTCGAAATCGTCATCGTCGTCCGGTTCTCGCCCGGAGGTGGCCCGCGTCGCGACCCCCGTTCCACCCAGCCGGCGGGCGAGCATTTCCCCGGCGCCGCCCACTGCGCGCCCGCTGGCGCGATAGGCGGCCTCGATCGCGGAAACCGGATCGCGCGCCTCCCCCTGCCCCAGCAGCACCGGCGAATACCGCCCCGGCCCGCGCCTGTTCAGCGTGAAGGCACTCGCGCGATAGGTGCGCCCGGCGCGCTCGATGTGGTCGAAATAGAGCCCGGCCTCCCCGCACAGACGGTGGAAGCGTGCCCATTCGGGCAGGCGCCGGGCTTCCTCGACACGCGGATCGATGCGCCAGAGCATTTCAGGCAGCGGGGACCAAGCGGACATCGCGAACCGTCACGCCGACACCTCGGCCCTGATGGCCGGATGCGGATCGTAATCGCACAGGACGATGTTGCGCGGCTGATACTGCGCGATGTCATCCACGTCGTGGCGCGCGATGTGCAGGAACGGCATTGCCCGCGGGGTGCGCGTCAACTGCTCGTGGGCCTGTTCGACGTGGTTCTCGTAAAGGTGCACGTCGCCGAAAGAGTGAACGAACTCGCCCACCTCGAGCCCTACCTCGAGCGCGATCAGGTGCACGAGCAGCGCATAGCTCGCGATGTTGAATGGTACGCCCAGGAATACGTCCGCCGAGCGCTGGTAAAGGTGGCACGACAGCTTCTCGTCGGCGACGAAGAACTGGAACAGGCAGTGGCACGGCGGCAGCGCCATCTCGTCGATATCGGCCGGGTTCCAGGCGGTGACGATATGCCGGCGGCCGTAGGGATCGTTCTTCAGGCCTGCTGTGAGGTTCGCGACCTGGTCGATGTCGCGAAAGTTGCCGTGGTTGCTGTAATCCGACCACGAGCGCCACTGCTTGCCGTACACCGGTCCCAGTTCGCCCGTTTCATCGGCCCATTCGTCCCAGATCGTCACGCCATGTTCGTGCAGGAAGGCCGTGTTCGTATCGCCGCGCAGAAACCAGAGCAACTCGACCACGATCGACCTGAAGTGCAGCCGCTTGGTCGTCAGCGCCGGAAAGCCCTGCGACAGGTCGAAACGGATCTGGCGGCCGAACAGGCCAAAGGTTCCACCGTTGCGACCTTCGCGGTAGACACCGTTCTCGAGGCAATCGCGCAGCAGGTCGAGGTATTGCTGTTCGGGATGCGGCGGGTCCGTATCCGGAGTCCGGCCCGTCCGGCACTGGTGCCGCAGCGCGCGGATCGTCTCAACGCTCGCATTGGCACCGCGCAGCAGTTCGTCGCGACGTGCGCGTAGCGCCTGTACCTCACCGACGAGGCGCGAGCGTGACCAGTGTTCGGGATCCGCAGGATCACGTGCCACGAAGCTGTTCGGTCGCATCGCCAGAGCGTCCTTCCAGGCACCGGGTTCGCTGCCGCCGTTGGCAGGGTCGTCGATGATCATCGTTTCCGCTCCTAGAGTGTGAGCCCGGCGCCAAGCGCAAGGACAATGGAGGCAAGTCCGAAGATCAGCCCGTCGCCAAGCCGTTCCGCGGTCTGCCAGGGTGCCCAGTGGCACCCGGTTGGCGGGACGCAGCACTTCGCGAGCGCTGCGAGGAGTGCGACCACGGCGAGGATCGCGAGTGCGAGCGGTTTGACGAACTCCATCACGCGAGAATGCTGCGCACGAGGTGCAGCCCTTCCTCGAGCGAGGGTGCCCGGAAACCGATCGCCTCGTTGACCATGGCGTGCTCGTGGACGTTCGACCTGTCGGCCTCGATCAGCGCGATGATCGGCGTGCGCTTCTGGTCGGCCCAGGCGATCTCCATGACCGTGCCGACCGAGACCTTGGTCGCACCCAGCAGATTGACCAGCAGCACGTCGCAGCGTGTCGCGTCGAAGCGATCGCGATCCATCACGCCGCGCTGGGTCGAAAGCGCGGAAAGCTGCGCGTAATCCTCGCAGGTCTCGGAAAAGCCCACGTCCGCGGTGATGTGCGAAAGATAGTCCTTGGCGCGCAGCGGCGAGAGCCCCTGAATGCCATGCTGCTCGAGCCAGTCGATCGCCGAGGCGCGCCAGTCCGTCGCGGCGGCGTAACCAAGGCCTGAGATCGGACCGGCCAGGTAGACGGTGTACCGCTTCACTGCGAAACCTCCCTCATGTCCACGAATTCGATTGCCGCACCCGCCGCGCGCGCCCGGATCGTGCGCCCGACCATGTCGTTGGTTCCCCGGCCGCCCGCGAAGGCGATTACGTGGGTGGGCTGTGCATGGTCGAGCATGCGCTGGTTGCGTTCGAAACCGGCGGTGACGTTGTAGTAGCGCCGCGTCCTGCGATTGATCCGCCGACGGCTCGCCGGCACACCTTCCAGGTTCTCCCAGTCGGCGGCGTAAGCCTCATCCGGGACGCCGCGCACCCGTGCCCATTCGCGGGCCAGCGCGTCGGCGCCGGTGGCATCGCCGTGGATCACGCACTCGATCGGCTGGAGCGCGTCGAGCGTGCGAAACACCGCGACACGGTCCGCGAAGGCGCGTCCGCCGGTCACGAGCACCCGGCGGTTCACGACCAGGTGCCCGCGACGCAGAGCAACGCGATCTCGAGCAGTGCGCCGCCGATGCTCCACAGGGCGAGCGATCGCACCTGCGCAGGGTAGAGGTGGACGGCAGGGGCACGCGCGAGCACGCGCAGCAGCGTCGCGATCAGCGCGGCGAACCATACCGCCAGCACGATCCGCGCGATAAGGACCGCCATCACCGGTTCCCCCGGCGATACGCCGCGTCGTCGGACTTCGACGGGCGCGGCAGCGTGTAGTAGTCGCGGCGCCGCTCGGGAAGTTTGCCCGCGATGATCGCGCGTGCCTGCATCTCGGCTTCGAAAGGCGCCTGCCCCATCGCGACGTTGGCCGACATCTGGGTGTAGATCGCCGCGTCGATCCGCGCGTGGCGCACCGGCGTGAAGCCGACCTGGACGAAGCCGCGTGCCAGCTTCTTGTTGGCCATCTTGGTGCGATGCGCAGCGCGCAGCGCTTCGGCACTCGCGCCAGCCGCGAGACGCAGACACGAAGAGGTAGTGCCCGCCCGATAGGGGGCAGCGTCGGAAGTCGTCATGGTGGAAGGTCCCCGTGAATTGGTGAGTCGCAGATTACCCGACTCAGGTGCTGTGTCAACTAAAAGGTGATTTCTTTAGTAAGCCTTGCCACCTGCGGCGCGGCGCTGGGCGAGCTGGTGGTCGAGCCGGATCTTGTTGAACGCCCGCTTCTCCTCGATCGCGCCCCACAGGTCGAACGAGAGATCGCAGCACAGTTCGCTGATCCGCATGTACGCGGCGGCCAGATGGCGCGCGAAGTGCGCCCGGTTCGCCTTGCGGTCGCCTTCCATTGCGGCGCTCAGCTCGTTCACGACCTCGAGCAGCGCGCGGTGGACGGGCAGCTTGGAACGGTAACGTCCGTCGAAACGGCGCAGCGCGGCACACTCGGCCTCCAGATCGACGCAGGCGAATCCCGCCAGGTCGAGGATCCGGATCACCGCGTCAGCCAGTTCCACCTCGAGACCATAGCGATCGGTCAGCTTGTCGTCCTTGGGCAGCGGGGAGGCGTAGGCCGCGCTGGCCTCGGAAATTTCCGAAACGATGAGCATGAGCGATACGGCATTGGGTCGTGCCGGGTTCCACCAGCCGGCGGCGATGTTGTCGGCGTGGATGTCTCGCGATTTCGTGTTGAGCATGAGTCAGGTCCCTGTTTAACGAATCAACTGTAAGGTGATTGTATGTTGACATTCAACCGCGAATCAAGCAAAGAAGTGACACCCCCTGGAGATGCTCCCCCGATCATCTCGACCCCCGGCAACCCTCCCCCCGGTTGTCGGGGGTTTTCGCGTCAGGCGAGCAAGGCGTCGAATTCGTCGTCGAGCGGCGGTCCGCCGTTGTGCCCCAGCAGCGCGTCGAATTCGTCCTCGCGCAACGCTTCGACCTGCGCCGCGATACGCGCGCCGATCCAGTGCATGACAGGGGTCGCCATCGAGTTGCCGAGCTGCTTGTAGCGCGGACCGTCTGCAGCCATGAGCCACCAGCCACGTCCTTGTGCGTCGGGTTCCCAGATATGGGCGGGCCGCGTCCGGGTGATCTTGCACTGCTTGTAGAGCCGCATCGGGATCCGGGTCCAGTCATCGGGAAAGCCCTGGAGGCGTTCGGCCTCGATCGGCATCAACCTGCGCACGGCCATCCGGACGCCGTCGAACAGCGCATTCTCCTGCCCGCTGTTCCGCCCGGGCGCGAAGGCGATTTCTCCGGTGCAGGGATCCTGGCTACCATGGCACACGATCGGCTGGCCGCGCCCTGTTCCGTCTTCGCTCGCGTCAAAGCCTTCCGCCTTGAGCGTATGCGTCACGTCTCCCGTGACGCATACGGCCGGAGGATGGGCGCCACGGGCGAGCGGGTGGCAAGGGTCGCCCCACTGCGGGTTATTACCGCTGCGCGGGCTCGTTACCTGCGTCGTGTCGAACGGCAGCACCTCATAAGCCACACCCTGGGGTACACTGCGTGCCTCCATGGTGAAGGCACAGTCGTCGTCGCGAACCCCGACCCCATCGGGACCGGCGTGTGGGTTTTCGCAAATCGCACGCTCCTGGATGGCGGAGGCGACCGGCTGCAGAACGGCCGGAAACCGGTTCTTTTCGGGCATCGTCTGCCCCTTGTGCAGCACCGCGTCGAGCGTCTGCGAAACGTCGCGCCCGTCCCACCATGTAGGGACTAGTTCAACAGCTCGTCGAACTCGTCCGTCGTCGCTGATGACAGCGACGACGGGATCCTGTCCTCTGGTGTCCCCTGTCCGCTCCAGTCCCCGGCCACTGCCTGTAAGGCACGGTGCAGTTGGATGGGTAACGTCTTCCCGCGCTTCTCGGCGCGGCGCAGAATCCCGGCGCACGCCTTCGAACTCAAGAAGTACCCTTCCGGGATCGAAGCCCTCACGAGCACTTGCGACAACGAACACACGGCGGCGTCGTTGGGCCAATCGGAACCATTGGGCATCCTTGATGACCCACGAGGCTGCTCTTTGGGGTCCACACACAAGACCAGCGTTCGTCCACTTTCGCCCTGCTGGCTGGAGCGGATCATCTTCTCCGACGAGCCCTGCAAGCAGGCAGCCGAAGGGGTTATCCTTGTGATTGAGTACACCGGGCACATTCTCCCAGACGATGATGACGGGCGGCTTGCCCCGGGCCGTGCGAACCATGTCGATCGCATTGGCCAGCACGACGAAGGCTAGTGTCAACTGGCCGCGCGCGTCCCCGAGACCGCCGCGCAGGCCGGCCATCGAGAACGACTGACACGGCGTTCCGCCCACCAGTACATCGGGCGCCTCGATTTCGCCCGACAAGACACGATCGGCGATCAGGGTCATGTCCCCGAGGTTGGGGACACCCGGTAGTCGATAATCGAGGACCGCACTGGCGGACTTGTCGAGCTCGGCCAGCCAGGCTGGCTCCCAGCCCAGAGGATGCCAGGCGATGGTCGCGGCCTCGATGCCGCTGCACACTGAACCGTACCGCATGACAACGCTGTATCAACTTATGATTGATTCCACAACATATGCGTGATGATAAATCGAGGAGAGATGAATCGAGGACGGGGGTGCGGGGCGCCCGCGCCTCAATCGGGGAGAGATGAATCGAGGAGGGGTAAGCCTCCAGCACGGCAGCGCGCGACGGGCGCGACCGGGCAGCCTCCAGCGCGGCAGCGCGCGACGGGCGCGACCGGGCAGCCTCCAGCGCGGCAGCGCGCGACGGGCGCGACCGGGCAAAAAGAAAGGGCGCCCCGAGAGGCGCCCTAATTTCGCATGCAGTAGACCAGGAAGAGCCACAATAACGCGGCCGCGCCCCATAATCGCCCGTTGTGCCGGGCCAGCGCGCCGCGCGCGGCGGCAATTTCCTTTTTCGTGGTGCTGACCAGGCAGATTATCAGCAACGCGCCTATGACCATCATGTCACGACTCCCGAAACATAGCCGCCCGCGTCTAATTCCAGCCGGCCCGCCGCTGCCAATCGATCGATCAACGCGCGGCGCTTTCGTTCCTCGCGCTGCCAGCCGGGTGAATCCATCTGCGCAGCCGATGCCCTAAACGGGTTGTGGCTGCCGAAACCGTTTAACACGGTCACCCGAAGCGGCAAATCGGCGCGGCGCTGGACGTGGTCGACCATCCGCGAGGCAACGGGAACGGTCCAGGGCCCGCGCCATGTCTCGCCCGTCGCCGCGATCGCCTGCGACAGCAACGCATGATCGCGCAACCCGCCGCGGTGGAGCCGGTAAACCTGCCGCCATGCATCCCGTGCGTTCATACCGCCTTCCCCTTCCCTTTGTGTTTCCTGAGCTGAAGGCGCCAGAAATCCCTTTCGCCGCGCAACATCTGCCCGACCGGACTCGACGCGGCGAACGTGCGCGCCGTGCGCTCCAGGTTGTCGAGATTCTCGCGCGCATCGCTCATGCCGTAACGTTTGAACCAGGCGCGGCCCTCGCGGATGCCGTCCAGGTATTCCTCGCTAACCCGCTGCCCGCTCATGCCGCCGCACTCCCGCTCGCGCGCGCCGCGTCGACACAGGCCCGGCGATGCGCGGCCGTGATGCGCTGGCAGACCTTCAGCGAATAGACCGGGTCGCCGGGCGCCATCGATCTTTCGTAGATCCCGCGCAGCTCGCGCAACAGCGGCGCGAATTCTTCGTGCGTCGCGGGACGTGTCGCCCGGTACCATCCGAAAGACCCGCCGCTGTGCTGCCCGATGTGCGCATACGTCGTGAATTCGCGCCCGTGCCTGTCGTTCGGCAGGGTCGGGAAAACCGCGGTTACTTCCCCGACATGGTCGCCGCTTCGTTCCGCGCGGAAAATCACCGGCAATTCATCGGCCGCCGCGTGCAGCACGTAGTCACAAACCGTGCCACCCTGCGCGGTACCCCCGTGCACGTTATAGGACCACGAAAAACGTTCGCTGTCGTCGACGGTCGAAACGGGACGGGCGGGCGCGTGGCGCTGCAACCATGCATCGGCCGCCGCGAGCTCTTCGGGTTCCAGCCCGTCGGCATCGCCATTGATGAAATACCCGACCCAGGCAGCCGGGCCCGTGGCTTCAGAAACAAGAATCATGAGTAGATCCCCTTTTGGTTGATTGAACGGGCGCGCGATCACGCGCCGTAAATGCGAATAATCTTCGTGTGGACGCGCGCCGCGGCGAACGTGTCGACGGGCAACCGCTCCAGCTCTTCGGCGCCGTCCCAATGGAACGTAACCGGAACCAGGGCGACCAGGCAGGCCGGGCAATCGTGCCCGTTGCGCCCCATGAGCGAGACCGCGGCGGCAACGTGCTTGCGCACCTCGCGAAAGGGTGGATTCATGATCACCCGGACGAATTCGACCTTCCCGCGCGCCTCTTCGGCATAATCCAGAAAGCACCGATGAATAACGCTGCCGTAACCGTGGAGCATGCCCGCGAGCTTGTGGTGCCGTTCGACCTGAGTCAGTTCAAACCGCGAGTGGCCGGCTTCGATCATCGCGCGCGACAGGTTCCCCGTTCCCGCGCTGGGTTCCAGCGCCTGCATATCGCCGATGCGCCCGAGGTATGAAACCATCCGCGCAGCAACATCGGGCGGGGTGACGTGGCATTCCGTCGCGCGGTCAACCGCAACCACTTCCACGGGCTGCGCGCGTTCGATCGCGGCGAAATCCTCGCGGCGCCGTACCGGGATGCGCAGCACCTTACCCAGCGGCCGCCGGTAAACATCGGCTTTCATGCTGCCGCCCTCCCGTTTTCAGCAATACGGGCATCGGCTGCCGCCTGCGCTTCGCGCTCGAGCGCGTCCAGGTCGAACGGCAGCGGCTTGCACGGCTTGTCGACGATGCGCACAACCGCGCTAGGCTTGTAGAAACCGGAACCCGCGGTGCAAATCCGAATGCGCGCGACAGGTTCGCCGCTTTTCACGAATTCCCCGCCGCGCCACACGCCGCGCACCTTCGTACCGTCGGCGGCAATTTCGACCGTCGAAAGCGGGGAATAGGTCCCCTTCGAATTCGCCGAAAACCGCGCCTGATCCATCGCGCGCACTTCGTTCGTTTCTGGCGTTTGATGCCGCTTGCACGCGGCGACCATGTGCAGATTCCAAATCCGCTGAAGCTGTGCGGCTTGCGCTTCGGACAGATTGACCAGGCTTGCAGGCTTCGGCTTGCTGGAGGTGCGGCGCGGTTTCGTCGCGGGCACTTCGTACCCGCAAGCCTGCATTACGTCGCGCCATTCATCGCCGGTCAGCTCCAGCCACGAATTGTCCGAAAGGTGCGCGGGCAGCGGGACCGGGGATTCCAGCAAATAGAACCCGTCGTCGACGATGGAACAGGCCGGTTTTTCCGCGCCGTGTGCCCTTGCGAAGGCCTGCAGGATCACCGGAGTCAGTTCGCCCGAATAGCGCGGGACATCACCCAACATCGACCGTTCGAACGCGAGACGATTGAGCACGTGCTCAATCCAGCGGCGCCGCGTCGGGCCATTGATGCGCAATTCGGCGGCCTCGATACACTGCGCGCGCGCGGCCGCGGGTTCCATCGTCGGGGCTGTGTCGCCGAACGGGCAAACCGCCGAATAGAGACCATAGGACGCCAGAGTCTCGTCGCTGGGAAGATTGCCAAGGGTCCACTTTATTTGCGCATCGGTTGTCGCCTTTTCCCAGACCTTCAGCGCCCTGTGCGCCGCGTTGATTCCGCGCTGCAGGTCGCGCAGTTCCGCGAGGAGAGTCTTGATCCTGTTCGCCCTTACCCTCGGGTTGTTTTTCATGTTGGCAAAACACTCGACACCTTCGGCACGGTACAGCCAATAATTCGAAGCCTTTTCAGCCTTGATCGCCTGCGTCATCGCCGATTGCATCCGCTCTTGAGTCTTGCGCGCCTTGCGTTCGGAATGGTGGCCCACAAGAATCGGCTGGCCCATGTAAAAGGCCTGAGACAGGTCATCGGCGCGCGCGTGCAGCGCCTGCGCTTCCCGGTTGCGCTTGTGCGCGAGGTTGTCCAGCCGCTCAGCCTTGATCGCCGCGCGTTCGGCTAGCGTCATCTCTTCGGCTTCGATCTCGCCCGCAAGTTCAACCAGGATGTCTTCGCGCGCTGGCGTCCACTTCGGCGCGACGAACAGTTCCTGTCGAGGCGCCCACTTGAATCCGGCTTCCTTGATACGGGCGAACGTTTCGGCATCCAGTCGGCTGGACGCGTACAGGCGCAGCTTGTTGTCTTCGGGGCTATAAGTGGCGGTAAATGTCGTCATGGTTGATCACTCCTCTAAATGTTGAAACGTTAGGCGCGCTGGGTCGAAACAACCCGGACGGTCGCGCCCTCGGGCAGATGGACGGCACAGCCGCCCGACGAATTCCGCCGCAAAATTTCCAGGTGACACGGCATCCAGCCGCTGGACTCCCCGACCCAGAAACGGCGCGTTTCACCATCGGGCGCGGTTACTTCAACGCGCTGGCCCTCCAGCCCCGCGAGTGCGGGAGTCAGTTCCGCCGGGCAGCGCTTGCTAGTGGCTGCATGGTGCGCGGCGCCTGCCGCCATCGCAGCTTGGAACGCGTCCCAATGTTCGACCGTACCGGTCGCGAGACCTTCGGCGAATTCGTGGCCGCACCACTTCGCGACGGCGCGCCCCTTCCTGTCGGCAACGTCGAAACCGTAGCAACTGAAACCGTCGCCGCACTTCTGCACGTACAGGTCAGCCCCGCCCGCAACTTCGGGACGGTCAGCCCAACGGTTGATTTGCCGCAACGTGCTGTGCCCGTGCACCTTCGTCGACCCTTGCGGCGGACACTCGCTGCCCGATGCCGTCGCGATCATGTCGGCAAACCATTCCTTGGCATCGTCCAGCGCGGCAAAGTCGCGATACTGCGCGCCGAACGGAACCCGGATTGCGCCCGCTGGATAGATCTTCCGACGGCGCGCCTTGCCGAAACCTTCGAATCCCGTGGTCGGCAGATAGATGCAACGCGCGATGTGCGATGCGTGCTGGAGGTAGAAACCGCCATCAAATCGGCTCGAAACATTCATGTCTGAAACTCCCGTCAATAGCCAAGCATGAGACCCGCCGCGCCCATGGTCGCGACAAGGATCAAGAGGAGCGCGCCACCCATGAGACCGCGCAGGATCTCGCGGGCGATCACAGCGGCAGCGCTTCAACTGCGCGCTGCAGAAAGTGCGCAACGGCTGCCGCTGTGATGGCGACCGGAATAAGCGCGACGAAATAACGTGCCATGGTTGAAACTCCCGTAAAAGTTGATTGATTAGGCGCACTTGTCCCGACGCGCCGCGAGGCAGGCCACGCAAGCCGCCGTGGAGGTGTAGCGCGTGCCGTCGTGCCCGTGGCGACATGGTCGCCCGACATAGTGCGCCGCGCCTTCCTCCCGTGCGGCTGCGCGCATCGGGTCGACCGGACGGCCCGGCGGCATTACTGCGCGCCCTTCCCGATGATCTCGACAAGCCGCGCCATCAAATCCGGGCAGGGATTGGCGGACGCTTCCTCTTCGGCAAGCATGGCGCGCGCATCGTCAATGGTCGCCTGTCCCAGCCGAAACCGCGCGACCCGCATCGCGACAGGCAGCGCCATGCCATCGGTCAGACCGTCGACGGTCTCGCGCGTGAATTCGTCCTCGCACTTTTCCTTTTCGAGTTGCTGACCCGTGAACGTCGGCAGCGCTCGCGCTACCTCTTCCCAATCGTCGGATGCCAGCAACTCGACAACGTCGCCGCAATACTGCCAGCCGCCCACAGGGTCGACCATGGTGCAGCGCACCACGTTAAAACGCGCGCTGCCATCGTCCTCTTGCATACCCTTCGGATAGTCGACCCAGAGAACGACTCCGCTGCCTTCGTGCTGGAAACACGGGCACAGGTCATTGCGCCACGATGCGTCCCCGAAGCCTTCGGGAATGGGCGGCATCGCTTCGGCGGGGAAGTCCGGAAATTCCGTTGCGTAACCTCGCGCAGGTTCCAGCATGTCGACCCGAACGACGTTCACGGGAGGGAATGCGAGTCCCGTGTTGGTCGGCTTGATCGAAACGCGCCCGTTGCCTTCGTCGTCGACTGCAATCCAGTCGAAGGCAGAGTCGCCCGCGTCCTGAAAGTCCGGCTTAATGGTCACTTTGTCGCCTGCTTTGATCATCTCGAATCACCTCTAAGTTGATGAATAAAACTTAGCACAGATTCGCATTGGTTCAACCCAAAGTTGACAAGACTCGCCATTGTTTTTGCACGCGCTGCAGCCTTCGACGCATCGCGCCCGCGCAACCTGGTTGCACGGTATCACCGGCAGGGATCGAAGCGGCGCGCCGTCGTGCCAGCGCGACCGGTGACAATCCCGCGAGCGTCCCAGCGCGTCCCGTATCGTCCCAGCGCGTCCCAGCGCGTCCCAGCGGTTAGGCTTCGCGGTCACCTCGGGCGGCTCGAGACCATCCTAAATCGTCCCAGCGCGTCCCGTATCGTCCCAGCGCGTCCCAGTGGTTCGCGGGTCCCTGTTGCCGGGTTGCCCTGGGGCGGGAAGCGCTGAGCCGCGATATTCGAGCGATTTCAAACTTTGCTAAGACGCATAGCG
Source organism: Novosphingobium aureum (assembly GCF_015865035.1). Taxonomy (GTDB): domain Bacteria; phylum Pseudomonadota; class Alphaproteobacteria; order Sphingomonadales; family Sphingomonadaceae; genus Novosphingobium; species Novosphingobium aureum. The sequence continues at coordinate 2,065,622 of NZ_JADZGI010000001.1, read as the reverse complement.
ACCGGTTTTCCCAGTGCGTCCTATATCGTCCCAGGAGGATCGCAGCAGTGTGACCGTACACAGGGTGAACAGGTCCAATTCCGACCCTGTGCGCGATTTTACGTTTAAAAACAGATGTATGCACAGGGTGAACAGGGTGAACAGGTAGTTAGAGACTATATGGAAAAGTAGGGGTGTTTAAATTAACCCAGGGGTAGACCCATGGAGGTGACGAATAAAAAAAGGGGTTCTATACAAACTATAGAAAACGGCCAAAACCCTGTGCACCTGTGTTTTTTGATCCTAACCAATTGGAATCACAGCACGAATCTATGCACAGGGTCCGAAAATGGACCTGTTCACCCTGTTCACCCTGTGCACGCACAAAGTGTCTTTTCAACTTATAGTTGATGCGATAGAACGCTTCTCGACTCGTTTCGAGGAGCAAACCTATGACCGAATGTCCCCCGCACGACTGGAAGCGTGACCTATACTCAACGACGTATCGATGCAGCCGATGTGCGTGCCGGGCACAGGAAGGCACATCGCTACATGCCGATATCCGCAGCAGCCTCGTTTCGCTTCCTTCCGGAGATCCGGCTACCGATGATGAACCCTGGGCCTGGTATGCCGGGACAAATGACGAATGGTATCAGAGTGGCCCCTTCGTCAGCCGCGAAGAGGCAGTCACAGCACTGGACGGTTACGGCGGGTGCATCGTTGAGGCGCTTCCTGGAAAGCTGAGCTTCAGCGCCGAAGTGCTGATCGGCGAGCAGTATTTCGAGAACGACAACCTGTTCGACTTTGAAAATACGGAACCCGACCGCAAGGGTGAGCCTGAGCACGTTCGGCAGGCCGATGCGGAACTTCAGTGCCTTCTGGACGGCTGGACGCTGCGCTGGGGGCACACCTTCGTGACGCCCACGCTGTTTCGCGCCGTGCGCCATGAGGAGAAGATTCCAGCAGTCAATCACGCTGTGCCGAAAGCCTGCGACACCTCGCCCACAGGCTGGCGCTGCACCCGATCGTTTGGGCACGAGGGACCGTGTGCCGCAGTGCGGATCCGACCGAGGGAGCCGAACGATGGGTGACGTGGGAGTGAATTTGCGACCTAGGATGATCCTAGCGCTGTACAGTGGTCGGAAGTCGCAAGCCAGGTTGCCAATCCGCAAACTGGAGAACAGTGCATGCCTGTCTCGAGATTGCCGTCACAGGTCGGACCGCGAGTGCGCGCAAACACTGCTCAACTTGACGCTGAGAAGCGGGCGCTATCAGGTCGGAACTCGACTCTATGTGCGCGAGCCGTATTCCGAGCCGCAACCTCTGGCGGTGACCGCTATTGGACCACATCCCGGTGATCCTTGGAGGCGATTTTCTCGGCTGTGGCTTGAGGTCACCGAGGTGCGGGTCCAACGGCTCCACGAAATCAGCCATGAGGACTGCATCAAAGAAGGCTACCCGATCTTACCCGATCCCGTATCGGGTCGCGAGACGATGCTCGCAGGTGCACGAGAATGGTTTGCCGATCTCTGGGACCGGTTCGAAACGACCTCCGGAGAACGCTGGCAAGCTAACCCGTGGGTCTTCGCGCTGTCGTTCAACGTCCACCGGGGCAACATTGATGAGGCAGCAGCATGACCGGCCAAATCACCATCGCCGTCCACACGAGCCGAGGTGGAAACGGCACAATCGGAAAGCACGACGACTGGACGCTGACCATCGACGGGGAAGCGGTTCTCGACGAGCGTGGTTTCCGCGACGCAATGGGCCCTGAAAAGCTGAGGACGGCGATCGAGCGCCTGACGGACGCCGCGTTCTCGGAAATCGAACAGGAAGCACTTGTAGAGGACGCGGAGCGCTGGAGGGTTTTCTTCGGTAGCGAACGATTTTACGTCATGGGAGCGGCCGGCTTCGACTGGGAGAACGCCTGTGTGCGCGAGCCTCGAAACCCGAACGAATGGCTGCATTTCACTCTGAACATTTGGGACATTCACCCGGCAGGTGATGACGCACAAGGAGTGCAAGGGCGGGCCATGCTGTTGGCCTATGTCGATCACCTCCGCGCCAACCCAATGGGTAAAGGGAGGGCTACGGATGTCTAAAGAATTGAAACCCTGCACCCACTGCAAATCGCCGGGGTTTGCAGTTGATCGGCCAAACCGCATCCCGTTCGTGGAGTGCCGGAAATGCGGTATGGAAATCCTTGGCAACACGATTGATGAGGCTATCACCGCATGGAATTCTCGCCCATCTGAGGATCTCATTGCGGCCCGGACCCTTCTTGCCGAGGCTTACCAGGTAGTCGGACAACTGGTCGCTGACATTCCCGAACATCCCGAGATTGTGCGAATACTTGACCTTCTTTCGAAGGGTGAAGGCACATTGCTGCCGTTTGCGTATGTTCCACCTAAGACTGAGCGCATCGCCCAACTCGAGGGCGAACTTTCTGCCGAGCGGGAGAAGGTCGCGACGTGGATCGCCATGGCGGATAGGTACGTTGTTGCACATGACCAATGCGAGCCATGGCGCAATGGCGAATCCGCCTCGATTCCGTATGTCGCGTTAGTCACAATGAAAGACGCTATGCGCGACCTCCGCGCCGCCCTCGCCAAACACAGGGAGGGTGAGTGATGAGGGATACGCCAGCAGACGCTGAGATCCTTGCCGCTGTCCACAAATGGGGGAATAGGTCCATGACCTACGCAGTGCGGAACGTGCTGGCTATGGATGGATACTCAATCGAGACGCCATGGGTCTTGCGCCAGCTTAAACGATTGGAGCGGGAAGGAAAGGTGACGCGCGTGCCAACATCATACGCAGTGCAAATTTGCTGGAGTGTCAAGCCATGACCACCACCCCACCCTGCCCGTGGCAGCCCGGCGACCGGGTCCAGCGTGCCGAGCCGCGCAGCTACCGTTTTCCCGGCGTCGTGATCGCGGTCGGCCTGAAGCTCGATGGCAAGACCTGGCATTGCGAGGTCGAATGCATCGCCCCGGGCTGCGAAGGGATGACGCACGTATTCCCGGCCTCCCGGCTCGAGGCGCTTGGGCCTGACTGGGATCTACCGCGCCAGCGCTTCGACGCGCCGTTTACGCCTGACACATCGAGCTATCACATTGCCTGGAGCGGGGATCGCGCCGTGGGGGTGATCTGCGCCGACCGGCAGATGGCCTACGAGCTCCGCAAAGGGGCGCACAACACCCTCGGGATCGTCACCGACGAGTTTGTGGAGGCATGGGCCGACATGACCTGTGACGACAACTGCACGATGCAGACGGTCCAGATCGCGGAGGGATCGGATGGCTGAGATCATCCCCTTCCCCGGTCACCACTGGGCCCATTGCAGCCGCGCGGAGTGCTACGGGTGCGCCCTGTGTCACGGTGGCCTTGCCTGCTGCACCAGGTGCGGCGGCGCCGAGGGCTCGCTTACGACCGATTGCCCGGGTTACCGGACAGAGGTAGGGCCGAATGTCGAGGATGCGGTCTACGCAGGCAAGGTCGACTGGATCGCAGGCTGCGGATGGGTCGCGGAGGCGAGTTACCATTCGCCAGCACGCTACGCGCGAGAGGAGGAGTGAGAGGAATGGTTTCTGACGTTCTAGCCGAAGCGGCGCAGGACATTCGCATCTATCTTGCAGACCCTGTCTTTGTCGGCGTGTATCGGGAATCTCTACCTGCGATCAATGCGCTGTTGGTCCAAATGGACGAGGTTAGGCGCCTGCTGGATACACCACCCCCTCGGCAGGATGAGAGGAGACCGGCATGATCAAGGTCCATTACAACCCGGCCGAAATCTACGGCGATGAGGCGTTGGCCGAGAATGAGTGGCTTGAGGATGATGGCGTTCACACTGCTGGTTTCAGGCGTGTGTACGTCACCGTAGATGGTGACTTTGCGGGGACGATGTCGTTTTCCACCGAAGGTGATAAGGATGGCGGGTACGCAATGTGCTACGGCCAGAAAGATCAGATACTGGGAGTTCCGGAGGCAGGAGAAACCGCCGCCGCCGAATTTATTGCTAGCCGCTATCGCAAGAGATTCGGTTCGCGTTGAAATACCAGCCCTAATCAGCCCCGGCAGCACGCGCTGACCGGGGTTTCTTACGTCTCAGGCTTGCCGATCGGCTGAAGGCGACCAGGCGATCCGATGCGCTCATAGTAGCGCTGGCGGCCATAGGGCGCCGGGAAGTTGTGCGACTTTCCGGTCGAACGCCAGCCGGGAACACGGGCCATCGCGCGACCGAACGCCTGGGCCTTGGTCTGTTCGTAGCTGCGCGCGTCGTTGCCCATGCCTTCCCAGAGCTCGATAAGGCAGGTGACGTTGCGGATACCGCCTTCGTCCTCGTCGTCGAAGCCGCCCGTGGCGATCGGACGATCAAGCCATGCGGCGATCTTGCCGACCAGCGCGTCGTCCGCGCTCTCGACGCGGCGCATCTCCTGGAGCCGGGCGGCTTCGGCCGCGGCGAGCTCGTCGGTGAGGTAGAGCGGCAGGTCGCCATCGGTTTCCTCGGCGCGCATCGCGGTATAGATCGCGTAGGCTTCGGCCCATAGCTGGTCGACGTTGCGCTTGAGGCGACGGTTGTCGATTGCGTCGACGTTACATTCGATCGGGAGGAAGCGGCGCCCGCCGGTATCGTCCTTGAGATACTCGCGATCATTGGTCGATCCGATCAGGACGCACTGGCGCGGGAATTCCATGGCGCGTGCTTCATAGGCCAGACGCACCTTGTCGACCTGGCGCGAGATGAAGGCCTTGATCGAGCGCACATCGGCCCGGTTGAAGCCCGACAGCTCGGGCATCTCGAGCAACCATGAGCCCTGCATCTTCTCGACCAGCTCCTTGCCGTTATGGAAGTCGCCTTCCAGTTCGGAAAACCAGTGCTTACCCAGATAACGGATGAACGTCGATTTACCCTTGCCCTGCGCACCCTCGAGGATGACTGCATAGTCCCACTTGCAGCCTGGCTCGTAGACGCGGGCGACGCCGGCTACCATGAGCAAGCGCGCAACCGAGCGCGTGTATGCATTGTCCTCGACGCCGAGGTAGTCGATGAAGAGCGTGTCCACGCGAGCTTCGCCGTCCCATTCGAGACCCGAGAGGTATTCGCGCACCGGGTGGAACGAGTTGTCCCAGGCCGCGAGCACCGTCGCCGCCTTGAGGTCGCGATCGGTCACCTTGATGCCGTACCCGCCCTGTGTCTGGGGCGCCTCGAGGATCGAACGGATCGCGTAATCGCGCGCCGATGACCAGATCGACCCGTTGAGCGGATCCTCGACTTCCCAGATGCGGCCGCCGAGCTGGCGCGTCGGCTTGGCAGCGTTTTCGCGCTTCTTGGGTTTCGCACCAGGCGCCGAGCGCTGCACGGTCTCCTGCGTGAATTCGTTGAGTGCCGGCAACCCGACAAGGCGGTCGTCGTTGCGCACGATCAGTTCGACATTGTGGAGGTTCGTCGCGAAACCGTCCCCGTCCTTGGTCGTGGCGAGCAGCGACATCCACGCGAGCGTTGCCTTGCGCTTTTCCTGCGCAGCAGTCTCTTCCTCGGTGAGGTCGAATGCGGAGAGATCATCGTCGTCTTCAGCCTTCGCGCGAGTAGGTGCGGCAGTGACGAGATCGTCGAAATCGTCTGCAGGCTCGTCGAGGTCGTCGAAGCCGTCATCGCTTTCGCGGAAATCGCCCTTTGAAGCAGGTTTCCCGGGCGTTTCGGGTGCCTTATCGCCTTCCTGGAAATCATCAAGGTCTTCGAAATCCGAGACGTACTGCTCGAGACGGGCCTCCTGAAACCATGCCCTAATCGTGGCCATGGTGACCGGCTTGCGCCGGTTCTTACCGAAGCCTCGCCACTTGCGCTTCATGGCGCGCATATCGCCATCGAACTTGTCCGAGCGCCGCGAATGCTCGAGCCAGAGCTCGAAACCCCGCTCGGATCCCCCGAACTGGTGGTGAAGCGCCTGTCCGAGCGTCACCCAGTCGTGATAGTCGTCGAGCCGGTCGATCGGAAGCGCATCGAGTTCGCGTTCCATCTGCCCGGATTTGAACGACAGCGGCTCGCGGGTCTCGAATTCGTAGGTCGAAGTTTCGGCGATCTTCAGCGCATCGATGATGGCACCCGGGATCGACGGGATCGGTTCGAAGCTGTCGAAGTCCGGCTCGTTGAGCCAGACGTAGGGCTCGCGGCTGATCGGGTGGATGCTGGGCGGCACGACCACCTGCTTTCCGGTCCCGAAAAGCTCGATCTCCCAATCATAGGACCAGACATCGCGCCCCTGACGCTTGTCGAAGCGCTTGTGCTTGCCTTCCGAGACGGCGAGCTTGCGCGAGTAGAAGGGGCGAGGCGAGACAAAGTAGAGGTGGCGCGATTCCCCGCCTGAACCCGATTGGACCATCGGAAAATCGTCGGGGTCGACATCGGGGAACAGCGTTTCGAACGCGTCCCATGCCTCTTCTGCAAGGTCTGGTAGGCGGATGTCGAGATCGAGAACGTGGAGGTAACCTCCGCATCCAAGCTGGGACGGCTTGCCGAGGCGTACACCAAGGTTGTAGCGCGGCTGGTGGGAAGCCAGCAGCGCGTCGACCGATAGAACGGGCTTTTCAGACCACTCTTTCAGAACGGGTGCCTTGTCGCGCGCGCGCAACCAATGCAGCGCGAAACCGGCCGGGCGCAGATGCGCGACAGCGGCCTTTACCCGATTGTCGAAATTGTCGCTCATGAACCCCTGCCGCCGCTAGCTGTCGAATCAGATGAAGTAGGGCAGGAAATCCTCGATCTTCGGCGGCTCCCGCCCGGCGGCCCGCAGCGCCTCGACATTGGCGGGTTTGTTGGCGATTTCGATCAGTATCCGTGCATTCGCGGGTTTGAGCTTACCCTGGCGCAGCCACTTGTAGATGGCTTCGTGCGACTTGCCGACGAGAGACTTGAGGCCTTGCACGTCAAGCACTCCGCTGGGCGTAAGATGGGCAGGAAGGCTCTCCAGGAGCAGGGTGTAGAGGGGGCCGGCAGTCCAGTCCGGGCGGCCCGGTACACGGGTCATCACTGTCATCAAGAAGCTCCTTGTCTCGCTCGCAACCTATGCCTCCCTCTGATTCAAATCAACTCTAAAGTGGAGAAATCACTAAAAGGTTGAAACAGGTTTCGCGGTGTGGCTATATGCGGCCATCGACTCGACAGTTTCAGCCGAAAGAGGACCACGAGATGAGTTTGGAATCGAAGATCGAAGAACTGCTGAAGAGCAACTCCGCGCTCGAGGCGGCACTGGCAGCAAACACCGCCATTCTTGAGCGCGTGGTGGAAGGGCAGCAGACCGCGATCGAGAAGCTGGAAGGCGCCAAGGCTTCCGGAGGCCGTGGCCGTAGTCGCACGAAGCCTGCCGAAGACAAGCCCGCCGAGGACAAGCCCGCCGAGGACAAGCCGGCGAACGAGGCAAAAAAGGACAAACCCGCCGAAGCTGCATCCACGGCACGTGGGGCGGACGATGCAGGCGCTGCAGCAAGTAGCTCGCCGGTTGCCGCGATTGCCAAGAAGATCGGAACCGATGTCGACAAGATGAAGCAGTTCATCGCAGACTGGACCGGCGAGACCGACGACAAGGAAGAGCGCGAAGCGCGTGTCGACCTGCTCAAGGGTATGGCGCAGCACTTCGGCGGCAAGGGTTACTCGGCGCTCGTCACGTCCGCGGAGACGGCGAGCCAGGCGATCTTCTTCGTCGAACGCGCGCGCGCCCTCGGTGTCAGTGCGATCGACTTCAAGGCCGATTACGACTTCGACGGCGACCCGGCCCAGGGTGGCGATGCGGAAACGTCCTCCGACGACGACTTCGACTGATCCTCTCCCCCGAAGCGACCGCCCTGCCCAGCGCCCAACCCGGCAGGGCGGTCGTTTTCGATTGCGTTCGACCGAGGTCCAATGAGCAATCCTGATCGCATCGGCGACGAGCTCGCCCACAGCCCTTACGGCCCATCCCGCGCGGATGGCTACACCGGCTGCCTCGACTACGTCGCTGCGAACGACGGGTTGCCCGACGATACGAGCGAACAGGCCGCGGAGGGCACTTTTGCCCACGTGATCAGTGACAACTGCTTCAGTCTCGACATGGATGCCCTGGACTTCGTCGGGCATCGCATGACGGTCGAAGGCTTCACGTTCGAATGGTCCGAGGAGGATGCGTTTCTCCTGCAGCCCGGGATCGACTTCATTCGCTCGTTCGGAGGAACCTTCTACGGCGAGCAGCGCGTCGACATCGCGCGTTGGACCTGCGCCGGTCAGTTCGGCACGCTTGACCGCGTCGTGATTGCCCAGATCGACGGCGAATGGTGGGTGATCCTCATCGACCTGAAATGGGGTCGCGGCGTACCAGTCATCCCGGCGCGCAACAAGCAACTCGTGCTCTATGCACTGGGTGTATGGGAGATGATCCGCGACCAGTTTCCTGACAAGCCGCCGCGTTTCATGCTCGGTATCGACCAGCCGCGGTGTCCGGGTGGTGGCGGCCTCTGGCGAACCGACTTGCATGAACTTGAGGTTCTCGGAAACTACATCAAGAGCTGCGTCGAAGTCTCTGAAACGTTCGACAATCTTCCGCGAACTGCATCCGAGGCGGCCTGCATCTGGTGCCGACGCAAGAAGGCCCGAGGTGGTTGCGCGACGTTCGATAACTGGCGTCTTAACCTGCTGCAGGTGTCGGATGCCCAGGTCGATAGCGGCAGCGAGCCCGACCTGTTGGCGACCTCCCTCTCCCCCGAGCAGCGAGCCTATCTGCTGCGCCACCGCAAGGGGATCGAATACTGGTTCAAGCAGCTCGACGAGGCTGCGCTGGAGGACACCCTAGACGGTCTGCCGGCAGGTGGGCTGAAGGTCGTCGAGGATAGCCGCAAGGGGTCGCGCGACAAGTGGATCGACGAAAAAGCGGCGGCCGAGGTCGTCGAACCGATCCTCGGCGAGAACGCGTTCACGCGCAAGCTCAAGACCGTGAAGCAGCTCTGCAAACACCTTTCACCGGATGACCGGGAGAAACTGGATGGGCTCTTTAAGCCCGGCGAATCCGGCTTCTCGCTGGTCCCCGAGGAAGACGCACGTCCCGCGGTCGTCCGGGTCGATGCGGACGACTTCGACGACCTTTGAAACCACGAGGCAACCGAATGACCGAAGCAACCGATAACGATCTGCGCGTCGTCGTCCTGAAGAATATCCGCATCATGTTCGCGGATTCGATCGACGAGGCAAAGGCGACCGCCGACGACGGCGTCCCCAAGCATAGCTGTGTCCCGCTCCTCGAGAGCGACACGCCCGAATTCGACGAGAACAAGGCCAAGGTGATTGCTGCCTTGCGCGCTGCCGGCGAAGAGGGTTGGGAAAACCCGGAAATGTACAAGCGCATCCTCGAGAACAAGCCCGATCGCGTGTCGTTCAAGAAGGGCGAGAAGTGCGTCAACCAAGAGACTGGCGAAATCTACCAGGGTTTCGAAGGCAACTACGCAATCACGCCCTGCAACGGTCCGGGCGGGTCGAAGCGTCCCAAGCGCCCGCTGATCATGAGCCGAGCCAAGAAGTGGATCTGGAACCCGAAGAAGGGTTTCGAACTGCGTGGCCAGATTGCGGACCTGGTCTATTCGGGTGTGCGCGCCGACGTGAAGATCGAATTCTACCCTGTGAAAGAGAAGAAGCAGGGCGGGAACGGCATCTTCGCGGCGATCCACCTGATCCGTAGCCGTGAAGAAGGCGAGCGCATCGGCGGCGGCCGCGACTTCAGCGGTGACAGCGGTGACGACTTCGAAGAGCTGGAAGACGGCGGGTTCGGCGATGACGACGACGCCCCGTCGAAGGCCGGATCAAGCTCGTCGGACGACGACTTCGACTGATCGAAATGCTCCCGGCAGTTTTCGGGCTGCCGGGGGTTTCAACCAAATGGTGAGAAATTCCGATATGCGCAAGGCGGGAAGTGTCCGGGGTGCGGTCCGCGTCAGTTCACGTTACGAGGTGGTGATCGCATGAGCGTGAAATCCGAGCTTCTGTGCGGGTCCACGCTGTTCAGCGAAAAGCCGATCGTGGTCGCGGACATCGAGGTGTACCGCAACTATTTCCTCATCGCCTTCAAGCGGCTCTACGACGGCAAGGTCGTGGCCATCGAAATGTCTGCACGCACCGACCGGGCCGACGACGACGCGAAGCGTGCGCGAGCTCGCCAGATCCTGCGCAATCACCGGATCGTGACCTTCAACGGCCTCGGCTTCGACATGCCCTTGATGATCTACTTCATCCAGGGCGCCTCGATAGCGGACCTCAAGACCGCCTGTAACCAGATCATCGAAGGTCGGGTAAAATACTGGGAAGTCGGAGACCTCCTTCAGATCACGATCCCGCGCGAGATCGATCACTGGGATCTTATCGAGCCGCAGCCGAATGCGTTTGCCTCGCTGAAAACGCTCAACGGACGACTCCATGGCCGTCACATGCAGGATCTGCCGTATCACCCCGAGGTCGAGCTCACGGCCGACCAAATGGAGGTGACGACCGCCTATTGCGGGAACGATCTCGAGGCGACCGAGCGCCTGCTCTATGCGCTCAAGGAGCCGATGGAGCTGCGTGCGGCGCTGACCCGCGAATACGGTACCGATTTCATGTCCAAATCGGACTCGCAGATCGGCGAAGGGATCATCAAGCGCGTCGCGAAGCAGAAGACAGGCGAATGGCCGCAGCGCCCGCAGGTCAAGGCCGGCACGACATTTCGCTACACCCCGCCCGCGTTTCTCGATTTCGAGAACCCGGAACTGAAAGCGATCCTCGAGCAGCTCGGGGAGACCGACTTCGTCATCCAGGGCAATGGAAAGGTCGACCTGCCTCCCTGGCTTGACGGGCTGAGGATCACCATCGGCGGGACCGAATTCGCCATGGGAATCGGGGGGCTGCACTCGACCGAATCCAACCGCTGTGTCCGATCCGATGACGAGCACGCGATGGTCGATGTCGATGTGACCGGCTTCTATCCCCAAATCATCATCAATTCGCGCATGTACCCGCCAGCGATCGGTCCGGCATTCTGCGAGATCTATGCGGAGATCAAGGCAGAGCGCGACCGTCTCAAACCCATGCTCAAGGCGCCCGACACCCCCAAGGATGACCTGCCTCGCATCAAGGCGGCTGTCGAAGGGCGAAAGATCGTGGGTAACGGCGTCTTCGGCAAGACTTCGTCCCCATATTCAACGATCTACGCGCCACACCTCATGATCTACACGACCCTCACGGGGCAGTTGTCGATCCTGATGCTGATCGACCGGATCACCGCTGCCGGCATGCAGGTCGTTTCGGCGAATACCGACGGCGTGGTGATCCGCTTCGCACGTGGCATGTGGTCAGGACTGGAAGGGGACCGCTTCAAGCCCGGGCACATCAAGGACGTGATCGAGACCTGGGAGCGGGACACGGGGTTCATGCTCGAGGCGGTCGAATACGACGCACTCTACAACCAGTCCGTCAACACCTACATCGCGGTGACATCGAGCGGTAAGGTCAAGCGCAAGGGAACCTTGTCGAACCCGTGGCGCGAAGGCGACATCCGCGGCCAGCTCACGAAGAACCCCAACGCCGTCGTTTGCGCCGATGCGGTCGTCGAGCATCTTACCAAAGGTGTCCCTATCGCCGACTACATACGAGGTTGCGCCGACGCGCGGGACTTCGTGACCGTGGTCAACGTCAAGGGGGGTGGTGTCTGGGCACATGATCCGGCTGCCCTGCCGCCTGACGCCGAGGTATCCCCCATCCAAGGTCTTGCCGAGCACTGCGAGTTCCTCGGCAAGGTCGTGCGCTATTACTGGGCCCACGGTGGATCACCGATCTTTTACAAGGACCCGCACCCGACAACCGGGAACTTCAAAAAGGTGCCGAAGACAGATGGATGTCGCCCGTTGATGACCCTGCCTGACAGCAATGCGGTGCCGGGAGATATCGATTACGAGCGCTACATCGAAGAGGCCGAACAGATCCTCGTCGACATCGGTGTCACCGAGCGCATCGACCCGGTCAAGCCGCTACGCATCTTCAAGCATTCGGCGATCCTCTACGCTGCTCTGGCCGCCTGATTGCTTCACTTCCACGCCTCGACGGCAACGCTTTGCCCACTGCCCGAGATCAATGGCCCGCTCGATCCGTTCCTGTTCGACAGCGGCCTGCATGACTGGCAGTTCGCACTGCTCGACGAGGTAGCGAGGTTGTTCCACCAAGGCCATCGCCGCGTCCTGCTGCAGTGCCCCACCGGCGGCGGTAAAACCGTCATGGCCCTGTCGGCCCTACTCTCCTCGATTCTGCGAGGCTGGCAGGCAATGTTCCTGGTCCACCGCAAGGAACTGATCCGCCAGACTTCGGAGCGCTTCACCTCGTCGGCCCTGGGGCACAGCTTCGTTGCATCCAAGTTCCCGTTCGACCCCGAGGCAACCCTGCTGCTTGCCGGTGTCCAGACCCTGGTCAATCGGCTGGCGGCCGTACTCCCGCCTCGCCTCGTGATTGTGGATGAATGCCACCATGCCGTGTCGAAAACCTACACGCAGATCCTCGAATATTGGCCTGACGCATTCATCCTCGGGCTCACTGCGACACCCGAGCGCCTTGATGGCCGAGGTCTCGGCGAGCAGTACGACGTGCTCGTCAAGGGCCCCTCACCCCAGTGGCTGATCGCGAACCACTACCTCGCGCCATACGACTACTTCGCCCCGGATATTCCAGACATGAGCGGTGTTGGATCCAGCGGTGCAGAGATCAACCGGGAGGCCGCCGCGGGCGTGCTCAATCGACCGAAACTGGTCGGTAGCATCGTCGAGCATTATCTGCGGCTTGGTGGCGGCGGTCAGGGCATCGTCTTCGCACAGAATCGTAAGCATTCGCGCGCCATCGCAGCAGCCTTTAGTGCTGAGGGCATACCGGCCTCGCACGTCGACGGGGACACACCAGACGATGAACGTGACGCTTTCGACAAGGCGTTCCGCTGCGGCGACATCCGCATCGGTGTGAACGTCAACCTGTTCGGCGAGGGGTATGACGTTCCAAATATCAGCTACCTCGGAATCGGAGCCGCGACAAAGTCGCTGATCAACCACCTGCAGTGGTGCGGCCGCGTGCTGCGCTACGTTCCAGGCAAGCGGGCCGTGATCTGCGATCACGCAGGCAATGCCATCCCGGTTCATCTGGGAGGTCGCGGGCTGGGGCTGCCCGACGACGATCGAGACTGGTCGCTAGACGGCGCGGCTGCCCGGCGCGACGCGAAGGAGAAGGACTGGACCTCGATCACCCAGTGCCTCAACTGCTACCAGATTTACCCATCGGCCAAGCCAGAGTGCCCCGGCTGCAGCAGTCATCATCGTGCGCCACCGCCGCCGATCAAGGAAACGGCCGGGAAACTGTCGAAACTGGAGCGAGAGGCCGCCAAGAAGGCGATGCAGGACCGACGAAAGAGAGAGGAATGGGCCTGCAAGTCCTACCGCGAGTTCCTGTCGCTCGCGCAGTCTCGCAACTACCAGTGGCCGGTCCAGTGGGCAAAGCGTCAGTGCCACCTTCGCAAGATCGCGATCAATCCGCAGCGGGAGCATGAAAATGCCTGATTTCGACGAACTGCTGATACCCGATGCCAGCGAACACGCGATCCTAAACGACACGCTCATTGATGTGTCCGCGATGTCAGACACCTTCGTCTACCGACAGAATACCGGAACTGCCTGGCAGGGCGAGCCGGTCAAGGTGCCGCCGGGAGAATACATCCGCGTCCTGCCCGGCATGAAGATACTTGCGAACGCACGCCCGATCGACTTCGGTTTACCCGGCGGCGGTGACGCGGTCGGTGTTCGCAAGGGACGTGCGTTCCAGATCGAGACGAAAACGCTCATCGGCAGGCAGAGGAAACAACAAGGGCTGTTCCAACAGGCCTGGGAGCGCGCCGGCGGGCTTTACATCCTAGTGCGCGATAGGGCAGAGGCTGTTCGGAAATTGAACGACTCAACTTAACCTTGACAATGATCCCTCGCCATGAGAGATGTCAATTGTAAGTTGACAATCTTAACGGGGATGAATGGTGGCCGATCGTCTAGTTCGCGAACCTGAATTCGCAAAGCGCTTGAACCAGGCGTGCGACACCAACGCACACGCCCCCGATCTGCATCGTGGCCGCTACGTGTGGCTGCGCGAAGAGCTCGCAAAGCGGTTCAACGAGAACGTGAGCATCGAAACCTGCCGCAAGTGGTTTGCCGGTGAGTCACGGCCGCGCCCGGCGAAGATGGCAAAGGTTGCCCAGCTTCTCGAGGTCGATGTTGCATGGCTCTCGCTCGGCGTCGACCCGGAGATTGGGCCGAAGGAAAAGCGGCTGCGCAACGCAATGGCCGACGGCGTGGTCAATGTCGTGGCAGGCCTGATCCAGATGGACGGCGGCCGCCCGGCCTTCCCTGACGAGACCGACAAGCGTGCGACCGACGAGAACATCGATCTCTACGCGATCATCAAGGGCGCGAACTACGCGTTTCACATCACGCTCGGAGAGCTGGTGGACGACAAGCTGCGATTCCCGGTTCCGGCCAAGAACGATGCTGTCATCGTCCTGGGTGTGGTCCGCGAGGGCTTCAGTGTCCGCATCTTCGAAATTTCTCCGGAAATCATAGCTACCAGCGGCGTAGCCCGGAGCAGTTCGGCCCGCCTCGACGTGGCGGAATCTGACCTGCGTCCGGTCTCGACCTTCGCCGAGCGGCTATAAGAGCTGCTCGCCGAGGCGTTGGAAAAATCCGACTTCCTCGGCGCCATACTCACCGCGCTCGATGATCTTTCTCACCACCTGCCCGAGCATGTGGGGCGCGAAGTCCTCGCGCATCGACGCGATCGTCGAAGCCGCCAGATCCCGTCCGCGACAATTGCCCTGATACCATTCGCTGCGTTCCATTTTGTCCCCCATAAAAGCCGCTACAAGCGGCACGGGAATTAATGGCGCGGATAGTTAAATTTGCCTTAACGCAGCCTCGATTTAACCAACATAATCAAAAAGATCGTGTGCGTTAGAGAACGCATGCAGCGAACGACAGCGCAAGTCGCAGGAGGTTCCGATCAATAGTCTGGAACCCCCTGCGGGAGTCAAATTAACGAGCGGTAACACCAATCATAGACAGCGCCGTGATTTCAATCACGCCCCGACCTTATCGGATCAATTTCATAGCGTGTCCGCAGATAGTGATTCGGTCGACGCCGTGGTCAGGTTGTCCCCGGTGCGGAAGAATTCGAGATCGCCCCGACGGGCACCGTCGTCACCTGCAGCGTGGCGCCGCAACGTCAGACGCCCTTCCTTGAAGCACCAGGAAACCTCATCGCCTGCAAACTGAGCGCCGTAGCTGTTCTGCAGCGCGCGCGACCGGGTTGAGCAGGGTTTACCGTATGCTTCCCCAAGAACGCTGCGGAGCGCCTCGAATTCCGACGCCCCCGGCCGAAGGTTGAACCAGTCGAAACGGTTCTCCTTGAAGATGACCCGTCCATATCCAGCAGGCACATTACCAACGCGGCTCTCAGCAAAGGCGCAACGGGTCTGAGCTTCGGCTGGCGTGGCGACACAATCCCGCACCGTCCCAGCCTTGAGAGCGGCTTGCACTGAAGTTTCGCCCGGAACAAGCTCCCTGAACCTGAAAGACGCGGGTACCCCAACTTCGCCTGCAATGCTCTGCGTGGGGTCACTCGCCTCGTTCGGGAGTCCCCCGCTGCATCCGGTCGCGGCGATGCAGGTCAAGGTCAGCGCCATCGTCAATCGAACCATATCCCACCCCTCATAACTGTGGGAAAGACCGTATCAGACGCCCTATTCAGCGAGAAGTCGCTAAAAATTGCTTCGGTTCTTGTTGTCAGTTTGTTGTCAGCACTCCAGATTACTGAGATTTATGCCGTAAAATCAATCACGCTTATTTACTCGTGAATCCCACCCTGTCCGCCATTTTACATTAATTTAGCTGATATTTTTCCAAGATTGTGCGTGGGTTCCCATAACCGCTCCCCGATAGACCCGACGCTTGAGGCGAACGCGAGCGGCTCGATTCGCACAATCAGCGCGCTCCTCAAACAATTCTCAACAGGAGTGGGGCAATCGCCCGCAACGCCATTCGGGCAGCTATGCCGGTATCAGCCGTACAGGCTCGAAACAACTACACACCAAACACGACAAATCGCGGCTGAAAATGGCGGTTTTTTGCTGGCTTTCGGTTAATCTATTTCGATTTTTTATGAAGGTTGCCGATAGCCTGTCACGGCCATATCATCGCGAATACTGAGGGGGATTCAAATGCATCGGCACATACTTACGGGGTCACTATTCACGCTTACACTTGTAAGCACTCCGGCGGTAGCAGCAGAATACGTTTTGGACGTGACTGCGAAGGTCGAGCAAACATCCCGATTTGAAGATGGACGTGAGGCAGTTGACGACGCCACGCCAACAAGCTCCGTTCGTATCTTAGAACCTCGGCAACAAACTCCCAAACAAGGCGGTTTCCGCATCTACGTCCTGAACAGCAGCGACAAGCCGTTCAATTTCGGGCCTGAAAACATCACGGTCAAAATGCCGGACGGCACCAGCGTTGCAATGCTGACCTATCAGGATTTGTTGAAGCAGCAAAAGCGCCGAGAGGCATGGCAGGCGCTTGCGGTTGGACTAGCCGCCGCTGGGCGAAACATGCAGGCCAACCAAGCAGGCTATAACTATGGCTCAGCAACATACAGCGGCAATTCCTACGGGACGTTCGGGACTATGCCATACACGGCAAATAGCTACGGAACCGCCACCTACTCCGGCTATAACGCTGGCACTGCCTTTGCGGCGCAGTCGGTCGCTAACGAGCAGAATCAGCGCGACCTTCAAGCGATGCGACTAAGCCAAGCTGCGAAACGGGAGGATTTGGCTCAGGTCATGAAAATGACTACCATTGATCCCGAGCAGGTTTTCGGCGGAATCGTCCAGTATAAGATTCCATCAGAGGTGCGAGCCAGCAAGACACCAGTTCCGATCACAATTGAGGTTCGGACGGGCGATGAGGTTCACACCTTTCAAGCGACACTCGCCAAATATAAAGGTTAGGCTTGCGGAACGTCCCGCACCAGCCGCGCAATCGCCTTCACATATCGCATTCACATATCGCATTGCCTCCAGCGTCTTGGCCGAATAACCGCCATGCTTGCGGGCATTCTGATTACCCCTAGGCGCGCCGGGATTCGTCCCGCCGTGCATACGGCACCGCTTCCGCCCTTTCACGGCTGGGGATTGGCACGCCGTTCCCCTGCGCGTCATGGCCAAGCAGCGAGGGGCCGCTGACAGAATTTCCGGCTCCATGGCATTGATCCTCATTTTTCGCTGTTCCGCCCCCCTGATTGACGTGCTCGGCAATGACGGCCTGCCCGCCCCGGTTATCGACGTGAATATGCTTAACAACCTGTTCTCCGCCCCGGCGCATCCGGGCCAGTGTTTCCATTTGCCGCTGAGAGGTACCCAATAGCTTCGTGGCGAGGTTTCCGAAGGTCTGCGCGGTTGCGACCCATTCTGACATTCCAATCTGGCTCAGCGCCCGGATTGCCGCGTCGTGGGTGCAATACATCTGGACCAGCAACAGCGCCTCAGCTTGATCCTGGGGCTTCATGCTTTCGATGAATGACAGCGCAGCATTGTAGCGCGCTTCATTGTCCGCTCCGACTGAACCGAGATATTTGAGCAGTTCGGAGGCCCGCGCATTTACCGGGTCGATGGAATTGGCCGAAAAGGTTTCGTGCAGCTTGAGCAGCGCCAGCATTTCGCTTGTGCCGGTCGGTTCGATGCTCCAGCCGCCATCGCTCTTGCGCGTCATCGTGACCTTTGCCGGTGCGCCGCGCTTGCGATGATCTCGGATCAACCGCAGCAGCTCTGCCCGCTCGTCGTGATCGAGCTTTTCCCAGCCAGGAACTTCCCGCGCCAGAATACGGTTCGCCTCTTCGTCGCTTTCGGTATCGGGACAGGGGATCGTCACAGTCCGTTCTTGTGGCTGGGCAAGTCCCTTGCCCTTTCGTGCCGGTTGCTTGCGCTTCGCCTTGTCCGCTTGGCTCATGCAGCCTTCCTTGTTGGGATCTCAAGAAGCATCGAGCCATTCGCCAGTGAAGCTAACGTCAGATGTTGGAGAGAAAACACACAGTCCGGCTGCCACCAGCCGATTGGATGGCTCTTTGCCTTCTCCCCCAATGGTGTAGCTATATGTGTAGCGGAAGCCCGAACGCAGACATTTGGCTGAATACTGCCATTTGGGTCTTTCGGCGTATCGGAATCCAATACCGATGGGACGGACAAATTGGATGGGTAGTGGTTCAACGTATCGGAATCCAGCACCGGAAATTTCCCCCTGTCCCTAGACTGCTTGAACGTCTTTAGCGCCCGCAACCCTCGCTCCATCCGTTTGCGCGCCGGATCTTCTGAATCTGGCTCACGGTCCAAAAACTCCCACGATGGTGCTTTGCGTCCCGGCCCAGCCTGCCAAGTCAGCCGCCAGCAGCGCGCACGCGACTTTTCAGCAGCCTTCACGCAGAAGTGGGCATCCTGCGTTAGCTGGATGAAGCCCAAGTCTTGCAATACGTCGAACGAACGACTGGCAGCGGAAAGGTCCGCCAGCCCCATACGGTGCGCTGCATCCCGCACGCTCAGATAAAGGCTACCGTTGTTTTCGCCGTTGTAGAGCATCACAAGCTCGACAAGCAGTGATCGGTCATTGGGACTGAGTGAGCGGTAAGCGTTGCTGTTGAGAATACGAAAATCCAGCCGGGCAAAACGGCTTGTGAGATTCCGCCCGGTGGCATTGATTCTGTTGCGCTTGCGTTTTTTAACCATCGGCAAGCACTTTGCGACCATTATCGGTGAGCCTGAGCACGGACGCGCTTTTACCGCTGGGATTGCGCTTTCGCGCACCAGTCGGTTCGACAAAACCCATGGCCCGTAGTTCCGAAAAACGCGGCTGTAGCGATTCCCGCGTGACGCCGGATACTAGCACGGCTTCCAAGGTGGTTGCTTCCCCCCAACCGTGCCAGCGAGCGCATAGCAAGGCGACGAAGGTGCGATACAGTCAGGGCGATAGCTTCGGCAGCGTCCTGACTTGTGCCGTCCGGCCCCTTTGCGCCGGGGTTTTTGGGATAGCATTCAGCCATTGGCGCGCCCTCCGAGTGCGAGGACTACAAGCATTGCAGCAACCTCCGCGCGAATGCCGTAGCCGCCGATCAAATGTTGAGCACGATAGGCGGAGAGGGTCAGCGCTTGCGTCAAAGCAGCGACTAAAGCTTGCCACGAAGCACGTTCACTCTTGGCGGTCGGGATTTGTGCGTGCGGCATGGCTCAAGCCTCTCCCGAGATGAAAGCATGTAGGCTCTATGCCGGAATGACAGTGCGCCCACCGATCCGCCGTGCGAGCAATCGCCCCGCCGCAATGTGCGAATAAATGGTGGTGCGTCCCAAGCTAGACGCCTTGCAGGCTTCCTTGATGCTGTAGGCAATTTTCGGGGGATCGTATTTTTCGTCTCGCATTGAATGACCTCGCTCATGCTTGAATGAGGTCGGTCTACCGCGTGGCCGTTTGCTGAAACGAAGCCCTTAAAATGCAAACATGGTTGGCAAGTGCACAGCTGCCTGTTCGCGCAGGAAGGTCAACGCCTCCTCGGTAGACAGCAAGCCTCTTGCCGATGCCTCACGCTCCAAAGTCTCGTGATAGCCCGGCGCAATGGTCAGCACGAGCGGGTAATGATCGGGTTTTTCTTCCCAAGCTCTGATTGCGCTAGCGGTCAGTGGCTTCGGTTCGCCATATTCACCACGCCGCCTGCTTAGGCCATTCTTGCTGAGAATGCTCGCGACTGCCTTTCTTGCGGCGTTTTTGGACATGCCCTTGTTCTCAAGGAACCACACCGCTGCAACACCTGCTGCTGCCATTATTGCTATGTTCAGTCCGCTCTTGGTTCCCGGCACCCGAGCACCCGGCCGCAATAATATGTGATCGTTAGACCCTGATCGAGCAGCCACGCTTGCGGCAATAAGTGATATTATCAGGCGGTGAGCAGGATCTTTGGTGTCTGGGAATAGGCCCGAAATTGCATTTATTGCGGTAACTGACCATTGCTGAGCTGATTTGGCATCGTCGCTTTTGACCGCCTCCAGATATTTCTCGGATGCCTGTCGGAAGATGTCCTTTACCGCGTCGCATCGCTGACCTTCCGGCAATGCCCATATGGTTTTCGGCTCGCTTGTGTAGTTAGCTTTGGTCGCTTTCGCTGCCTTACCCCACGTAATCACATATTTTATTGGTTCGGGCATCCGGCTTCCCTTCGTGGCTCCCAATGTGAGTTAGGGATGAACGCTTGTCGGCTGGTTTGCCTATCCGCGCGCGCATTTGAAGGCCTCAAATGGCAGCTTGCTAGCTAACGTCAGCCTAATTAGAGTATCGTCTGAGGCTGTTGTCCATTCATGGGATCAGATATGCCGCTGCAACTAACGGTTCAAACTGTTCATCCAGTGCAGTTTTCTCCTTTAAATGGAGATGATCGTCGTTTTATCGATGAAACTTGCAAACCTCATATAAACCTATCGTGGCTCCCAGCGTATCAAAGGTCGAGTGATCTATTTGATTCTGAAAATCTTGAGCTGCATGCAAATTACGGGATCGATATATCTGTTATTATCGGATTGGGTGTAGGCTTTGCTGCCAATAGCTTTTTCGGCGCCATGCTGAAAGAAGCTGGGAAGGACACCTATAATTCTTTAAAATCATTTTTGGCTAGTATTGCCAAGAGGTCGGCAAAAAATTCCTATCGAGTTCGCCCAAAGGTTGTATTTTTGCTTGAAATTGATCAGGATTTTGTAGCCTTCATCATTCCCTTTCACAATTGGATTGTTACGGAGGTGGCTGAGGATAACTCAAAACAAGTTTCTATTTATCTAAAAAATATTGAGAATCACGTTCAAGCCTTTCATCGTGACTGGAGTAAAATAATAGAACAAATTCAAGGGTCTGACCTCAATAGAAGCGGCCTTCAATACTATGTTTCTTTAAAGGGGGACTATGTTGAAGTTACAATCTCCCGGTCTAGCGACATAAGCATCATATGACTTATATATTATTTATATAATCATTATAGGTGCCACCTTGGATTCACCAGCCTTGAACGTGGTGCAGTAACTGGCCCAATCTTCCATCAGTCGCCGTCGCTTGTCGAACAGATCGCCGCGCCGATAGGCTCGTTCCACCTTGTTTTCGATAGTGTGGGCCAGCGCCATTTCCGCAACCTCATGCTCATAGCTTGTGGATTCGGCTGCCCAATCGCGGAAACTAGAACGGAAGCCATGCACGGTTGCATCAACCTTCATGCGGCGCATGAGCATTGCCATTGCCATGCTGGATAGCTTACCGCCTCGCGCGCCGAGGAACAGATATTCGCTGCCAAGGGGCTGGAGGGCTTCGAGGATGGCAACAGCCCGCGGGGACAGCGGCACGCGATGTTCTTTCGCGGCCTTCATTCGGTCGGCTGGGATCGTCCAGATTGCCTTTTGCAAATCGACTTCTGCCCAAGTCGCGCCGATCACTTCGCCAGAGCGAGCAGCGGTGAGGATCGTAAATTCCAGCGCCAGCGCCGCTACAGCCTCCCGCTTTTGCAGCGCGCGGACGAATGCCGGGACTTGCTCATAGGCAATGGCCTTGTGATGGCCCCGCGAAAGCCGGGTGCGAGCAGGCAGGATTTGCGCAAGGTGCCCGCGCCAGCGCGCCGGGTTTTCACCCTGCCGATAGCCTCGCGCCTTAGCGCTATCGAGCACGGCTTCAATTCGCCCGCGAATCCGCGCAGCCGTCTCAGCTTTGGTGCGCCATATCGGTTCGATGATTTTGAGCACATGCGCGGTTTCAATCTCGGCAATCGGCAAATCTCCGATCACGGGATATACATAGGTGTCGAGTGTATTGCGCCATTGCTGGCGATGCTTGGGGTTGCGCCAGCTTTCTTAGTTCG
Organism: Novosphingobium aureum; assembly: GCF_015865035.1. Lineage (GTDB taxonomy): Bacteria > Pseudomonadota > Alphaproteobacteria > Sphingomonadales > Sphingomonadaceae > Novosphingobium > Novosphingobium aureum. Next base: position 2,043,652 of record NZ_JADZGI010000001.1, on the reverse strand, counting down.
CGGCGATATAGGCGGTTGCCACGTCCTTGAACGTGGTCCCGGCCACCTTGGCAGCCTGAGCCGCCGCAAGCGCCTGGGCGGCCTCCCTGTCCCGTTCCTCCAGCGGATCAATGCCCGCCTTGACCTTAAGGCGCAGCGCCGCCGCCTCGTCGCGCGCATCGGCAAGCGACATGCCGCCCTGCCCAGCCGTGCCAAGGCCAACGTCCCGCGACCTGCCGTTGAGCATGAAGCGATAGACCCATGAGCGCGCGCCGGTCGGCTTCACCAGCAAATGCAGCCCGCCACCATCGGCATGGCGTCCCGGCTTGGCATTCTTCACCGCAAGAGGGGTTAGCGCGTTGTGCAGCTTCCTTGGCATTTCGGCTCCCTATCAGGGAATCGAACCTACCAGCGCCCTGCCACATTGGCGGAAGCAGCAGCCGTTCCCATAACCGCTCCCTGATAATAGCGCGGTTTTATGGGAACGCACCGGGATGCATACGGACGGCCAATTTGCTATCGCAACCAAAAATCCAAGGTTTTATGGGGCTCATAGGATAAATCCGAACGTCCCGGGCAAATAGTTTGGGGGACACCCTGTCCGCCAATTTTCAGGCCATCACTGTTCGTAACCATCCGGAGAAGGGCAAGCTTCCTCGCCTTTTTCGCGCAGCGCTGTTCGGATGCGTTCATCGCTGCCCGGGGCCAACCGCGACCGATTTTTAGGGGCAGGCCTGGGGTAGCCTCACTTCAGGTTACCGCCTGAACTCTGGTCGGCGGAAAGCCAGGTGATCTTTCCGAATGTTTCCATAGGAATGACCACCTTGCTGCTAGTGCACGCTAGGCCCGCACCCATAGAGCTTCCGATTGGCGCTTCTGGATGGGACGTTATGCTCAGTCCTGTTTGGAGCAGAAACTGCCAGATACAAGACATCTCAGCCGCGGAACATCTGACGTGATGAAATGCCAGATGCTAAAGGCACTGAGCTCCCGGAATGCATCCGGGGCCTTGGTTCTTCGTTGCCATCGCCCGCGTTGGCCTGCTTTGCAGGCCTCGCGGCACGATCCCATACGCCCAAATCATCCTCTGCTGTGTCGATTTCAGAACGCCAGATGCAGGCCCACGCGGGCATTTCCGCGTCGATCGGCATTACCGGCTTCACCACTCACCGAGCCGAAAAGCGTCAGGCTCGAGGACATCTTAACATCTGCCCCCATTGTCGCCCTGGCGAGGACAGGAGCGCGCGAGGCGCCGGTCGCCGCGAGGCCGAGCGCCCCACCGTCAAGAGCTGCAAGCGCAAAAGGATCGCGACCCTCCACCTGATAGCGCACACCGAGTGTCAGATAGGGGCGCAGAGCATTGCCGACCTGCATGCCGCCTTTGAAGGTGAGGTCGCCATCGACAAAGAGCGCGTGGTCGCGTTCGCGTGCCACCTCAAGGGCATAGGGGCTGCCGCCGCTTTCCTCCACCTGATCGCGAACCGTGCGGATTGCAGTCAGGCCGACAGTCGGCTGCACCGTCCAGCCGCGACTGAGCGGCATCGCATAGGTGACGCTGAGATCGCCGGTCCAGCCTGTAAGGTCATAAGACCCGTTTGCCGAAGTGGCGAGCAGGTTGCGGCGCGTATCGGCATTGCCCCCATTATAGGCAACGGTTGTCTTGATACCGAGCTTGCCGTTGCTCCAGCGGCCATGAACACCCGCTACCACGCTGTCGACGTCGGTTCGGGCACCCAGCGAGGACAAAGTCTGCTGGCTGTTGAGATAGCCGACGAAGCCGCCGAACGACCAGTCGCTGCCGCCCCAGCCAAGCCCGCCGAGGAAGCCGTAACCGTTGATCCGCGCACGCGACGCGCCGTGCGGGCCGCCTTCAAGTGTGCGCGTATTGCCAAGCGCGCTTGCGAAAGTGAACAGACCGGGCGTGTCGCGGCGCGAGGTGAAGGCATCGCTGCGGCCAACATCCGCCAGTTCCAGCCCATGCTCCACGGAGATCTGGCCAGCGGAGGCATAGGCTTCCGGCGTCAGCTGCGCGAATACGGTCTGGTTGGCAGTGCTGGAGCTGGCCGCCAGTTCCGGAACTGCCGCCAGGAACGCGCCAGAAGCCTTGCCGCTGGCGAGGAGGCCGTTCACGTAGCCGATCGAGCCTTGAACCTGCGGCGTAAAGGCTGTGTCGTTCATGAACTCACCCAGCAACGAGACCGTATCGCTGTCCTGGACGAGAACGCCGTAAAGCGAGCCCGAGCGCACTATGCTGGTGAAGCTGCCGGTGATGCTGTCCGCATCGATCAGGTCGAGCGACTGGCCGGGGTTCACGATGCCGGAGGCGTCGATCTGCAGCGTGGCGCCCGAGGCGATCGTGAGATTGCCGTTGACGATCAGCTTGTCCGAAACCGTAGGCATTATCTCGAAGATCGATACCGAAGTGCCCGCCAGCGTGACGTTGCCGTTGACCGTCATCGTGCCGGGTGAGGCGCCAGGGCTGAGCGTGCCAGCGACGGCGATATCGCCGTTGACAGTGCCTGCGGAACCGAAGATTGCCCCCTGCCCCACGGTGATCATCGGTGCCGAAATCGTCGAGCCGGCAAGCCCGACCATGCGACCGCCGGTGAGCGTCATGCTGTCGAACGCGGCGCTGCCGCTGACGGCGGCGAGGCCGGCGCTCATGCGCAGGGTTTCGACGTCGGAGATAGTCGAGAAGGCAGCCTGGCCCCCGACAATCTCAATGCTGTCGCTGCCCTCGCCGCCATAGACGCCCCCTGCAAAAGTGCCGCCCGAAAGGCGCAGCAGGTCGTCCCCCGCGCCCAGATCGATGGAGCCCATCGTGCCGCTGTTGTCGACCAGATCGTCACCGCCGCCCAGCACCACGCCGCCCACGATCGTGCCCGCGTTGCGGATCACGGCGGGGAAAGCATCGGTCGCCAGAATGGCCAGAGCGCCCTCGCCGCTTGCTTCGATCCGGCCGTGGTTTTCGAGGTCGAACGTTGTGCCCAGCGACTGGATCGCAACGGCGTCGGTGCCTAAAGCCATGATCGTCCCGCCTTCAGCGTTCACGATCGTGGCGGTTACCGTACCTAGCGGCGGAGCGGGAGTGGGGTTGTAGCCCGGAACGGCAAGGCCGAGGCCGACCGCGACCGCCTCCTCTCCGTTCGCGCTGATGGTGCCGCTGTTGGTGAGCGCCAGAGTAGCGGGTGCACTGCCTTCGAACGCCATTCCCAGCATTTGCAGCGCCGCGCCGGCCCCTTCATCGGAGATGGTGCCGCTGTTGGTCACGGTGATGGTGCCCGGCGTTCCTTCCTCCGAGTCGACCGCATAGGCTTGGAAGCCGCCCGCGATCGTGCCGCTATTGGCGACGTCGATGGCGTAGCCGACCAGTGACGAGAAGGCACCTTCGGTTTGGCTGGCAATTACGGTGCCACTGTTCTCAAAGGCAATATCGCCCCAGTTCCAGACCATGATCGGGGCATCGGCCAGCTCAGTCGAGCCGATCGTGCCCGTGTTGACCAGACGGTCCACGGAACCGCTTACCCCGCCCGCCACGGATCCGTCGTTGATGAGCGTGCCGAGTGTCTGGCCCAGGATATAGGCCTGGCCGGTATAGGCATCGCTGCCCATGATCAGCGCGCCAGAGAGGTCCATCGCGTTGACGACGGTGCCATCGCCGGCGGCGTGAAGATCGGTGAACGCGGCATCGAGGCCTGTGACAGTGGCCACCGTATCGGCGCCAACGGCCGCAATCATGGCATCCTCAAAGCCGATGCCGGGCGCGGCGCCAATGGTGACCGAGCCGCTGTTGCTCAGCGCAATGCCGTATGTGTCACGGCCAAGGCCAGCGTCGATCGTGCCGCTGACGCCAGCTTCGGGCCCGCTCTGGAGGAACAGGTCATCGCCGCTGCCCAGCGTCAGGTTGCCCGTCAGTGTCCCGCCATTGGCGTAATAGGCACTGCCGTAACCGAAACCGCCCCAGTAGCCCAAATCGACATCGCCGATGATGGAGCCGGCATTGGCCACCGACCCACCGCTCATGGAGATTGCCATCCCGCCGCCACCCGAGATCGTTCCGCCGGCCAGATTGGTGACTTGACCGACCGAACTGATCGCGGTTCCTGCGGTGCTCGCAATCGTACCGGAATTAATGACCCTAGTGCCATAGCCGCCCGATATCGCGCTGTCGGCGGTCCGGATCGTACCGCTGTTGGTCACGCTGTGGGCGTTGTAGATGCCGTAGGAAGCACCCGGGCCGGTCTGCTCGATCGTGCCCGTGTTCACAACGATATCGACGTTGTAGGCGCCGTAGCTGCCGTCCAGCGTGATCCGTCCGTTGTTGACCAGCGTGCTGCCATAAGTGACGGCGGCATTGTACGAGGTTCCGCCGTTGGTCGCCGTGAAGGCGGCATTGATTGTGCCCTCGTTTTGCAGCGTGTCCTGCGTAGTGAGGCTGACGACCCCGAAGCCGCCGCCCCAGTAGTCGTTGATCGTCCCCGAAATCGTGCCGTGGTTGACGATCGTCAGCGCGTCCGGATTGATGATCGTCGAGCTATCGGGCCTCGCCGCCCAAACCACTCTGAGGGCGGTCTGGTTGGTGGTCTGGATATCGGCGGTCAGATCCACCGTGCCGGTGCCGGCAAGGATCAGCGGCAGGGTCTGCGGCACGTCTGCGGTCAGCGTCAGCTTTGCACCATCGACCAGTTCGTAGCCGGTCGTGGCGAAGGGGCCGACGGCGCCGATTGCCGTGCTCGCCTCGCCCGAAACACGGTAGCGCAGCAGACCGCCGGTGGTGGTCACCGTGCCGTTGATGCCCGCGAACTGGCCCTGGCCCGTGTTGACCAGGTCGGTCACCAGCGTATCGCCCATGCCCAGCGTCAGGTTGCCGTTGAGGACGCCTCCGGTGAGCGCGACGTAAATATTGTTGTTGCTGTAATAGCTGCTGTCGCGCGGGGAGACGAAAGTCACGTCCCCGTTGATCGTGCCGGCATTGAAGACCCTGGCATTGTACGTGCTGGTCGACCCGTAAGAATCCTTTCCGGTGATCGCCCAGGCGCCGCCATCGATCACCCCGCCCGCAAGATTGTTCAGGACTCCGTAGTTTCCGAGGCCCACTGCGGTGCCGGTGGCGCTGGTGGAAATGGTGCCGCTGTTGTTCAGGACATAGCCGATCACCGCACCATAAGTCGCGCCTTCAATCGTGCCGCTGTTGGTGGCGGTGTAGTATGTGTTGCCGCTCAGCACGACGCCGACGCCGCTGGTCGAGCGGATGGTGCCGCTGTTGGTCAGCGTTTCGCCGGACATGTAAACCGCGGTTCCGACGGCCAAGATCGTGCCCGAATTGACGACGTCGCCGTGTGCAATCACGCCGTCTCCACCCGAGGTGATCGTACCGCTGTTGGTCAGCAGACTGTTGAACCCCGTCCCAACGGCACTATAGCTTGCAGCGCCGGTCGCATTGATCGAGCCGGTGTTGGTCAGGTTTGAGGCGTCGCCGGTGGTGAAGGCCTGCCCTAGGGTCGTGATCGCAGCTTCGTTCACGACGATGCTGCTTTCATCCGTCACGATCATCCCGGGGGCGACGAATCCCTCGGCAAGGGTAAGTGTGGTGCCTGCGGTGGTAGCAAGCTGCAAACGTTGGAACCCGGCGGGCAGCGCGATCGCGGTGGAGATGGTCAGATCCGCGTCGGTCTTGAGGACGAGGGAGTTGATGCCAAGGCCGGCGTCCAGCGTGCCGGTGATCCCGGTGACCAGATTCTCCGTGCCATCGTAGCGACCGTAGACGAGATCGTTACCGCTACCGAGCGAGACGTTGCCCGCGATCGTGCCCTGCGTGGAATCGATCACGCTGTAGCTAAAATAGCCGTAGGGAGGCTGGGTCACGATATCGCCGATGATCGTGCCACTGTTGGTCAGCGTCAGCCATCCTGCCGAAATGGCCGTGCTTCCAGCGGTGGAAATGGTCCCTCCGGCGAGATTGACGACGTCCAGTCCACGCTCACTCTGAATGGCGGCTCCGGTTCCAGCATTGGCGATGGTACCGCTGTTGGTAAGTGGATTGAACGGAGTGGACAGGTTGGCGATCGTCGATGCCGTGGAGGTGGAACGGATCGTGCCGCTGTTGATCCACCCATTGGGATAGGCAAGGTTGTTATAGGTGGTGGTCTGATCGATGGCGCTGAGAGCGCCGCCATCGATCACGCCTGCATTATTGAGAGTGCCGATCGTCCCGACGATTGCGCCGATCGTTCCGCCCTGCTGGTTTTCGATAACATCGAAAGCGCCGCGCGCCGGATTGGTCGCCCGCAGAGCGACGCCGCTCGTACCCGAGATGGCGCCTGCATTGGTGATGCTGACGAGAGCCGGCGCATAGTTGTTCGTCGCCGAAGGGCCTGCGCTAATGCCGATGGCCCCGGTAATCGACGCGCCCGCTTCAACCGTCACGTCGACTTGAGTGCCGTAGAAGTCGTAGTTGTTGGCCGCGACCGATCCGGACAGGACTGAAATCCCGCTCTGCGTGCCGCCGTCCACGCTACCACCCACGGTGATTGTGGCAGTCCGGGCAGAGTAGGTATCGGGGATCGCGGCTATATCTACGGTGATCGCAGCGCTGCTGGTGCCGGAAACGCTGGCTGAGGGGGCGACCTGTACTGTGCTGCCATCCGTGGTGACACGCAGGCCGTCGGAATCCATGCCGGTGCAGTCGGTGATGTTATCGGCTACCGTCGGATCGGGGCTGCACTGCGCCGAGGCCGGCGTTGCCGATGCAGCGGCCATGGCAACGATGCTCGAACCGAGCACAAAGGACCAGCGACGCACCCGCGCCGTCTGTCGATCGATCATGAAAATAAAGCCCCCAGATATAGCGACGCCTTGTAGCCGCAATATTTCGACTGCTCGCAAAGTTGGGGCACGGTGTCCAGTAAATTCAGAGACATACCAGATTTCACGGTGATGGGAGGCGTCCATGAAATCTGGCGCAATTTCGCCCTGAATGGTCCGCTAACACCAAAGTACCGTCCCCCTGAGTTGTCTTGCAGGGCAATCGCGGTGGTAACAGCGGGATTGGTTGTTGGAGATTTACTAGATTGCGTTCGATGTAGAGCGCACAGCAGCGATCAAGATCGGCAGCGTATCGACATCTCCCCACCGCGCGAGACGATCATGCATCTGGCCACCGAGCGCCTTGTACATCCCGGCAGTCCTGTGTGTGACGCGCGCTGGCTTAGACGGCCCCGCCGATGGCAAAGGGCGTGAGGACAAGGGCCAGCAGGATCAGCGTCAGACTGACCCAGGCCCAGGACCCCATCCCCTGCCGCGCGATGGTGACGGCCCCGCGCGCGCCTCGCTCCGCCTTTTCGAGGCGCTTGGCGTAGATGATGACCCCGGTCACCGACATCCCGGTGAGGATCAGGCCGAAGAGGAACCAGATGACCTTGGTGAAGAGCCCGCCGAAGGTTCCGAAATGCAACGGGTCGGCCATCTCCGAGATGCGTTCATGGAGTCCCAGGTCCTCGCCCGCCAGCTGCGTCAGCACCGCGCCGTCGGCCGGATCGAGCGCAACCCCGTTCGCCCGGTCGCGCACCAGCCAGGCGGCGCCCTGCCCCAGCACGATCACGCCCTGCCGGGGTGTGAAGCGGATCTCGCGGATGTCGAGGTCCGGGCGCAGGTGCCGGGCCCGTGCGACGAGCCGGTCGAGCGCAGCACCTGTCGGTGCCGCGCGCGCCTGTTCGGTCCGGGCAAGTTCGGGAACAGGCGCGCGGCCACCGAGCGTCTCGACCAGATACCACAGGCCGGTCAGCGAAATGAGGGCGACGAACCACAGGCTCCACAGGCCGCCAAGGCGGTGCAGGTCTCCGCTGAGGCGCCGGGCATCCCCGCCTCGTGGCCGCTTGAAGAAGCCGCGCCACCACTTCTTGTAGGTGACGATGCCGGTCACGAGCGAGGCGAGCAGGAGGAGCGCCAGCGCGCTTACGATGGGAATGCCGATCTGCGTCGGCAGCATCAGGTGCCGGTGGATCTGGCGCAGGAAGCGGTGCACGTTGGCCCAGCCATGTGTGCCGGTGACCTCGCCGCTCCACGGATCGACATAGACCCTGCGGGGTGAACCCGCGCCGGTGTCGACCCAGGCTTCGGCGGTGAACCAGGGGTCGATCGGGGCGTGGAGCGACTGCAGGCGTCCCTCGGGCACCGCCCTGGCCGCAGCTGCCGCCAGCGTGCCCCAACTGGCGCGCGGTCCCGTGTGCGGGGTGGCGCGCATGGCGGGCGTCACCAGCCAGTCGATCTCGTGGGCAAAGACCGCAAGCGTGCCGGTCGCCAGCACGAAGGTCATGAAGATCGAGAGCTTGAAACCCGCCCAGCTGTGGACCCGCCACCACAGCGAACGCCCCTTGGGCTTGCGCGTCTTTGCCATGCCTGCCGCCGCGCTCAGAACCGCACGCGCAGTTCGGCGAGGAACGTGCGCGGCGATCCGGGGAAATGGCCGCTGCGGTTGGAGAAGCCCGAGGCCGCATAGACCTTGTCGAAGATGTTGTCGGCGCGCAGCAGAAGCTCGGCGAAGCCCAGGCTCTTGGTGATCGAGGCGTCGAAGATGGTGTAGGGCTTCACAGTCTGGCCCGAGAGGCTGATGCGGCGTGAGACATGCTCGCCTCCGAAAGCGAAGGCCGCGGCGATGGCGGGCACCTGGTAGCGCGTCCAGAAGCCCACCTTGTGCCGCGGCGCGTTGGCGAAGCGGTCGCCCACGCCGTTGGTGATCGCCTGGCCCTCGGCCGTGTCGGTGATGCGCGTGTCGTTGTAGCCGTAGTTCACCATCAGCACCCAGTCGGGGGTGATGTCGGTGGTGAGGTCGATTTCGAAGCCCTTGCTGGTGACCTCGCCGATGGGCGCGAGCTGGTCGACGCCGCTGACGGGGGGAAGCGTGGGGTCGACCTGCAGGATGTTGCGGCGCACGATCCGGTAGAGCGCCGCGTTGGCCTGGAGACGGCCATCGAAGAGCTGAGTCTTCACGCCGCCTTCGATCTGGTTGCCGGTAACGGGCACGAAGGGGCCGCCGGCATCGCTGTTCTGATCCGCCGCGCTCTGCGGCTCGAAGCTCTGTGACCAGCTGGCGTAGAGCGAGACGTCGGTGCGGGGCTTGAAGATCGCGCCGCCGCGCAGCGTCACATCGCTGTCGGCGTAGCGCGTACGGTCCTGCAGCGCGCCGCCAAGGCTGCGGATCACCTCGTCCTCGAAATGATCGTAGCGAATGCCCGCCACGAGCAGCAGAGCGTCGGTGAGGCTGATCTGGTCCTGGAGGTAGGCGCCCTTGCGGCGGGTGCGTGTGTCGGTGGTGGTATAGGGAAGCTGCGCGGCGCGCTGCGCATCGCCCGCACCCAGGCCATATACCGGATTGCTGAGGCTGAGCGGGGTGACGTCGGTGCGCAGGATGCGCGAATGCAGCACGCTCGTTTCGTCGTACCAGTCGGCCCCGGCCTGGAAGCTGTGCTCCAGGCCCAGCAGATTCACCCGTGCCGTCGTGTTGACCATGAACGAGAGCCCGTCGACGGGACGGATCTGGTCGCGGAATTCGCGCACGACCAGGTCCGGGTTGTCGGCCACGAGCCCGCGCGGCTCGTGGTACTGCTGCGTCTCCTTCGCCTTGAAGTAGCGCGCGCCCGCGTTGAAGGTCACCGCCTCGCCGATGCGTGTCTCGTAGCGCGCCTGGTAAGCTTCGGAGCGCAGGTTCAGAAAATCGGTCTTCTCATTCGCGTTCCAGCGGATGTCAGTGAGGAAGTTGCCGTCATCATCGACGAGCACCCCTCGCAGGCGGTTGGCCTGCAATTCGTTGTCGTAGACGGTGGCCTGCAGGGTCAGCTTGCCGCCCTCGTTGGTGCGGATGGCGAGACCCGCATCGCCGATGCGCGATTTGTTCTGGGTGTTGCGGCGGTAGGGATCCATCGATTCGTAGAAGCCGCCGAGCCGGTAGGTGAGGATCCCATCGCGGTCGATCGCTCCTGTCGCTTCGGCGGATAGGCCTATCCGGTCGTAGGTGCCGCCGGTGAGGACGGCGCGCAGGCTGGTTTCCTCGGACGGGGTCTTGGAGACGTAGTTGATGATGCCGCCGGGCGAGCCGGGACCGAAGAACAGACCCGCCGGGCCCTTGAGCACTTCCACCCGCTCGATGTTGAAGAGTTGGGGGACGGAGAAGCCGATGAAGGGATTGCCGCGCTGCCCATCGTAGAAGGACTGGTCCTGCCGGAAGCCGCGGAAAGTGACGCCCGCATAGCTGAAGAAGCTGACGCCCGAGATGTTGCGGTAGATGTCGGTCGCATCGCGTGCGCCCTGGTCGGCGAAGAGCTCCGAATTGATGACCTGAAGGGCCTGGGGAATGTTCATCGGGTCCTGCGCGACCTTGCCGACGGTCGTTTCCTCGACACGGTAGAGGCGCTGTGCGCGGCCGGTGACGAGGATTTCATCCGCTGTCGCGGTCTCTCTAGTTGGCGTGGCCCCGGCATCGGGGTCTGGTGCCTCCTGCGCCGCGACGGGCATGGCAACGAAAGCGGCCGCCGACGCGATCAGCGCGGCCCGGAATGAAAGCACGTGTATCTCCCCTGTTGCATTACTGCGAATCGTTCGCATCAGGAGGACTTCCTACCTATCGCACTTCACATTGCAATCGGTAATGCGAATTAATTGCATTAATAGCAGTTCGATCGAGCCTTGTGGTGACCAGTCACTAGTCCAAACCCTCAAGGCCTCGGAAGGGAGTGTCCGAAAGTCTGACGCTGTGACCGCCCTCAAGCCCGAACCAGACGCTGCTTGCGAAATCTTGCAGGAAGAAAATCAGGCTTCACATGAAGACAGCTATTTACCGATTTTTGTGAGCATAGCTGCATCACAATGTCGACTGAACCGCGCTTTCGGCACAAGCATTCGACTGCTCCCTCACGTTATAGTTCGGGACCCGAGGATACGACGTCAGAACAAGTGCTTCAGAGTAAGTCCGTAGGTGCGCGGATCGCCCGGTGTGCCCACGATCAGTCCGGTGTTGCCGCTTGGGACCTGCAACTGCTCGAAATACTGCGTGTCGAACAGATTGCGTACCCATCCAAAGATTTCGAACCCCTTTCCACCTCGAAAACCGAGACGAAGGTTGGTGAGCGCATAGCCATCAACCCAGGTATATGCCGAAGGTGTGGGATTGCTCGAGAAGCGTGAACGGTAGCTGCCGTCAACACCGAGATAGACAGCGCCCACCTCACCGAGCAGTGTGATCGGCAGATTTCCTTCGGCCCCGTACGCGAGCGCGAGCTTCGAAACACCCGGTAGGCGGGCACCCGAAATGTCGCAGTTGGCAGGACTGATCCCGGCCGGGGTTCCCGGGGCATCGGGCACTTGTCCATCCTGGAGGGAGGCTCCACCCGAAAGCTCGGGAGGGCACGGTGCATCGGTGAAGCTGCGGTAGGTCGCGTCGGTCCAGGCCGCGTTGACATAGGCATTGAAGCGTAGGCTTGGCCGGATCGAAAGGTCCGCCTCCAGCCCTTGTGTACGCACTTGTCCGGCATTGGCGAGATAGCCACGCAGAACACCCAGGCTGCCGTTCGTGACGAGCGCCTGATAGTTGGAAATATCGGTGCGGAACGCGGACAGGTTAAGGGTCGCGCGGCGATCCCAGAAGCGTGCCTTCATGCCGATCTCGTAATGGTTGACCGTCTCCGGAGCGACCGTTGCGGCCTCCAGGATGGGCCGCCCGTCGCCATCGGAGGGCACCCCGTTCAGGTTCACGCCTCCCGACTTGAAGGTATGCGCATAAGTCGCATAGGCGAGCACCTCGCCCGAGACCTCGTAGCTCGCAGTGAGATCGTAGCTGAAGTTCCAGTCCTTGTAGTCGACGGTGAAGGCCTGCGGCGCGAGCACCGCGCGCTGCGCGACAATGCGGGGATCGGTGCTCTGGTAGGTGACAAGCTGACCTGCCCCGTTGGTCACGACCGAGGCATAGTCACCGTCCTTGCTATCGTAGTTGAGCCGGACGCCCGGGCGCAGCGTCAGTCCAGCGAAGGGCTGCCAGCTGACCTGTCCGTAGAGCGCGGCACTGGTGTTATCGAGCCCGATGGTATTTGTCGCAGTCAGGCCGTCGAGAACGCTCGGGTCCGAGTTTAGCGGATTGGAGGGATTGATCAGCCACGCACTCGCGGCCGGGCCTTGCTGCTGGCTCCCTTGCGTGTCGACGCTCTGCTGGAAGAAGAACGCCCCCAGCGTATAGCCAAGCGCCCCCTCCCCGCCCGAAAGCCGCAGTTCCTGCGTGTACTGGTCCTGCTGAGACGGGTTCTGCGAAAGAGTAGTGATGGCAAGGCCGGTGAAGTCTCGGTCGTTCTCGGGTTTCCAGTCCCAGAAGCGCCAGGCGCTGACCGAGGTCAGTGTACCTATGCCGGTTTCCCAGGCAGCCTTGAGCGACGCCCCGCCGACCTTGTTGCCCGCGTTCAGCGATGCGTCCAGATCGGTCAGTCGGTCGAAGGCGTCGGTGCTCGGCGGCGCATAGCCCTGCGCATTGGCGAGCGCCTCGTATTGCCGGTTAAGTGCGCGCTGGGTTCTGCCTGTGCGCACAAAGACAGTGCCGCAGCACTCCGGGTCCTGCTGCGAATAGTCGCCAGCGAGCGTGACCGAAAGGTTGTCATTCGGTTGCCAGAGGACCTGTGCTCGCAGGCCAAGGTTGTCCTGCTCGTTGATCCAGCGCTGGCTGGTCGTGTTCCACAAGGTCCCGCGCCGACCGGTCGAAGACAGGGCGATGCGCGCTGCGACCGTTTCGGAGAGCGGCCCGGAAACGGCCGCCTTCGCCTGCCGGAAGCCGAGGTTGCCGACCGAGATCTCCGCCCTTCCCTCGAAGTCGAACGTCGGCTGGCGCGTCGCGATGTTGATCGCGCCCGCCGTTGTGTTCTTGCCATAGAGCGTACCTTGCGGCCCGCGCAGCACCTCAATCCTCTCGACGTCGAGGAAATCGAACGTCGCCGAGGCGACGCGCGCAAAGTAGACATCGTCGACGTAGATGCCCACGCCCTGCTCTATACCGTCATTGGTAAGGCCGAAGGGTACGCCGACACCACGGATGTTCACGGCGGTATTGCGCGGGTTCGTGCTGTAATACTGCAAGGTCGGGGTCAATTGCTGCAGACGCCCGACATTGAACGAACCGGTGTTGTCGATGTGCTCGCCCCCGACGACTGAAATCGCGATCGGAACGTCCTGTACCGTCTCGGTGCGGCGTCTTGCGGTCACGAAGATCTCCCCGCTGTCGGCAGCCCCGGTGCCGACAGACGTCGGGTTTTCGGAAGGCCTGTCCTGTTCGCCTTGCGAGACCGCCTGCGCATTCGCGGCTTGAGAGATTGCAAAAGCAAGCGTGGCAGTAACCGCGCAAGTTGCAAGGAGGCGGTATCTGGAACGGGCATGGCTACGGATTGACAAGATCGGGAACATTGGTCTGCCTTTTGATTGACCCCATGCGTCCGGCCGTCCGGTCTGCCTGGTCGTACGTTCAGTGGTTGCGCGCCGACGCAGGCGCGGCGGTTTGCCGGACCGGCCCGGATACGCGGATGACGGGATCGGAGGTGGGACAAGGCGGGATATGCACGCGCACTCTCCCGCCTCATTTCAGAAGCGTTGGCTTTCGGTATTATGGGATCGGGCGCTATCGCGGAGCGCGGGTGCCGATTCCTTGTCCTTGCATGGTGGCTACGGCACCCGAGGCAAGCAGGGGTAATGGCGAAGGCGTCACAGCCTCGATCAGACGGCGAACCAGATACTTGCCATAAGGCCAATCGAGCAGGCCCGAATCCGAGTTGATATGCCCCATGGGGCCGGCATCGACGATGCGAGCTCCCCAGATCCGCGCCATCGCCCGGACATGGCCGTAGCTCGCATAGGGATCGTTGCGGCTTCCCACGACCAGCGCGGGGAACGTAAGGCGCTTGCGCGGGACCGGTCCGAATGGCTGCAGTCGATGATCGATCGGTGCATGCTCCACGTCTGGCGGCGCGACCAGAAACGCTGCGGCGACTTGCGATGCCAGGGTCGGCTCACTTGCATTCCACCAGGCTACCGCATGGCAACCCAGCGAATGGGCGACCAGAACGACCGGCCTTCCGGCCGCCGCAATTGCCGCATTGAGACGGCGCACCCAGCTGTCTCTTTCCGGATTGTTCCAGGAGCCGAAATGCACGCGGTGCATGTCGGAGCGCTCGCGCTCCCAGATGGTTTGCCAGTGACCAGGACCGCTGTTGTCGATACCCGGTAACGTGAGCAAGACTGGCTCTGATGGAAGCTTCTCGTTCGTACGCATCGCCGCCTCCTTCACGGCCATGCCGCATGAATGAGCAAGCCTGCGCCAATCGACAGGACGGGCGAGAGTGTCTGCCCCGAATGGAGAGCCACCTGTTCGCTATTGGCCTGACGTGTCCTGAAAGTGCTGTGCATCGCATCGCCTCATTTTGTAGGTTGAGGGGAACACGAGGCCTGGCGTTGTCGCCCGAGCATCGCGCGCTTTAGCTGTTGGTTACGCGGAGCAAGCTGCATCCCGATCAAATGCCGCGGGCCGGAACCAATTCTGCAAGGCGGACCGGCCAGCCGCCTCGTTACGAATCAATCTCTATCAATCTAGTAGGGATAAGGTCAAGCCACTTCTGGCGTTTTCTTCAGACCGATCCCACAAAGCCCGCGTTTGATCCGCGATACGTGCCACCTCTGCGGCAGAACGTGTGCAATTCCATCGACACACATTTGACCCGCCCCGAGTGACAGAAACTGCGTTGCCGGGGGAGAACAAGGCCCTCGCGCGGTATCGTGGCAATAGCCCATCAAATTTATCAGGATAAGACGGGTTTTGCTTGCCAGCCATGCACGTCAAGAGCTAGCGCGATCACATCACGTGGGTGTTAAGACATGACCTTTTCACAATGGGCAATTCTCGGCATCCTCGCAGCGATGGTCGTCAGCTATGCGCTCGAACGCTTCCGCGTCGAACTGATCGCCATGGCCGGCCTTGCCGTAGCTTTCGCACTGGGACTGGTACCGGTTCAGTCTGTTTTCAGCGGCTTTGGCAATTCTGCGGTCATCACCGTTGCGGAAATTCTGCTCGTGGTGGCCGCACTCGCGCAATCCCGTGTGATCGACAGCTTTGCGCGCCGCATCGTTTCCAGGGCCTACGGCGAGATGGCGATACTCGCGATACTTTGCACCCTCGCCGCGGCGACTTCTGCGGTCATGAACAACATCGGCGCACTGGCACTCTTCTTTCCAGTGACTCTCTCGGTCTGTGCCCGGCTCGGCATTCCACCTGCACGCATGCTCATGCCACTGTCCTTCGCGACCTTGCTGGGCGGTACCTGCTCGCTGACCGGGACACCCGCGAACCTCGTGGTGAACGAGTGGATGGTCTCGCAAACAGGCGCCGGCATGGGCTTCTTCGGCCTTGCAAGGATCGGCCTCCCTGTGGTGCTCGTCGGGCTTGCATGGCTCGCTTTCGCGGGTCCGCGCATGCTGCGAGCACTGGCTGGCCCCTCGCCGGTCACCGAGGCCGGCCCTGCCAGCTTCCTCGTCGAAGTGCAGGTTCCTCGGGGATCGTCAGTAGCAGGCCTGCACCTGCCCGAGGTCGAGGCGCGCCACGAAATCCACGTCCATGGTGTTGTGCGAAACGGCGCCCACGTATTCGCTCGCCGCACGGACATCGTGCTGACCAGCGATGACATGTTGCTGATCGAAGCGGACTTCGCACTGGTCGAGCAACTCTGCGCACAAGGCGCACTCAAGCTCGGCGGTCCGGCTCTTGCCCGCGAACGCAGCGAGGCCGTGGTCATGCCGGACAGTTTCCTGTTGGGCTCCCGGATCGGTGACGTTGGTCTTTTCGCCGAACAGGCGGTACGCGTCGTCGGTCTTGCCAGTCGCCGCCACCGCGTCGAGGGCCGCTTTGCCGACCTTCAGATCGGTCTTGGCGACGTCCTCATCCTCGAAGGCGATCGCGACGCCTTGCGTACAACGCTTGCCGAAGGCGCGCTCCTGCCGCTCTCGCGCCATCGCCCTCCCCGCCTCAACGTGCGGGCTGCGACAGGGGTTATCATCTTCGCTGCTGGCGTGCTGGCTTCGGCGCTGGAACTCGTGCCCACGGAGATCGCCTTTGGCGCAGTGGTCTTGCTTCTCGCCGCCACGCGCTGCCTGAACCTGCGCGCCGCTCTGCAGGAATTGAACTGGCCGATCGTGATATTGCTGGCCTGCATGATCCCGCTCGGCGTGGCCGTCCAGGAGACCGGCGCGGCAAGGGTCATCGCCAACGCCATCGTTGCCTGGCTTCCCGAAAGCCAGCCACTCGGCGTAGTCGCGCTAGTCCTTTTCATGGCTATCGCGATTACGCCTTTCATCGACAACGTTTCCACCGCCGTCGTCCTCAGTCCGATCGCAGCAGGCATCTCCGCGCGTACGGGGGTCGCCATCGAACCCTTGCTGATGGCCGTCGCGATTGGAACCTCGCTCGATTTCCTCACACCCTTCGGCCACCACAACAATGCCGTGGTCATGGGGGCCGGCGGGTACAGGTTCCGCGATTTCCCCCGCTTCGGCACGCCGTTGCTCGTCCTGAGCTTTCTCGTCGCGCTGCTTGCGCTGGGAACCATGGTCTAGTTGAATTGCGCGCCGCGACGCCGTAAATGTCCAGTTCTGCAATAGGGAAGCAAGCGTAGGTCATGATCTCGAACAAAGCCAAATACGCCCTGCGCGCGCTTCTCGCGGTTGCCGCCCGGCCTGAGGGCGAGGCCCTGACCAGCACCGAGATCGCGCGGACGCATGCCATTCCGCACAAGTTTCTCGAGCAGATCCTGCTCGACCTCAAGAAATCGGGCATCCTCGAGAGCCGACGCGGCAAGGCCGGAGGCTATGTCATGCTACGTCCGGCGGATACGATCAGCTTCGGCGAAGTCCTGCGGATCTTCGACGGTCCGCTGGCCCCGTTGCCGTGCCTGTCACGCAATGCCTATCGCCGGTGCGAGGATTGCGAGAACGAGGCGCGCTGCCTGATCCGCCGCGAACTGGCACGCTCCTACGAGGCAAGCCGCCAAGTCCTTGAATCGCGGACCATCGCCGATGCCCTTCGCGACGGACAGGACCCTGCGTTCGCCGCACCGGAACGCCGTGCCGGCTGAGCCATTCACTTTCGCAGCTTTACAATCCCCACTTCTCCGATAGGATTAATGCGGTAACGAGTCGCCCTCGCTTTTCCGTCCACGCGGGCGGAGGGAAGGCCATCAGGAGACCGCACCATGACACCTGCCCCCGGCATGACCACTCGCTTGCGCGCCTGGCGCGCGGCGACCCTGCTTCTGGCTCCGCTGCTTCTCTCGGCCTGCACCCAATCGGGCAGTGACGAACCCGGCAAGGCGATCGAGCTGCTGAACGTCTCCTACGACCCGACCCGCGAGCTATATGATGAACTGAACCCGCATTTCAGGACCCGGTGGAAGGAGCAGACAGGGCAGGACGTCACGATACGCATGAGCCATGGCGGGTCGGGCAAGCAGGCTCGCGCGGTCATCGACGGCCTCGCGGCGGACGTGGTCACCCTCGCGCTGGCCTACGATGTCGACGCAATCGCACAGCGCGCACCGGGCAAGCTGCCCGAAGACTGGCAGGCGCGCCTGCCGCACAACAGCGCGCCCTACGCCTCGACCATCGTGTTCCTCGTACGCAAGGGCAATCCCAAGGGCATCCACGATTGGGCCGACCTCGTGAAGCCCGGCGTCGCCGTCATTACCCCCAATCCGAAGACGAGCGGCGGGGCGCGCTGGAATTTCCTTGCCGCCTGGGCTTATGGTCGGGCAGCCTCGGAAGGCTCCGACGACGGGGCGCGGGACTTCGTGACCCGTCTCTATCGCAACGTGCCTGTTCTCGACAGCGGGGCCCGCGGGGCCACGACCACTTTCGTCGAGCGCGGCATCGGCGACGTGCTGCTTGCATGGGAGAATGAAGCCTATCTAGCGCGCGAGGAACTGGGCGCGGGGCGCTTCGACATCGTCACCCCCTCCTTGTCGATCCTCGCCGAGCCACCCGTTACGGTGATCGACGGCAACGCGCGCCGGCACGGAACAGCAAAGGTGGCGAAGGCCTATCTCGAATACCTCTACACCCCCGAGGCTCAGGAGATCATCGCGCGCAACCACTATCGGCCCATAGACGAGACCATTGCCGAGAAATACGCGGCGCAATTTCCCACGCTCAATCTCGTCACGATAAACGGTGCATTCGGCGGCTGGACGAAGGCGCAGAAGCAGTTTTTCAGCGATGGCGGCGTCTTCGATCGCATCTACGCCCAGCCGCACGGCGGCCGGTAGTGCGATGGACATGATCACCTCCGCTGTGCTCGACTTTAACGCGGAGCCTGCACCCGGGCGAACCGATAATGCCGGACCGCGAAAATATCGCCGGCGCACTTCGGTATTGCCGGGCTTCGGGCTGACCATGGGCCTCACCCTGACTTGGCTATGCCTGATCGTGCTCATCCCGCTGAGCACTGTTTTCGTCGCGAGTCATGCAATGGGTTGGGAGGGCTTTGTGCGCGTCGCCTTCTCGGAGCGTGCGCTCGCAACCTATCGGATCAGCTTTGCGACTTCGTTCGTTGCGGCCACGGTCAACGCCCTGTTCGGCATGCTCACCGCCTGGGTGCTCGTGCGCTATGCATTTCCGGGGCGCAGGATCGTCAACGCGCTGGTCGATCTTCCTTTCGCGCTTCCCACTGCCGTTGCCGGTATCGCACTGACCGCGATCTACGCAGGCAATGGCTGGATCGGGCAGTTCGCAGAGCCGCTCGGCCTCTCGCTAGCTTACAACCCGGCGGGGATCACACTCGCGCTGATCTTTATCGGACTGCCCTTCATCGTGCGCGCGGTCGAGCCTGTTCTCGAAGACTTCGACCGCGAAATCGAGGAAGCCGCGCTTACGCTCGGCGCCCGTCCCGCGCAGGTCTTTCTGCGTATTATCCTTCCCGAGCTCATGCCCGCGCTTCTGACCGGCTTCGCTCTCGCCTTCGCCCGCGGGCTCGGAGAATACGGCTCGGTCATCTTCATCGCGGGGAACATGCCGTTCAAGTCGGAAATCGCCCCCTTGCTGATCGTAACGCATCTCGAGCAGTACGACTATGCCGGCGCGAGCGCTATTGCCACCGTCATGCTGGTGGCTGCCTTTGCCATGCTCCTGGTCATCAATCTCATCCAGGCCTGGAGCCGGCGCAGGAGCATGCGATGAGCCCGCGCCCTCTTCCAACGAACGCGAAACTGCTCGTCCTCGCCACGCTCGCCTTCCTCGCAGTGTTCCTGCTGCTTCCGCTGGTCATCGTCTTCGTCGAGGCGTTCGGGCACGGGCTCGCGGCCTATACTGCAGCACTCGTCGAACCCGATGCACTGAGCGCGATGCGCCTGACCCTCACGGTCGCCGCAATCGCCGTGCCGGTAAACGTTGTTTTCGGCCTGTTTGCATCCTGGGCGATCGCCAAGTTCGATTTTCGCGGACGCAGTCTGCTGATCACCTTCATCGACCTTCCCTTCTCGGTCTCGCCTGTGGTTGCCGGACTCGTCTATGTGCTGCTGTTCGGCGCGCAGGGTTGGCTCGGCCCCTGGCTGGATAGCCACGACATCCAGATTGTCTTCGCGGTGCCCGGGATCATTCTCGCGACGGTTTTCGTGACTTTTCCCTTCGTCGCGCGCGAACTGATCCCGCTGATGCTCGAACAGGGGCGCGATGACGAGGAGGCAGCGCTCTCGCTTGGCGCGTCCGGCCTGCAGACCTTCCTGCGCGTGACCTTGCCCAACGTGCGCTGGGGCCTGCTCTACGGTGTACTCTTGTGCAATGCGCGTGCGATGGGAGAGTTTGGCGCAGTCTCGGTCGTCTCCGGACACTTGCGCGGACTGACCAATACGATGCCCCTGCACGTCGAGATTCTCTATAACGAATACAACTTCGTCGCCGCCTTCGCGGTCGCCTCTCTGCTGGCTGGCCTTGCCCTCGTCACGCTTGTCCTCAAGACCCTGGTCGAGGCGCGCTTCCAGCATCACTCACGAAGGAACGCCTGAATGATCGAACTTTCCGGCATCACCCAAAGCTATGGGGGCCAGAGCGTCCTCAAGAACATCGATCTGACCGTGCGCGACGGCGAGTTCCTCGCGCTGCTGGGCCCGTCGGGCTCGGGCAAGACGACTTTGCTGCGCATCATCGCCGGGCTGGCGTTTCCAGAGAGCGGCTCGGTACGCTTCAACGGGGAGGACGTCACCGACCTGAAAGTGGCCCAACGCAAGGTCGGCTTCGTCTTCCAGCACTACGCGCTCTTCAAGCACATGACGATTGTCGACAATGTGGGTTTCGGTCTTGCGGTGCGTGCGCGTCGCGAGCGCCCCTCACGCACCGCCATCAGGAAACGCGCTGAAGACCTGCTGGACCTCGTCCAGCTGGGCGGGCTTGGTGCACGCTATCCTGCCCAGCTTTCAGGCGGCCAACGCCAGCGCGTCGCCCTCGCTCGCGCTCTCGCAACCGAGCCGCAGTTGCTCCTGCTCGACGAACCCTTCGGCGCGCTCGACACCCAAGTGCGCAAGACCCTGCGGCGCTGGCTCGGCGAACTTCACAAGCAGATGGGCCTTACCACGATCTTCGTGACCCACGACCAAGAAGAAGCATTGGAACTGGCTGACCGGGTCGTGGTCATGGATGAAGGCAAGATCGAACAGACCGGCTCGCCGGAAGAGATTTACATGGCCCCTGCCAGTCCCTTCGTGGCCCGCTTCGTCGGAGAGAGCACGCGCCTGCCCGGCGGTCGCCTCGTTCGTCCGCATGACATCGAGATTGAGGAGGAAGGAAGTCTGGGTCATCCGGTCAGGGTTGCCAATGTCTTCCGCAAGGGAGGCTTCTGGAGGGTCGAAGCCCATAGCGAAGACCTTCCAGAGCTCATCGAACTCGATGCCGACGGTCGTCACGCACCGCCCTCTGCGGGTGATACGATCCGTATCCGCCCTCGCTGCCTTCACCTTGTCGACGGATCGGAAAGGAAAACGACATGACGTCCTCGCGTAACTCTCGCCCGGCAACGCTGGACGATGCAGAGAAGTCGCTCGACCTCAGCCTTGCGACCGTGCGCACGGCGCTCAGCGACCTCAAGTTTGGGAGTGTATCGCTGACCGTCCATGAAGGGCGAGTGGTGCAGATCGACGTGACCGAAAAAAGGCGGATCTCGTCCGGTCACTGAAATGACCTTGTCAGGCGCAGGGGCAAGGAATGCAAAACACCGATCCGATGTCTCTCGGCCACGACGCCAGTTCTGTCCGGCTTTAGGGTGTCCTCAGTCAGCTGGTGCAAGAACGCCCGAAATCGAGATGTTTTGCACTGTCCTTGAGAGGTCACCCTACCCGGCAATTTTGCCATTCTGTCCGCCAACCTCCGGTTCAAGACGAAGGCGGGAAGTGGCGTCTCAGACCGGCCAGGTCTCGCGCCGGTAGGCCGAATCCCAGAACATCCACTCGTAGCGCGTGGCGTTGCGGAAGGCGGTGGCCATGGCCGCGCGGGTTGCCGGGGTAGCGCTGGCGGCGGCCTCGTCGACCAGTGCGCGAACACGTGCGGTCGCCTCGCCGAAGCCGGGATCGGCGTAAGTGTCGATCCATGGCGCATAGGGATTGGGCGAGGTGGCGCGCGGCTTGATGTCGCAGCCGACCTCCCAGTAGACCCAGAAGCACGGCAGGATCCCCGCGATCAGTTCCTCGTAGCTGCGCGTCGCGGCAAGGCTCAGAAGGTAGCTGGTATAGCCCAGGCACACCGGCGTCGGCTCGGCCTGCTGCGCCATTTCAGGGGTGACCTCGAACTTGGCGAAGAACGCCTGGTGCAGCGCCTGTTCGACCTGCACCGCGACCTTGGCGCCGTCGGAGAATTCGAGCCGTCCCGCAGCCGTGGGCGCGCGCGCCGAGGCGATTGCCAGCGCGCGGGCATACTCGGCGAGATAGAGGCTGTCCTGCAGCATGTAGTGCCGGAAGCTCTCGGGCGCGAGCGAACCATCGGCCAGTTCGGCGAGGAAGGGCTGGTCGAGGATCGCGCGGCGCAGCGGCGCGAGCTCCTGCCAGATCGTGTCGCAAAAGCTCATGGGCTGGTCCTTCATCAGAAGCGGCGCGTGGCACCGAGGCCGAACTGGCGGCCGGTGTTGATCGTGAAGCTGTCGTAGGGGCCGTCGGGGCCCAGGCCAAGGAGCAGTGGCAACTGCTGCTGACCGAAGGCGGAAATCGCCCAGCGCTTGTCGAACAGGTTCTTCGCCCAGACCTCGAGGCTCCAGGCACCCAGATCCACGCCGATCCTGCCATCCACCGAGGCATAGCCGGGCGTGTGCAGGATATTGTCGATTTCGAAGTCCACGCGCGAGACGTAAGCGACGCTCAGGCGCGCGTCGATCAGCGCCGGTCCGGCATCGCCCTGCCACCCGATGCCGCCGTTCAGCGTCCAGTCGGGGGCGTTGGGGGTGCGATTGCCGGTGAGGTCGAGCACGTCGGGCTCGCCAGGTTCGGGCGTCGGGTTGGGCGTGGTGTAGCGGCCGACGCGGCTATGCGTCCAGGCCGCGCCGCCATCGAGGCTGAAGCCGAGGCCGAGATCGGCCTGCGCCGATGCCTCGAGCCCGTGGACGTTCACTTCGGGTACCGAAAGCACCACCGAATTGCCCAGGAACACGGTGTTCTGGAAATTGCTGTAGTCGGTCACGAAGCCCGCCATCGCGAGGCGCACGCGGCCATCGACGAGGCGGCCCTTGACGCCTGCTTCGAGCGACTTGACCGTTTCGGCGGCAAAGTTCGCGCTCCATACGTCCGAGGCGCCGGGCAGCGGGTTGAAGCCGCCCGACTTGAAACCCACGCTGCCGGTGACGTAGCCGGTGAAGTCCTGCGAGGGGTGCCAGGCGAGCGAGATCTTGGGCTGCCACTTGTCGAAGGTCTGCGCGCGGCGGGCGTAGATCGTCGCGCTGTCGGCGCCGACCGTGTCTTCCTTGCGCCGGTCGCGGTCGTAGCGCAGGCCCAGCGTCGCCTCGATCGTCGGCAGCACGTCGTAGCTGACCTGCGCGAAGAGCCCGATCTGGTTCGAGCGGGTCTCTGCGCGCTGCGCCTCGGCGCCGAACAGGAGCGGACCGAATTCGTCGGTGCGGTCACGCTCGAGGCGCTGGAAGAAGAAGCCCGCGTGCCAGCGCAGCGGTCCGGCCCCGCGCGAGGTCAGGCGCATTTCGCTGGTCCATGCCTCGATGTCGACCGGCTGCGAGATGGGCTGGATGCCATCCGGGAACAGCGCAAGGCCGTCCAGTGTGACGGGCGTGTCGTGGCGGAAGTCGAGCTCTTCCGAGAAGTCCTTGTGGTAGTTGTCGTAACCGCCTGACCAGCTGAGCATCAGCGCATCGCCCAGTTCCTGTTCGAAGGTCGCTTGCGCGCCCCACCATTCGCGCGCGAAGCGGCCCTCGAAGTCGCCCTGGGGATCGGTCAGGATCGTGCCCGAGAGGCGACCCCCGTTGCGTCCGGTGACGTTCTCCGACGAGATGTAGGCCGCGCCTCCTTCCTCGTTAGCCCAAGCGAGGCGCAGCTTCAGCGTGCTCGTCTCCGAGGTCTCGATCCTCGCCTTGAGGCGCAGGTTGCGGCTGATGAAGCCGTCGACCTTCTTGTCGAGGTAGCTGTTGCGGATGAAGCCGTCTGAGTTGCGGTAGGAACCCGCGAGGCGCAGCTGGACGCGCTCGGAGACAGGCGCGTTGACCACGCCGTCCGCGGTCCAGGTGAAGCCGTTGCCGATGCCGATCGAGGCCATGCCGCCCGCCTCGTCGGTGGGATCGTTGGTGGCGATGTCGACCGCGCCTCCCGAGGCCGAGCGACCGAAGAGCGCGCCTTGCGGACCTTTCAGGATCTCGACGCGGGCAACGTCGTAAGTGTGTAGCGTGAACAGCTCGGAATCGGCGAGGGCCAGTCCGTCGACGACATAGGCGATCGAGGGCGACTGGTTGCGGTTGGTCGAGACGCCGCGCACCGTGATCATGTTGGTGCCCGGGTCCTGATCGTTGATCATGAACACGCCCGGGGTCTGGGCTATGAAGTCGTCGACGGTCGTCAGTCTGCGGCGCGCGATGTCGTCCTGCGTGAACACGGTCACGGTGTCGGGCACCGCGATCTGTGCTTCGGGACGGCCGCGCGCGGTGACAATGATCGGGTCCTCACCGGCTGCTTCAGCGGCCCGGACGGCAGTGGGCAAGCCCACCGAGAGGCCGGCGCAAAGCACCGCGAAAATGACAGGTGTACGTGCGATATGGAGTGCGGCTTTTCGTCGCATGGTCCCTATTCCTCCGCCGGCATGAACCGGATCAGGTTCGCGGGTTTGCGGACTCGACACTGGATTGTGCCGCGATGCGCCTCTCAGCCCTGACAGCGCCAGGACACCCCGTGGGTTGATGATGCAAGCGCGCTTAGGAAAACGCCGGGCCAGCGTCAATCGCAGCGGCATAGCATATCGCGCTGGCGCCCAGGGGCTGCCGATTGGGGGAAGATTGGCTGGGCCCGAGGTGGACAGGTGCTAGGCATTTTACACAGTTAGACGTAGGACTGGCCTGCGAGAGAGAGGGCAATGCTAGAATGGGCGCCGTGGTCACGAGGCGACAAAGTCACCGGAACGTAGTTTCGGGCAGGAACGGGGGCGGGCACGGATGAGCCTTCTCACCGCGATTGTTGCCGTTCTGGCTTTCGGGCTGTGCCTGTTTGCCGTCGCGGCCTGGGTCGAGCAGCGCAAGACCGCGTTCTCGCCACAACGTCGCCACCGTGCCTATACGCTCGCCCTTGCCGTCTATTGTACCAGCTGGACCTTCTATGGTTCGACCGGGACCGCCGTGCGCGCGGGATGGGGATATCTGCCGATCTACCTCGGGCCGATCCTGCTGTTGCTGCTCGCCCCGCGCTTCCTGCGCAAGCTGGCCGAAGCGGTGGCACAGGAACGCGCGACAACGGTCTCCGACTTCATCGCCGCGCGCTTTGGTCACGATGTCTGGGTGGCGCGGCTGGTCACGATCATCGCGCTCACGGGCACAATTCCCTATCTGGCCTTGCAGTTGCGCTCGATCGGCAATGCCCTCGCGATCGTTTCGCAAAGTGCTGTCGATGGCACTGCGATGATCGCTGCTGCGGCAATCCTGGCGCTGTTTGCGGTTCTGTTCGGTGCGCGCCGGTTCGAGCTGGCGGGGCGCAGCGAAGGGCTGCTCTATGCCGTGGCGCTCGATTCGCTGGTCAAGCTGGCCGCCCTCGCGGTAGTGGCCGTCCTTGCCATGGCCCTGCTCTTCGCAGCGCCGCCTGCCAGCCTTGCCCAGGGGATGCAGGCCTTTGCCGGTCAGTTCGCGCCGCAGAACCTCACCCTCGAGGTGGCCGTGATCCTGCTGGTCTCGGTCTTCGCCATCGTCGCGCTTCCGCGCCAGTTCTACATGGGATTGGTCGAAGCACGCTCGCAGGATGACCTGCCGCGCGCACGCAAGGGCCTCGCGCTCTATCTCGTCGCCATCGTCGCGCTGATCGTCCCGATTGCACTGGCTGGCCAGACCTTGCTTCCGGGCGGCACCGACCCCGATCTCTACGTACTGCGCCTCCCCGGATGGGCCGGCTCGGACATTGCGCTGGCAGCCGCCCTGCTCGGCGGTATCGGCGCGGCCGCGTCGATGGCCATCGTCGACACCACCGCGCTGGCGACGATGGTCTCGAACGACCTGTTCGCCGGGGCCGTGCTGCGCGTCAAAACCGGCCCCGGTGCCGGCGAGATCGGGCGGCGGATGCTGGCGATGCGCCGGTTCTCCATCGTGGGCATCATGGCGCTGGCCTTGAGCTTCGCACTGCTGATCCGGCACGACCAGTCGCTCGCCTCGATGGGGCTGGTTGCCTTTGCGGCCATGGCGCAGTTCACGCCCCACCTCGTGCTTGCGGCAACCGGCACCGGCCGCGATCCGCTTGCCGCGCGGGTGAGCCTTGCGCTCGGCCTTGGACTCTGGGCCTACACCCTCGCGCTTCCCCCAATTCTTCCTGCAGACTGGTTGGCGAGCCTGGTTGGAAGTACGCTCGACCCCAACCGCCTGTTCGGGGTCGGGCAGACGACGCCCTTCGTTCATGGCGTCAGCTGGAGCCTTGGCCTCAACCTTGCCCTCTACGCGGTGTTCGCCGCGCGCAAGATGCCCGCACCTGGCCTGCCGCGCCTCTTCGCCACGTCTCGCCGCGTCACCAATCTGGGCGAGCTGCAGCAATTCGTTGCCAGTTTCGTGGGGCAGGAACGCGCACTCCTCGAGTTTCCGCCCGCGCACCATGCCGAGCTTGTCGACAGGGCCTCGGCCCAGCGCGCGCAGGCTCTGGTTGCCAGCGTCGTCGGGGCTTCTTCGGCGCGCATGCTGGTCGCCTCTGCGCTGGCAAGTGGCCGCATGGACCTGACCGACGTCACCCGCCTGCTCGACGAGGGCGGCCAGTCGCTGCGCTTCTCGCGCCAGTTGCTCGCCGCGACTTTCGAGAACATCGACGCCGGTATCAGCGTTGTCGATGCCGAGCTCAACCTCATCGCCTGGAACGCGCGCTACGAGCAGATACTCGCCTATCCACCGGGGCTCCTGCGCGTGGGCATTCCGATCGAGCAGCTCATCCGCCACAATGCCCTGCGCGGAGATTTCGGCTGCGACGACATCGAGGCTAGTATCGCCCGGCGCCTCGAGCACTTGCGCGCACGGCAGGACCACAGCTTCGAGCGCCGCCGCGAGGACGGGCGCGTGATCAAGACGGTGGGCGGCCCGATGCCCGGCGGCGGTTACGTCATGTCGTTTACCGACGTGACCGGAGAGGCACATGCCCGCGAAGAACTCGAGCGTACCCTCGCCCAGCTCGAGCAGCGCGTCGAGGAGCGCACCAGCGAACTGCGCGAAGCCAACCGCCTGCTCGCCGCGGCCACGCGCGACAAGACCCGCTTTCTGGCAGCGGCAAGCCACGACCTGCTCCAGCCGCTTCACGCAGCACGCCTGTTTTCCGCAGCCCTTGCGCGCAGCGCACCCGAGGCGGAAAAGGCCCTCATCGCGCGCGTCGACAATGCCATCGTGGCCGCCGAGGAACTGCTGCGCGCATTGCTCGACATCTCGCGTATCGACGCGGGCGGCGTGACCCCCGAGCCCGAGCCGGTCGATCTCGCCCCGTTCCTTTCCGACATGGCCGAAAGCTTCCGCCCCAGCGCCGAGGCCAAGGGACTGCGACTGCACATCGGCCCGGTCCGCGGGTGGGTCGAGACCGATCCGGGGCTGTTGCGTTCGGTCATGCAGAATTTCCTCTCCAACGCCCTGCGCTACACCCGCGAGGGCGGGGTCGTCGTCGGCGTCCGGCGACGCGGCGACTGGCTGCGCATCGACGTGGTCGATACCGGCGTCGGCTTCGATGAAAGCCAGGCGCAGGAGATATTCGGAGAATTCACGCGTCTTGGCAGCGTGGATGCCGAAGGCCTCGGCCTCGGTCTTGCCCTCGTCGAGCGGATCGTGCGCCTGCTGGGCGGACGGATCGAAGTCTCCTCCAACGCAGGGCGCGGATCACGCTTCAGCCTGCTCCTGCCCGAACTGCACGCGGTCCCCCGACGAGACGCGAAGCCGGGCCGGTTACCCGTCTCCGGACCGATTGAACCACGCGCCCTCACCATCCTCGTGGTCGACAACGACAGCCGTATCGTCGAGGCGACGGCGGCGCTGGTCGAGCGTATGGGCCATACCGCGCTCGGCGAAAACGATATCGAGGGTGCGCTCGCCCACGCCGCCATCGTCGACGCGGTGCTTGCGGATTTCAGGCTCGATGACGGTGAGGACGGGATTGCGCTCATTAAGGCCCTGCGCAATCAGCGCCCCGACCTGCCGGCGGCGATCCTCACGGCAGAGCCGCTCGCACAGATACGTCCCCTCACCGATCCGCTGGGCATTCGCGCCTATGCGAAACCGGTCGCACCCGAGGTGATCGAGGCCTTCCTCGCCTCGGTTTCAGTGCTGGAGGTGGAGCCCCATTGAGCGCGCGACCAGCGCCGCCTGGGTACGGTTGGTGACGTCGAGCTTGCGCATGATCGCGGTCATGTGCGCCTTGATCGTGGCCTCGCTGACGCCCAGTTCGTGCGCGATCTGCTTGTTGAGCTGGCCGTCGAGCACCGCGAGCAGGACCTTGGTCTGGGTCGGGGTGAGGTCTGCGACACGCCCATGATCGGGTTGGTCTGCCTCCGCGCAGGTACCGCTCTCGATACGCCTGCTGCCACCGAGCGCCGAGGCGACCGCAGCCTCGATTACTTCGAGATCGCTGTCCTTGCGCAGGAAGCCGACCGCGCCGAAACTCCTCGCCTCCTCTGCGGCGGATGCGCCCTCGGCGCTCGATACGACGAGGATCGGCACCGCGGGCTTTTCGGCATGAAGCAGGGCAATGCCCGAGAAACCGACGGCACCGGGCATCTTGAGATCGAGCAACACAAGGGCTGGCTCGTCTGCCTGAGACAGCGCCTGCACCGCGCCGGCCAGCGTGCCCGCCTCGATCACCCGTGCATCCGGCGCCACCCGCTCGACCGCGAGCGAGAGCGCCTGGCGGTAGAGCGGGTGGTCGTCGGCAATGATGATCGTGCGCGGCATATTTCTCTGGACGTTACGCCCTTATGCCGTTGCGGGCTGCGGGCGGTTCTCGATCAGATTATCGACCACGGAGGGATCGGCAAGCGTCGAGGTGTCGCCAAGACTGGAAAAGTCGTTTTCGCCGATCTTGCGCAAAATGCGGCGCATGATCTTGCCCGAGCGGGTCTTGGGCAGGCCCGGCGCGAACTGGATCACGTCGGGCGTGGCGATCGGGCCGATCTCGTGACGAACCCACTTGATGAGTTCGCGGCGCAGATCTTCGTCGGCCTCGACCCCGGCATTGGTGGTCACGAAAGCGTAGATGCCCTGCCCCTTGATCTCGTGTGGCATGCCCACGACTGCTGCCTCTGCGACCTTGTGGTGCGCCACCAGCGCGGACTCGATCTCGGCGGTACCCATGCGGTGGCCCGAGACGTTGATGACGTCGTCGATGCGCCCGGTAATCCAGTAGTAGCCATCCTCGTCGCGGCGGCAGCCGTCGCCGGTGAAGTAGTACCCCTTGAAGGTCGAGAAATAGGTCTGGAAGAAGCGCTCGTGATCGCCCCAGACGGTGCGCATCTGGCCCGGCCAGCTATCGGCGATGACGAGGCAGCCCTCGCCCGCCCCGGTGATTTCCTTGCCATCGTTGTCGAGCAGCATCGGACGCACACCGAACATCGGCTTGGAGGCAGACCCAGGCTTGAGCGCGGTGGCGCCGGGCAGCGGGGTGATCATCACGCCGCCGGTCTCGGTCTGCCACCAGGTATCGACGATCGGACAGCGGCCTTCGCCCACCACGTTGTAGTACCAGGACCATGCCTCGGGATTGATCGGCTCGCCGACCGAGCCGAGCACCTTCAGGCTCTTGCGACTTGTGGCCTTCACGTAGTCGTCGCCCTCGCGCATCAGCGCGCGCAGTGCGGTCGGTGCACCGTAGAAAATCTCGACCTGATACTTGTCGACGATCTGCCAGAAGCGGCTCGCATCGGGGAAGCTGGGCACGCCCTCGAACATCACGGTGGTGCCACCGTTCATCAGCGGTCCGTAGACGACGTAGGAGTGGCCCGTGACCCAGCCGATGTCGGCCGCGCACCAGTAGATCTGACCCGGACGGTAGTCGAAGACGTATTCGTGGGTCATCGAGGCCCAGACGGCATAGCCACCTGTCGTGTGCAGCACGCCCTTGGGCTTGCCGGTCGAACCCGAGGTGTAGAGGATGAACAGCGGATCCTCCGCGTTCATCTCCTCGGGCGCGCAGTCGGCAGACTGCTGGGCGACGCCCGTGCGCCAATCGATGTCGCGCCCTTCGGCCATCGGCACGTCGGCGCCGGTATGGGCGAGCACGATCACCGTATCGACGCCGGGGCAATCCTCGAGCGCCTCGTCGACGTTGGCCTTGAGCGGCACCTTCTTGCCGCCGCGCAGGCCCTGGTCGGCGGTCAGCACGATCGAGCTGTCGCAGTCGACGATACGTCCCGCCAGCGCATCGGGCGAGAAGCCGGCGAATACGATCGAGTGGATCGCACCGATGCGCGCGCAGGCGAGCATCGCAACGGCGGCCTCCGGCACCATCGGCAGGTAGATGGTGACCCGGTCGCCCTTCTTAACCCCGCGCGACTTCATCAGGTTGGCGAAACGGCACACGTCCTCGTGGAGCTGGCGATAGGTGATACGCCGCTCGGGATCCGAGGGACTGTCGGGCTCCCAGATGATCGCAATGTCATCGCCGCGTGTCGCGAGATGGCGGTCGAGCGCATTGGCCGCGATGTTGAGCGTGCCATCGGTGAACCAGGAAATGCCGAAGTCGGCCTCGTGATAGCTGGTCTGCTTGACCACGCTGAACGGCTTGATCCAGTCGATGCGCTGCGCCTGATCGCGCCAGAACCCGTCGGGATCGCTGACCGACCGCGCGTACATCTCGTTGTAGCGGGCCTCGTCGACAAGCGCATCCTTCGCCCATTCGACGGGAACGGGATAGAGGGCCTCGACCATAAATTTCTCCTCTCCGGGTCAATGCATCCGGATGTTTCCGGGTTTGACCTGCTCCTAGCACAATAGCGAATGCCGGGGGACATTAGACAATGGTCGTAGGACCATCACCAAGGTCGGGATGGCCCGGCCCACGCTTCTCCCTGAACATAGGCACGACCTTGAGCATTGCCAGCGCAGCGCGTCGCCGCATCGCGTCAAAGAGCAGGCCGGGGTCGAGAGGAGGAGAGGACTATGACCCCGCATCCGCGGCGCCTGATCGGCGTATTGCTAGGAGCGACGTGCCTGGTGGCACCGCAAGCCGCGCTGGCGCAGAGCACGTCGGCCAGCGAGCGAGAAGCACAGCTCGAAGCGCGCCTCGAACGTCTCGAGGCCGAGATGCAGCTGCTGCGCGAGGACCTTGCCCGCGCCCGTGCCGACCAGCAGCGTGCCGAAAGCGAAACCCGCAGCGCACTGGCTGCCGCACAGACCCAGAGCGCCGACGCGGTTACCCGCGTTGCCCGGATCGAGGATGCTGCTCCCGCCGCAGCTTCGGCGTCCGGCAAGGACGGCTTCGACGTGGGCGCGACCACCTTCAAGCTGGGCGGCTACGTCCGCGTCAACGCGATCGCCTCGCGCTGGAGCTCGGGCGACGTGGCTCCCGGGGCACTCGGCAAGGAATTCTACCTGCCCCAGCACATCCCGGTCGGCGATGGCGCCAAGAGTCAGGACTTCATGATGCATGCGCGCCAGACGCGCATCACCATGGGTGCGAGCACACCGCTCGAGGGCCGCGAGCTGTCGGGCTACATCGAGTTCGACTTCGGTCTCGCCACCGCGCCGCCGGGGGCGCAGCGCGCCACCAACCCTTACGTGCCCACTTTCCGCCGCGGCTTCATCAAGTACGGCAACCTGCTCATCGGGCAGGAATGGTCGACCTTCCAGAATGTTGCCGCCCTGCCCGAGACCACCGACTTCGTCGGGCCGACCGAGGGCACCGTGTTCAACCGCCAGGCCATGGTCCGCTATACGCACAAGGTGGCCGACCAGCTTTCCTTTGCGGTCGCCATCGAGAACCCGCAGACCGAGGCCTTGGTCGGCGACAGTGCAGGCTTTGCCGATCTCGACGATGACCGCATGCCAGACCTAGTGGGCCGCATCAACTGGACGCCCGGGCTCGGCAGTTTCGTCCTGGCGGGTGTCGCGCGCGAGATCAGGGTCCAGCAGGGCGGTCTTTCCGACAGCGCCTTTGGCTGGGGCCTCTCCGGGTCGGGCATCGTGCCCTTCGGCCCCGAAGGCCGGCACGACCTGCGCTTCATGGTCACCTACGGCCAGGGCATCGGTCGTTATCTCGGGCTCGGCTACGTCGCCGACGCAGTGCTGCCCGCATTCGGCGAGGAGCTCGCGGTGGTCGACAATTTCGCCGCCTTCGCCGCCCTCAAGCTGGGCTGGAGCGACAAGCTGCGCTCGACCTTCATGGCCGGGTATCAGGATGCCGACTACCCCGACGCCATCGTCGTCAACGGCCTTGCCAACAAGCGCGCGTGGAGCATGGCGGCGAACCTTTTCTGGAGCCCTGCCGACAAGCTCGATTTCGGTGTCGAGTACCGCCACGCGGTGCGCGAGACGGTCTCGGGCGCGGACGGCAGCCTCGATCGCATGGAATTCGCTGCAAAGTACAGGTTCTGACGGCATAACCAAGCAAACACCCGGTGCCCGCAGCGGCGCCGGCCACAACCGGGAGAGAGTGCAATGGCCACGAGCTACCAAGCCTTGCCAAGACATCACAAGGCCACCGGCCGCGAGAAGCTGGTCATCACCGCTTCCTCGCTCGGCACCGTATTCGAATGGTATGACTTCTACCTGTACGGACTGCTCGCGAGCTTCATCTCGCGGGTGTTCTTCTCGGGCGTCAACGAGACCACCGGGTTCATCCTCGCGCTCGGCGCCTTCGCGGCCGGCTTTGCGGTGCGCCCCTTCGGTGCACTGGTGTTCGGTCGGGTCGGCGACCTCGTCGGGCGCAAGTACACTTTCCTCGTGACCATGGGCCTGATGGGCATCTCGACTTTCTCGGTCGGCCTCCTGCCCGGCTACGACACCATCGGTATCGCCTCTCCCATCATCCTCGTGACGCTGCGCATCATCCAGGGCCTTGCACTGGGCGGTGAGTACGGCGGCGCGGCGACCTACGTTGCCGAGCACGCGCCCGAGAACAAGCGCGGGCTCTACACCAGCTTCATCCAGATCACCGCCACTTTCGGCCTTTTCGCCGCACTGCTGGTCGTGCTGGGCGTGCGCACGGGCATGGGCGAGGACACCTTCTCGGGCTGGGGCTGGCGCGTGCCGTTCCTGCTCTCGGCGATCCTGCTCATCGTCTCGATGTACATTCGCCTGCAGCTCAACGAGAGCCCGGTCTACCAGAAGATGAAGGAGGAAGGCACGACCTCCAAGGCCCCGATCAAGGAAGCCTTCGGGGAATGGGGCAACCTCAAGTTCGTGCTGATCGCGCTTTTCGGTGCCGTCGCGGGTCAGGCCGTGGTCTGGTACACCGGCCAGTTCTACGCGATGTTCTACCTCGAGAAGATCCTCAAGGTGGACGGGGCGACGACCAACTACCTCATCGCCATCGCGCTTGCGCTGGGCACGCCGTTCTTCGTCTTCTTCGGCTGGCTGTCTGATCGCATCGGGCGCAAGTACATCATCCTTGGCGGCTGCGTGCTCGCCGCGATCAGCTACTTCCCGGCGTTCCACGCCCTGTCTAACGCAGCCAACCCCGCTCTCGCCGCCGCGACCCGCAACGCACCGGTCGTGGTAACCGCCAGCGAGGCCGAGTGTTCGTTCCAGTTCGACCCGATCGGCAAGAACAAGTTCGACAGCTCGAGCTGCGACATCGCCAAGTCCTATCTCGCCAAGAACGGCATCAACTATGCGAACGTCGAGGCACCGGCGGGCACCATCGCTGCGATCTCGATCGGCGGCCAGTCTCTGCCCGCGCCCGATCCGGCCAAGCTCGCCGGTGCGACCCGCGCCGAGGCGATCACGGCCTACCAGGGCCAGATCAGCGCTGCGCTCGCCAGTGCAGGCTACCCCGAAAAGGCCGACCCGGCGCAGATGGACAAGGTCAAGGTCGTCGCGATCCTGTTCTATCTCGTGCTGCTGGTGACCATGGTCTACGGCCCCATCGCCGCGATGCTCGTCGAGCTGTTCCCGACCCGTATCCGCTACACCTCGATGTCGCTTCCCTATCACCTGGGCAATGGCTGGTTCGGCGGTTTCCTGCCGACCACGGCCTTCGCGATGGTCGCTGCCACCGGGGACATCTACTATGGCTTGTGGTATCCCGTGGTCGTCGCGGCAGCCACTGTCGTCATCGGCCTGCTGTTCCTGCCCGAGACCTTCCGCAGGAACATCGACGGATGACCTGACGGTCCCTGCCTACACACCGCTCCCGTCCCCGGCCGTGCCCCTGATTTCGATCAAGGTACGGCCGGGACACGGAGCCTAAGGTAACGCCATCTCCCTTCTCATCGGAGCAGTTATCATGTCCACGATCACCGCCACCACCCTTCCCACCCGCTCGGGCATCGAGATCGACGTACGTCCCGCCACCGAGGACGACATCGGCCTGCTTACCGCCTTTTTCGACCGCGTCAGCGCCGAGGACCGGCGCTTCCGCTTTCTCGCTGCCGCCGCGCATGTGAGTGCGGACCAGCTCGCGCCGCTGGTCAAGGCCGACCATTTCCGCACCGAGTCCTGGCTCGGCTTCAACAAGGAGACGAGCGAACTGGTCGCCTCGGGCCTGCTCGCTTGCGACGGGCCGATGGAGACCGGCGAGATCGCGATCTCGGTCAGCGCCTCGCACCGCGGCAAGGGCGTGGGCTGGGCCATGCTCGATTTCCTCGGCACCCAGGCGCGCGAGCGCGGCTGCCGCAAGGTGATCGCGATCGAGAGCCGCGACAATCACGCCGCGATCGAACTTGAACGCGAGAAGGGCTTCAAGCCCGAACCCTTCGAGGGAGACCCGACGCTGGTCATCCTGTCCAAGACGTTCCCCTGACGAGAAACGCAGGCAGAGAAATCAAAGGAGGAGAGGAAAAATGAGCGACGTCTACCGGCAAGCCTGGCGTGACAGTATCGAGGACCCCGAATGCTTCTGGATGGATGCAGCGCGGGCGATCGACTGGATCGAACCACCTGCCCGCGCTTACGAGCCAAAGGCAGGCTGGTTTGCCGGCGGCACGCTCAACACCTGCTACAACGCGGTGGATCGCCACGTCGCGGGGGGACGCGGCGATGGCACCGCCCTCATCTATGACAGCCCGGTCACCGGTAGCGAACAGGCCTGGACCTATGCCGAGTTGCAGGACGAAGTCGGGCGGGTCGCGGCGATGCTCGCCTCGCTCGGCGTAACCAAGGGCGACCGGGTCGTGATCTACATGCCGATGATCCCCCAGACCGTGTTTGCCATGCTCGCCTGCGCGCGGCTCGGCGCGATCCACTCGGTCGTGTTCGGCGGTTTTGCCGCGCACGAACTGGCCAAGCGCATCGACGATGCCACGCCCCTGCTCGTGATGACCGCCAGCTGCGGGATCGAGGGCAGCAAGGTCCTCCCCTATAAGCCTCTTGTTGACGAGGCGCTCGCCA
This sequence comes from Novosphingobium aureum, assembly GCF_015865035.1. Classification (GTDB taxonomy): domain Bacteria; phylum Pseudomonadota; class Alphaproteobacteria; order Sphingomonadales; family Sphingomonadaceae; genus Novosphingobium; species Novosphingobium aureum. Next base: position 2,008,452 of record NZ_JADZGI010000001.1, on the reverse strand, counting down.
GCGCCGCTCACGCGGTCGAGGGCGTGGTCGTCTACCAGCGCGAGCAGCTTGCTGCGCAGCTTGAGGCGCCGCGCGACCACGACTGGATGGCGCTACGCGAGGCGACGGCTGATGCTCCGGTTCCGCCTTGCGCCACGCTCGCCGCCAGCGATCCGCTCTACATCCTCTATACCTCGGGCACGACGGGCACCCCAAAGGGCGTGGTGCGCGAGAACGGTGGCCACGCCGTCAACCTCGCATGGACGATGGGCGCGATCTACGACATCGGGCCGGGCGACGTGTTCTGGGCCGCCTCGGACGTGGGCTGGGTCGTGGGGCACAGCTACATCGTCTACGCCCCGCTGCTGGTCGGCGCGACGACCGTGCTGTTCGAGGGCAAGCCCGTCGGCACCCCCGATCCGGGCACCTTCTGGCGCGTGATCAAGAGGCACAATGTCAGCACCTTCTTCACCGCCCCCACCGCGATCCGCGCCATCCGCAAGGAAGACCCCGAGGCCCGTTACCTGAAGGAAATCGGGACCGGCAATCTCAAGGTCATGTTCCTTGCAGGCGAGCGCGCCGATCCGCAGACGATTGCTTGGGCCGAGGAACATACCGGGCTACCGGTGATCGACCACTGGTGGCAGACCGAACTGGGCGCACCAGCCATCGCCACCTGTTTCGGGCTGGGCGACACCCGGCGCAAGGCAGGCAGCGCGGGCTTTCCTGTTCCCGGCTACCAGTTCGCGATCCTCTCCGAGGAAGGGCAGCCCCTGCCCGCCGGTCAGAGCGGCGCTGTCGCCATGCGCACGCCGCTCGCTCCCTGTGCCTTCCGCAGTCTCTGGAACAACCCTGCAGGCTACGAGAAGAACTTCACCGGCTTTCCCGGCTACTATGAGACCGGCGATGCCGGGCACTTCGACGAGGACGGCTTCCTGCACATCATGGGCCGCACCGACGACATCATCAATGTCGCCGGGCACCGTCTCTCGACCGGGCAGATGGAACAGCTCGTTGCCGGGGTCGACGGGGTCGCCGAATGCGCGGTGATCGGTGCCGACGACGCGCTCAAGGGGCAGATACCGGTTGCCTTCGTCGTCGCGCGTGCCGGCGCGCTCGAGCTGGACACGATGGACAAGCGGGTGATCGCGCGCGTGCGCGAGGAACTGGGCGCGGTCGCCGCGCTCAAGACGGCCTTCGTCGTTCGCCAGCTGCCCAAGACCCGCTCGGGCAAGATCCTGCGCAATGTCCTGCGCAAGATCATGGCCGGCGAGGACTTCCCGGTACCGCCGACGATCGAGGACCCGACCGCGATCGCGACAATCCGCGAGAAGGTCGCCTCCGCGAAGGTTGCCTAGACCAGCGCGGCGAAAATGATCCGGACCACCTGTCGACAGGCATTCCACGCCTTTTCCACAGGTGGTCCACAGCTTGACGCAAGTTCCCGCATCACCACGTAACCTGTTGCAACGCCTTGGTAACCAGTGTCGATGCAAGTGCCCTCGCACCAATGACGGAGGCACGAATGCAGCAAGGCACCTTACCGGTCCGCGAGACCAACGCGGATGCCCGCAGCGAAGGGCATGGCGCGAGCCGCGCCGCGCTCAGCCTGCTGTGCGAGGTGCGGCAGGGCTCGCGCCCGTGGAAGACGGCCCGTCTCGAGGACCTCTCGCCGGGCGGCTTTCGCATCGCATGGCTCCCCGACGCGAGCACCGCCATGCCGCTGCGCATCCGCATCCCCGGCCTGCAGATGCTCAGCGCCCGCATCTGCTGGGCTCGAGACAATGCAATCGGCTGCGAATTCGCCGAACCGCTCCACGTCGCGGTGTTCGAGCACATCGTGATGCGGGCCGGAGCCTGAGGACGACGCACAGCGTACTTGCCCCTTCATCTCAATTACGTAAGCCTCTCTTCGGCGTCCGGTTTTTACGCGCCCGAGGAGAGAGCATGCATCCTATCAACACCGTGGGCAGGCAGTTGTGCGCCGTCCATTCACTTGCGCTCATGGCCGGTCTTGCCTGCGCCCTGCCCGGCATAGCGACGGCGCAGGAAGCCCCGCGCATTCTGGTCTCGGCCAAAGGAACCGTGAAGACCGAGCCCGACATAGCCGTGATCACCTATGATCTGCGCGGCGAAGGCACCACGTCCGATGACGCTCTGAAACAGCTCAAGGTCCGTTCCGAAGCGACCGAGCGTGCCGCGTACGGCTTTGTGGGCAAGCCCCGGAAGATCGAGACCGGTACGCTCTCGATCCGCCCGGTTCGGGGCCAGAACTGCAACATGTCATCATACAGTCCTGCCCGTCTGTCCCAAGGCGAATGCGCAATCCTTGGCTATACTGCCGAGGTAAAGGTCACCCTAAGGACGGACAAGGTCGAGGATGCCGGTACACTTGCCGGACTGATCGGAAGAAACGGCGCGCTCAACCCCAATGTCGCGCGCTTCGAACTCTCCGATCCGCGTGAAGCCGAACGCGAGGCCATGCGGCGCGCGCTTGCCGATGCCCGGCAGCAAGGCAGCCTCATCGCCACGGGAAGCGGCATGAAGCTGGGCCCTGTGCAGCGCATTCAGGACGCCAACTATCGCGAAATCTCGCTCGAGTTCGAGGAACGGGAAGGCTCGTCACCCCCTGCGATGAATGTCGCACCGCCTCCCCCGCCGCCGCCACCTCCCGTGGGCGTGAAGCTTACCCCTGCTGCCATCGAAACGAGCGTCCAGATCATGGTTGCCTATGCACTCGTGACCTGAGCACAAACGAGAAGGGCGGACCGAACGGCCCGCCCTTTCCTATTCGTCGCTGCTGGCAGCGTGCGATCAGATGTGGATCGCGCGGCCGAAGGCGGCAAGCACCGATTCGTGCATCGATTCCGAGATGGTCGGGTGCGGGAACACCGTCTGCATCAGCTCGGCCTCGGTGGTCTCGAGCGTTTTGCCCACGACATAGCCCTGGATCATCTCGGTGACCTCGGCGCCGACCATGTGCGCGCCCAGCAGTTCGCCGGTCTTCGCGTCGAACACAGTCTTCACGAAGCCCTCGGGCTCGCCCAGCGCGATAGCCTTGCCGTTGCCGATGAACGGGAAGGTGCCGACCTTGAGTGTGTAACCGGCTTCCTTGGCCTTGGCTTCGGTCATGCCGACCGAGGCTACCTGCGGGTGGCAGTAGGTGCAGCCCGGGATGTTGTTGCGGTCGAGTCCGTGGGGGTGGACGTCCTTATTGCCCAGTTCCTTGGCGATCGATTCCGCGGCAGTAACGCCCTCGTGGCTGGCCTTGTGTGCAAGCCAGGGCCCGGGGGTGCAGTCGCCGATGGCCCACACGCCCTTGACCGAGGTGCGGCCGTAATCGTCGATCTTGATGAAGCCGCGGTCGGCCTCGATCTTGAGCGCCTCGAGCCCGATGTTCTCGGTGTTCGGCACGATGCCGACCGCCGAGATGACGTGGCTGAAGGTCTCTTCGGTGACCTTGCCGTCCTTGGCCTTGATCTTGACCTTGACGTCCTTGGCGCCCGACTTGACCTCCTGCACGGCAGCTTCGGTCAGGATCTTCATGCCCTGCTTGGTCAGCGCCTTGGTCATGAACGCGGAGACGTCCTTGTCCTCGACCGGCATGATCCGGTCGAGCATCTCGACGATCGTCACGTCGACGCCCATGTCGTTGTAGAAGCTGGCGAACTCGACGCCGATCGCGCCCGAACCCATGACCAGCAGCTTGGTCGGCATCTCGGTCGGGGTCATCGCGTGGCGGTAGGTCCACACGCGCTTGCCATCGACCGGAGCGAAGGGCAGTTCGCGCGCACGGGCGCCGGTCGCGACGATGACGTGCTTGGCCGAGACGGTCTGCTTGCCCTTCTCGCCCTCGACCTCAAGCTTGCCGGGCGCGACGAGCTTGCCGGTGCCCATGATCACGTCGATCTTGTTCTTCTTCATCAGGTGCGTGACGCCCTGATTGAGCTGCTTGGCGACGCCGCGCGAACGCTTGACCACCGCGTCGAGATCGGCGGTGATGTTCTCGGCCGACAAGCCGTAGTTCTTGGCGTGCTGCATCTGGTGGAACACCTCGGCCGAGCGCAGCAGCGCCTTGGTCGGGATGCAGCCCCAGTTGAGGCAGATGCCGCCGAGCAGCTCGCGCTCGACGATGGCCGTCTTGAGACCCAGCTGCGCAGCGCGGATCGCCGAAACGTAGCCGCCGGGGCCGGAACCGAGGACGATGACGTCATAGGTGTCTGCCACTGTCTTAATTCTCCTGTTCGATTGCGCGGGGAGCGCCCGCATCGTCGATGGCAACGAAGGTGAAGACCGCTTCGGTCACTTTCACCCGCTCTTCTTCGTGCCGGTGGCGGCGCCAGGCCTCGATGGCAATGGTCATCGAGGTGCGTCCGACCCTCCGGATATCGCCGTAGACGGTGACTTCGTCACCGATCTTGACGGGCTTGTGGAACTGCATGCCGTCCATGGCGATCGTCACCGCACGCCCGCGCGAGAAGCGCGCCGCAATGAGACCCGCCGCCATGTCCATCTGGCTGACCAGCCAGCCACCGAAGATATCGCCGTAGGCATTGGTATCGGCAGGCATGGCAGTGACCCGGATCACGGGTTCACGGTAGTCTTCGGTCATTATCAGGCAACTTTCAGTGCATCTGCGATCGGCTGCGGGCGATCGTCCTGTCCCAGCGCGACGAAGGTGAAGCTGCCATTGGCGACCTCCACCTGTTCCTCGCTGGCGCGTGCCCGCCCGAAACCACGGGTGGCCACGGTCATCGAGGTGCGCCCGACCCGCGCTACACGCGCAAAGACGTTGAGCTCGTCGCCGACCTGCATCACGCCGGGGAAAGCGAAATCGGTGGCGCCCACGACGACCGCCTTGAGGCCGGTGCGACGTGTCACCAGCGAACTGGCTCCCAGCGCGAGCTGCGCCATGAGCCAGCCACCGAACACGCCGCCATAGGGGTTGAGGTCGGTCGGCATCGCAGTCACGCGAATGACCAGGTCTCCGGCCTCATCCTCCATCTCAGGCGATCATCCCGAGCGGGTTCTCGACGTAGTCCTTGAACGCGGCCATCAGGCGCGCGCCATCGGCGCCGTCGACGGCACGGTGATCGAAACTTCCGGTTGCGGTCATGACAGTAGCTACTCCCAGGGAGCCATCTTCCATCACCCACGGACGCTTTTCACCTGCCCCAATGGCGAGGATGGTTGCCTGCGGCGGATTGATTACAGCGGTGAATTGCTTGATGCCCATCATCCCCATGTTCGAGATGCTGGCGGTACCGCCCTGGTATTCCTCGGGCTTGAGCTTGCCTTCCTTGGCGCGCGCACCAAGATCGCGGGTTGCCTGCGCGATGGCCGAGAACGAGCGGCCATTGGCGTCCTGCACGATCGGGGTGATCAGGCCGTTGGGGATCGAGACCGCGACCGAGACGTCGGCACGCTCGTACTTGATCAGCTCGTTGCCCGCGAAGGTTACGTTGCACTCGGGCACGTCGACCAGCGCCTTGCCCAGAGCCTTGACCAGCATGTCGTTGACCGAGACCTTGATGCCCTTCTTGGAGAGCATCGAATTGATCTCGGCGCGCAGCGCCATGAGCTTGTCGAGCTTGACGTCGACCGTCAGGTAAATGTGCGGCGCTTCCTGCATCGACTGCGTGAGGCGACGCGCGATGGTCTTGCGCATGCCCGAAAGCGGCTCGATCGTGTGCGGGATACGCTCGTCGAGCAGGGCCTTGGCACCGGCAGAGGCCGCCGGAGCGGCGGCAGGTGCCGAAGCGGGCGCGCTGGCGGGCTTCGCACCGCCGGCCTTCGCGGCTTCGACGTCGGCCTTGACGATGCGGCCATTGGGGCCCGAGCCCTTGACCGAACCGAGGTCGAGCCCGTTGTTCTCGGCGATACGGCGCGCGAGCGGCGAGGCGATCACGCGGTCGCCGTCATTGGCGGCCGGAGCCGGAGCGGGCGACGGGGTCGGCGAAGGTGCGGGTGCCGGCTCGGACTTGGCGGCGGGCGCCTCGTCCTTCTTGGGCGCAGCCTTGGGTGCATCGGCAACCGGTGCCTCGGCGACGGACGAGACGTCCTCACCCTCTTCGGCGAGCAGCGCGATGACCGTTCCGACCTTCACACCTTCGGTGCCTTCGGGAACGGCAATCTTGCCGATGGTACCCTCGTCGACGGCCTCGAACTCCATCGTGGCCTTGTCGGTTTCGATCTCGGCCATGATGTCGCCGGAGCTGACGGTGTCGCCCTCCTTGACGAGCCATTTGGCGAGTTTGCCCTCTTCCATCGTGGGCGAAAGGGCGGGCATCTTGATCTCGATGGGCATGGAAGCGTGTCTGTCCCTTGATTCCTTGGGGAGGCGTTAGCGGATCGACCTCTTCCTTGGACAAGTTGGGCCTTGCATACAAGCGCCTTGCGCATCCTTTTTCGCACCACGGATGGGTTGCGTGTCGAAGCGATTGGCCTGATAAGCCGCGCCGAGAGGATATCTATGCGCGTATATCTGGTAATCGTCGACGACAGCGAGGAAGCCCTCGTGGCCATGCAGTACGCCGCGAGGCGCGCCGCGCGCACCGACGGCGCTCTACACCTGCTCGCAATCGTGCCCCCGCAGGAGTTCAACGCCTTTGCCGGCGTGCAGGCCACGATTGAGGAAGAAGCGCGCGCCCGCGCCGAAACGCTCGTCACCGCGGCTGCGGGCAACCTGCTCTCGCAGGGGGCGAAAATGCCGCTGATCTCGGTGCGCGTAGGCGAGGACATCAAGGTCGTGGGCAAATACCTCGAGGAACACCCCGAGGTTTCCGCGCTGGTCCTTGGCGCCGCGCGCGAAAGCGGACCGGGCCCGCTCGTCGTGCACTTCACCGGCTCGTACATGGCCAAGATGGCCTGCCCGGTCTTCGTCATTCCCGGCGGCCTCGACGACAAGGCCATCGAAAAGCTGGCCGACTGAAATCGCCAGCGCGACGCGGGCAAGGGCCTGATGCCCTGCCCGCGCGCATGTCGTCAGCGCTTCTTGCGTCCCTGATGGCGAATGTTGCCAGGCCGCCCGCGCTTGCCGACGAAATGGCCGCCCTTCTTCTTCATCGCCATGGGCCGCCCGCGCGGCTCGACCCGGCCTTCGCTGTCCTCGAGCTCGTACTTGAGCGCGCCGGTCAGCGGATTGGCCTCGGCCAGGCGCAATGGAAGTATCTGGCCGACGCCATAGGTCGTTCCCGAGCGTTCGCCTTCGAGGACCTGTGCCTTCTCGTCGTAGGCGAAGCGCTCGTCGCCCAGCGTCGAGACCGGCACCAGACCGTCGCCACCCAGCCCGATGATCGTGGCGAAGAAGCCGAATTTCTGGACGCCGGTGATGCGGGTCTGGAAGACTTCGCCCACGCGTGAGGCGAGCCAGGCCGCGACATAGCGGTCGATAGTCTCGCGCTCGGCCTCCATCGCCCGGCGCTCGGCCTGGCTGATGGCATCGGTGACCTTGCCCAGGTCGTCGCGGTCGCGGTCCGACAAGCCGCTGGTCGGCGGAATGTCGCCCTTGGGCTGGGGCTGCTCGAGCTGGTAGGCATCGACCAGCGCACGGTGCACCAGCAAGTCGGCATAACGGCGGATGGGCGAGGTGAAGTGCGCATAGGAGCCGAGCGCGAGGCCGAAGTGGCCGGCGTTGCGCGGACCGTAATAGGCCTGGGTCTGGCTGCGCAGCACCGCTTCCATGATCAGCGCCTTCTCGCTCTCGTCACCGATGTCCTTGAGCATGCGGTTGAACAGCCCCGGCGTGATCACCTGCCCCATCGCGAGCTTCTTGCCGAAGGTTTCGAGATAGTCCTTGAGCGCGACCAGCTTCTCGCGGCTCGGCGCCTCGTGGACGCGGTAGACGACAGGGGCCACCTTGGCTTCTAGAGCCTTGGCCGCAGCAACGTTGGCGCTAATCATGAAATCCTCGACGACGCGGTGCGCATCGAGCCGCTCGCGCGTCGCGATCTCGGTGATGCGCCCCTGCTCGTCGAGCTTGACGCGGCGTTCGGGCAAGTCGAGGTCGAGCGGATCGCGATCTGCGCGCGCCTTGGCGAGCAGCTTCCAGCAGGCCCACAGGTCCTTGAGGTTCTGCCCCGCCTCGTCGCTGTCGATGCGAGCCTGCGCATCCTCGTAGGCGATGACCTCGTCGATGCGCACGATGGCGCGGGTGAAGCGCCATTCGGTGATCTTGCCCTCGGCAGAGACCCGCATGTGGCAGGCCATCGCGGCGCGGTCCTCGCCCGAACGCAGCGAGCACACGTCGGCGCTGAGCACTTCGGGCAGCATCGGCACGACCCGGTCGGGGAAGTAGACCGAGTTGCCGCGCTTGCGCGCCTCGCGGTCGATGGCGCCGCCCGGGCGCACATAGAACGAGACGTCGGCGATGGCGACCAACGCCTCGAACCCGCCCGCCCCGTCGGGCTTCGCCCAGATCGCATCGTCGTGGTCGCGCGCATCGGAAGGGTCGATGGCGACGATCGGCAGATGGCGCAGGTCCTCGCGGTGCTCGGTGCTGAGCGGGAGCTTGGCCGCGCGCTCGGCTTCATCGAGCGTCTCTTCCTGAAACTGGTTGGGGATGCCGAACTTGTGGATCGCGATGAGGCTGAACGACTTGGGCGCCAGCGGTTCGCCGAGCACCTCGGTGACCTTGACCGAGGCGCGCGCCGAACGCCCGATGGGTTCGGCGAGGACCAGTTCGCCGCTTTCCGCACCGCCCAGATCGCTGATCGGCGAGGAATTGCGGATGCGCTTGTCGACCGGTTGCAACCAGGCCTTGCCCGCCTTGTCGATCTCGACCACGCCGAGCATCTGTTCGGAGCGCAGCATGAGCTTCTTCATCGGATAGGCGCGCCAGCCAGAGGCGCTTTCCTCGGTCCGGGCGAGCACGCGGTCGCCCTTCTTGAGCGCGCCGATGCCCTGCCCGCTGCGCGGCCCCTTGCGCGCGCCCTTCTCGATCAGACGCAGGCGCGGCGGAGGCGTCGCATCCTCGGGCTGCCAGGTGTCGGGCACCGCGATGGCCTCGCCCTCCTCGATGTCGACGATGCGCAGCACGGTGACCTTGGGCAGCCCGCCCATCTTGTGGAAGGCGGTGCGCTTGCCGTCGATCAGGCCTTCCTCGGCCATGTCCTTGAGCAGCGCCTTGAGCTGGATCTTCTCCTGCCCCTTGAGACCGAACTCGCGCGAAATCTCGCGCTTGCCCGCGGGAACGGGCGAGTTCTGGATGAAGTCGAGGATCTGCTTGCGCGTCGGAAGCCCCGCCGGGGGCCGCTTGTTGGGAGCCATGTCCCTGCAATGGGCGCAGCGCGGCCCGAATGCAATGGGCCGCGCCGCGCTATCGGCCAGGAGCTGACCTTAGGGCCGTAGAATCATAGACCCGAAGCCACAGCGCGTTGATGCCGGTGGGACCATGGCGGGGAATCACCCTATCGCGTAGCAACTCTGGGAAAGTGCTTCAGCTTGCAGACACAGCTTTGCATTTCATGTCCGTCCGAGTGTGTCCGGAGCCGCGCGGCGGTCGATGCTTCACGATCCACTCGCCAGATTGTTCTCGACGGACGAACTGTGCCTTACAAGCGAGCCGGTCGGGGGCTACTTCGTTGAAGGCCATTCTCGGACCGCCGTCACGCAACAGCGTAAAAGAGCAACGATGGCCTTCGCGGTTGTTGCTACAGGCCATGTCGAGGATGTGGAGGTCGGGTGCCTTGGCGTCTACCTGACCTGCATTGTACCAAAGTGACCCCAACAAGTTACCGTTCCCAATCAACGTATTGAGTTGCAGATCACTCCAGATCGCAGCGCGAAGCTGGCCCGCCAACGGTTCATTCGGTGGTGAGAGACCCGCTGCGGCCAATACGGTCAGCGTGAACAACATTCAATTCACGGGTTAACCGCCTAGTCTTGCGCCAGCGGATGGAACGCACCGCCCGGAACAGCAGCCGCGACCGGGCTTTGCGCACCGCTGGCCGAGATCGCGCTGACACCCAGGATCCAGTCGTCGCCGCGCAGGTGGTCGAGCTTGACCGCAGTCTGCTGCGTGCGCGCGACGACCGGTTCGGCCTCCCACTCGGCAGCATCGGTGCGCCGGCGCCAGACCGAGTAGGCCGCCGCACCCGGCACCGGCTGCCAGGTCACGTCGGTCCAAGTCTTCACCGCCGCATCCGCGCTGGGTGCGGGCGGCATCGGCGCATCGGCCAGCGCGGCGAGCGAGGCGACGTTGAGGCGCGTCACCTTGGCAAGGTAGGGGAAATCCATCTCGTCGATGGTATCGCCATAAGTCACCCCGTCCTCGCTCCGCAGGTCCTGGTGCTGGTGCTCGTAGTCCTCGACCGCGACCGAGAAGCGGACCGCCGGGTAGCCCAGTTCGAGAAACGGCGTCTGGTCGCCGCCACGCCCCATGCGGTCGGCGCGCCAGACCTGACGCACCGCGAGATCGTCCTGAACGCTGCCCGAAAGCCCGGCGATGAAGCGCGAGATGTTGCGCCCCGGGCTGTCGTTCTCGCCGCCGAAGCGGCGCGCTGCGGCGCGGGTCTTGTCGGTGGCGTCAGCACGCGGGCCTTCCGAGAAAAGACGCACGTGCGCATCGTCGCAGAAACCGTCGGAACCGCACGATCCCCCGACGATGTCGTTGTTGAGGACGGCCTTGACGGTCCAGCCCTGTTGCTTCGCGTAATCGGCCAGAACCTTGCCGCCGAACAACCCCTGCTCCTCGCCCGAAAGCGCAGCGTAGACGATAGTACCCTCGTACTTGTGCTTAGACAGGACCCGCGCAGCCTCGAGCACGAGAGCAACGCCCGAAGCGTCGTCGTTGGCGCCCGGAGCATCGCTCTTGATGTCCATCACGTCGCTGACGCGGCTGTCGATGTGCCCCTGCACGATCACGACCTCGTTGGGCCTTGTAGTGCCACGCTGGATGGCGACGACATCGACGATCCGGGCAGGTTCGGGAATGCGGCTGCCCGTGACGGTCTGCTCGGGCATCACGACCTCGAGGCAATTGCCACAGGCCTTCGATGTCTTGCGGAACTCGGCCGCCGCCCAGCGCCGCGCCGCGCCGATCCCGCGCACGGGATCGCTGTCAGAGGACAGGGTATGGCGCGTCCCGAACGAAACGAGCTTCTCGACATCGGCATGGAGCCGGTCTTGCGAAACCGAAGCCTCGGGCTCTGCGGCGCGTGCCGGAGCCGTGACGGAAAGGGCGATGACGAGCGGTGCGACCAGGCTTGTTTTGTTCATGGCGGCGAGTGTTCCCGTTCGCGTCGCACTTGGCAAGAGCCTCGCCGAAGGCGACCAGACCCATGCCCACATCAAAGTCCGGGAGCAGGCTCCTCGCCGTAGCGATTGTCACCGGGTGTCGAAGGGAACAGACCGAAGACGAGCACTATCAGCAAAGGCAGCCACCCGATCATGCCCTGCAGCGCAACCTGTCGCTGCATTTCCTGCAGCGTCTCGAGATCGCCGGTCTGCGCCGCAAGGACGATCTGCGTCGCCTGATCGATATTGGCAATGGCAATGGCGATGCTCGCCAGTTGCAGCAAGGCCGCAATGGCCGCGATCCATCCCGGCTTGCTGCTGTCATGCAGGCGCCGAGTGAAGGACGCCGCCAGCAACCCAATCAGCAGCAGCGAGGAAATCGCCGAAACCCAGGTCGAGATCTCGACCGAGCCGGAAGCCTTCGCCAGGATGCGGGACTGCATCTGGGCCTCGCTGGCACCCTCGCGCGCGGCCTCGAACGCCTCGCCCATCATCGCGCCCATCAACGGTACGCTGACGGCGAAGGAGACGATGGCCTGCAAGATGACGAGGACGAGGACATAGAGCCAGAACGTCTGGCGCCTGTCCCGCCCGGAGAACCGGGTCAGGTTTGCAAGATTGTACTTTATCGCCTGCAGCATGACCGGTCCCCACTCGTGTCTGCCGCCGGGGCCCGTCAGTAAGCCCGGGCGACGTAGATGCGCTCGACCGCAGGCTGCCCGGTGAACAGGCAGGTACCCTCGACCGGATCGCTCCTGAGCGGCGTGTTGCGCATCGTGAGCTTGAGCGACTTGAGCTGCTTGACGACGTCTTCCAGCTCGTCACCCGTCGGGCGCGACCAGACAACCTCGGCCCAGCCCGGATAGCGCTTGGTTTCGGAGAAGAACGCGTTGAGTTCCTCCATCGAATCGATCTTCGTGATGTTGGCATCACGCTTGGCCAGCGCTTCGGCGTAGAGTGCGCCCTGCAGGTCTTCCAGCTCGCCAGCAGCGATGCCAAGGAAGGCCTCCTGCGACATCGCCTGGAAGTTGACCTTGCCCTCGGTGTTCCACAGCCGGTCGCGGCGCACCACGGTGATCTGGCCGTTGGCAGCGTCGCGCCCGCCTATCTCGAGGATCAGCGGCACGCCTTTCTTGACCCAGCCCCAGCGCTTCTGCGTGGCCTTGCCCGGGCGCTTGTCGAGCAGCACGCGCAGCTTCTCGCCAAGCGCATAGCGGGCCGAAAGCGAGCGGCGCAGCTCCTCGCAGTAGGCGAGCAGTTCCGCATCCTCGGGTTTGTCGCGCAGCATCGGCAGGATGACGATCTGGTGCGGCGCCACCATCGGCGGCACACGCAGGCCATCGTCGTCGCCGTGCGTCATGATGAGCCCCCCGATCATGCGCGTCGAGGTGCCCCACGAAGTGGTGTGGCAAAGCTGCTGCGTGCCTTCGCGGTCCTGATAGGTAATCCCGGCGGCCTTGGCGAAGCCGGTGCCCAGATAGTGCGAGGTGCCAGCCTGAAGCGCCTTGCCGTCCTGCATCATCGCCTCGATCGAGTAGGTCGCGACGGCGCCCGGGAAACGCTCGTTCTCGGGCTTCTCGCCGGCGATCACCGGCATAGCAAGCTCGGTCTCGGCGAAGTCGCGGTACATCTCGAGCGCGCGCAGCGTCTCTTCCATCGCCTCCTGACGGTCGGCGTGGGCGGTGTGGCCTTCCTGCCAGAGGAATTCGCTGGTGCGCAGGAACATGCGGGTGCGCATTTCCCAGCGCACGACATTGGCCCACTGGTTGGTCATCAGCGGCAGGTCGCGCCACGACTGGACCCAGCGCGACATGGCCGATCCGATCACCGTCTCCGAAGTGGGACGCACGATCAGCGGTTCCTCGAGCTTGGCCTCGGGGTCGGGGGTCAAGCCGCCCTTGCCGTCGGAGACGAGACGATGGTGGGTGACCACCGCCATCTCCTTGGCGAAGCCGTCGACGTGCTCGGCTTCCTTGGCGAAGTAGGACAGCGGAATGAACAGCGGGAAGTAGCAGTTGGAGACGCCCGCTTCCTTGATGCGGTCGTCCATCAGACGCTGCATGCGCTCCCAGATGCCGTAGCCCCAGGGTTTGATCACCATGCAACCACGAACGCCAGATTCCTCGGCCATCTCAGCCTCGGAAATGACCTCCTGGTACCACTGTGCGAAATCGTCCTCGCGCTTGGTGGTCAAAGCATGACGGATGGCGGACACAGGCAATCTTTCATCTGCTGCTGGCGGTACGCTTAGCACCGCTCAGGTGGGGGAATCAAAGCGCCGGGACTCGCCCGGCGCCAAGCCCCTGCGCAGATACTTATTTACCGAGCGCGTCAAGCCTCTTCTGTATCTCGGCCATCTGATCACGCAGTGCAGCAAGGTCCTTGCCGCTCTCTGCGGTTTCGGGCGCCGGTGCCTCGGGCTTCTCCGCACCGGGCATGAACGCGGCCGACGCGGCGCGGAACATGGCCATGTTCTGCTCGGCCAGCTTGGCCAGCGGATTGTTGCCCATCGAGTCCTCGAAGGCCTTCGACAGCTTGCTCTGGTTGGCCCGGAAATTTTCCATCGAGGCCTCGAGGTAGTGCGGGATCAGCGACTGCATCGAGTTGCCGTACATGCCGATGAGTTCGCGCAGGAAATTGACCGGCAGCATCTGCTCGCCGTTGGTTTCCTCTTCCATGATGATCTGGGTGAGGATGGTATGCGTGATGTCGTTGCCCGACTTGGCGTCGAGCACCTTGTAGTCGATCCCCTCCCTGGTCATCTTGGCCAGGTGATCGAGCGTGATGTAGCTCGACGAGCGGGTATTGTAGAGCCGCCTGTTGGCGTACTTCTTGATGATGACGGTGCTGTCATCCTTGGATGCCGATTCAGCCATGACCCTATCCTCAATCCTATGTGATCACAGGCTACCACTACGACTTAATGCGTTGCAACAAGATTTGCTGCGCAGCAATAGGACCAAGCTATTGGCAATCATGCTCCGAAGCGTCGCCCGAGCGTGGTGAGCAGCTCATACTGCGAAAGGCCCGAGACCTGCGCAGCGTACGGCAGGTCGAACGGCACCTCGACCCAGTCCCCCTCGCGCAGCGACGGTGCAGCCGCGACGTCGATGACGGTGAGGTCCATGCTCACGCGTCCGAGCACCGGCAACGGCTCGCCACAGGGCGCGCGCAGCACCCCCTTCCCCGACCAGCAGCGCAGATAGCCGTCGGCATAGCCCAGCGCGACTGTCGCCACGCGCATGCTGCGCGGCGCGGTGAAGGTGGCGTTGTAGCCGATGGTCTCGCCCGCGGAGACGTCACGCAGTTGCAGCACTGCCGCTAGCGGGCGCACGACCTGCCGGATGTCGCTGGCCATCTCGGGTCGCGCGATACCGCCATAGAGCGCGATGCCCGGGCGGGTGAGATTGCCATGGTAGTCGGGCCCGAGCATGATCCCGGCACTGTTGGCAAGACTTGCCCTTGCGTGGCGGACTGTCCCGCACGCCGCCGCCCAGGCTTCCTGCTGGCGCTCGTTGTGCGCGCCGTCCTCCTCGGATGCGACGAGATGCGAGAGCAACACGTCGACATCGAGACCCTGCACTGCCTCGTGATCAAGCTCGCCGAGCGAGACGCCGAGGCGGTTCATGCCGGTATCGACCATGAGATCGCATCGCCCGCCGCCGCTGGCCAGCCAGCGCTGCGCCTGCGCCAGTGAATTGATCACCGGCTTGACCCCGCTCGCTCTGGCAAACGCAGCATCGCCCTCGTTGCGCGGGCCATGCAGCACCGAGACCTGCGCGGGTGGGACCTGCGCAATGACCTGCGGCACTTCGCTCCAGTGCGCGACGAAGAAGTCGCGGCAACCCGCGTCGTGCAGCACGCGGCTCGCACGCGCTGCCCCGGTGCCGTAGCCATTGGCCTTTACCGCGGCGCCGGCGCGTGCATTGCCCGACAGGCGATCGAGCGCCTTCCAGTTGGCGCAAAGGGCATCTTCATCGAAGGCGAGCCGCAGGGCGGGCTCGGGCAGGTCAGCTTGCATCGTCACCATAGTCGCGCGCGGGCCCGCCGCGCAGGCCCCACAAGGATATCAGCAGCGCCATCGCCACCACGCCCCAGGTATACCACAGGCCCTGGTAGGGATTGCCGCTGCTCGCGACCATGTAGCTGGAAATAAGCGGGAGGAAACCTCCGAAATAGCCCGTGCCGATATGGTAGGGGATCGACATCGAGCTGTAGCGGATGCGCGGCGGGAACATCTCCGAGAGCAGAGCCGCGACTGGCCCGTAAGTCGCACCCGAAAGTGCCATCATCACCATCAGCATGGCCCCGATCACGAGCGCTCTGCCGATGGTCGGGCGTACCGTCTCGAAGCTGTAGCCGGCCTGCTCGAACCGCGCACGCAGCTGCGCCTTGCGGGCATCGGCCTCGCTCCAGGGATGCGCGGACAGATCCATCGCCCCATCGCCAATGCGCAGCGCAAGCGCCCCTGTCGAGGGGTACAACGTGTAACGCAAGCCGAGGTCGGTAAGGTCACCAAGCAAGGTCGCGCACTGACTCGCCTGCTCGGACGCGAAGGCGTCGTAGTTGCAGGCGGGACCTGCAACGAGCACCGGCACTTCGGCATTGGTCCGCACGAGGTCGGGATTGGCATTCTGCCCGATCACCCAGAACGCCGGAAACAGCGCGATCAGCGTGAGGGCATAACCCCAGACAATCGGCTTCTTGCGCCCGATCCGGTCGGACAGCGCGCCGAAGACGACGAAGAACACCATGCCCAGCGCAGCGCTCGCTCCGACGATGATCTCGGCCGTCGTCGGCTCCATGCGCATCGCACTTTTCAGGAAGCCGAGAGCGGAGAACATCGCCGTGTACCAGATCACGGTGAGGCCCGCCGCGATGCCGAAGAGCGCGATGAAGATGCGCTTCTTGTTGCCGGGATAGGTGAAGCTCTCGATGAAGGGATTGCCCGCGATCTCGCCCTCGGCCCGCATGGCCTTGAACACCGGGCTCTCGGACAGCTTGAGACGCATCCACAAGGAGACGCCCAGCAGGGCCAGCGAGAGGATGAAGGGCACACGCCAGCCCCAGTCGAGCCACAGCGCCTCGCTCATCAGCGTCTTGCAGCCGAGCACGACGATCAGGCTGAGCACGAAACCGCCGACGACGCTCGCCTGGATGAAGCCGGTATAGAAGCCGCGCCGGTTGGCGGGCGCATGTTCGGAGACGTAGATGGCGGCCCCGCCGTATTCACCGCCGAGCGCTAGGCCTTGCAGCACGCGCAGCAGGAGCACGATAGCAGGCGCGGCAAGACCGATGCTCGCGGCAGAAGGAATCAGCCCGACGCCCGCCGTCGCAATGCCCATGAGCGTGACCGTCACGAGGAAGGTGTACTTGCGTCCGAGCTTGTCGCCGAGAAAACCGAAGAGGATCGCGCCCAGCGGCCGGAACCCGAAACCGACCGCGAAGCCTGCCCAGACCAGCAGCGTTTCGAGCGTCGCGTTGCCCGAGGGGAAGAACGTCTTGCCGATGATCGCGGCGAGCGTCCCGTAAATGAAGAAATCGTACCACTCGAACACCGTGCCCATCGACGATGCCGCGATAACCAGCCTGATATCGGATGCGCTCGGCTCTGCGCCTGCCGGCGGTGCCTGTACCTTTGCCATCGAAACGACCTTCCCCCTTGCTGCACGGGCCTGCTTCGACCCGTTGGCGGGGGCTGCCCTATGCGAAGGACAGAATAGCCGCGGATTGCGGCTTAAGGAAGCGCCCGAAGCGCGGCATTCCACGGCAACATCAAGGCTGCGTGGCGGCCCGGATAGGCTTGCGCAGCAGCGATGGTGTCCAAGCCCGGCCAGTCCGGCAAGGCGCCCTCGCCCGCAAGCCAGGCCGTCAGAGCCGCTTGGCTCCCGGCGATGTCATCGCGGCTCTGGCCCTGCGCGCCATCGGCAAAGATCGCTGCGGCGGCCTGCCCGATAGCGCAGGCCTGACTGCGTAGCCCGACCGCCTCGATCCGCCCATCGGCATCGGTCGCGAGACCCAGTATGATCGCACTGCCGCAAGCCTGCGAGCGCGCCTCGGCAACATGGGGCATCTCGTCGCGCAAGGGATAGTGCGAAAGCCGAACCGCAAGCGCCAGAACATCGGGCGTGTAGAGGACCGTTGCAGACATAGGCGCTCAGTCGGCCCCGCTCACGGCTTCATCGTCCGCCATGATCTCGGCGCGGCGTTGCGCGATCATCTTGACCATCGCGTCCGAACTGGCGTTGACGAAGGAATAGCTGCGCGACTGGGTCAGCCAGTCGGGGCGTCCGGCAACGCCCCAGATCGTGTCATAGCCCAGCACCAGCACCGAAAAGCCGAGCACGATGATCACGATCGCCTTTACCGCGCCGAACCCCATGCCAAGCACCCGGTCGACCGGCCCCAGCACCGACTTGCGGCTCTTGCCCCCGGCCCACTTGGCGATGAGCCTGACGGCCATGTAGGGGACCAGCAGCAGGAGCACGAAAGCGAGGACCCCGGCGCCGGTCTCGCCGCCGACATACTCGGCCAGAACCATCGTCAGCGGCGTGTGCAGCATGCGGATCGCGAAGACCGCGAAGATCCACGCCGAGAGCGCCAGCACTTCCTGCACGAAACCGCGCATGAAGCCGGTCGCCGCACCGAGGCCGACAAAGATCAGGACGACGAAGTCGAAAGCAGTCATAGGGCTCCGCTACTAAGCATCGCCCAGAATGCGGTCAACGAGGTTGGGCAGCAGCGAGAGCGGCGAGAACTTCATCGTGGCCGATGCCTTGTCGCCGCCTGCCTTGCTCTCCTGCGCCGAAGCCGGGCCATAGGCGCGTGTGAACCCGAGCTTCGCCGATTCGCGCTGTCTGATCGATGAATGGGCAACGGGCCGGATCTCGCCCGCCAGCGAGACTTCACCGAACCACACCGCATCGCGCGGCAGCGGCTTGTCGCCGAGCGCCGAGACCAGCGCCGCGGCCACCGCGATATCGGCAGCAGGGTCGGAGAGGCGGTAGCCACCCGCCACGTTGAGATAGACTTCCGCGCTCGAGAAATTGAGCCCGCAGCGCGCTTCGAGCACCGCGAGCAGCATCGCCATGCGACCATTGTCCCAGCCCACCACGGCGCGGCGCGGGGTCGCCCCGCTCTGCAGGCGCACGATCAGCGCCTGGATCTCGACGAGGACGGGGCGCGTCCCCTCCATCGCCGGGAACACCGAGGAGCCGGCCATCGCCTCGTCGCGGCCCGAGAGGAACAGCATCGAGGGATTGCCGACTTCGGCGAGGCCGTCGCCCTCCATCGCGAAGACGCCGATCTCGTCGACCGGCCCGAAGCGGTTCTTGAGGCTGCGCAGGATGCGGTACTGGTGGCTGCGTTCGCCCTCGAAGCTCATCACCACGTCGACCATGTGTTCGAGTACGCGCGGCCCGGCGATGTTGCCGTCCTTGGTGACATGCCCGACGAGCACCAGCGTGACGTCGTTCTCCTTGGCGTAGCGGATCAGCTCGAAGGCGCAGCCGCGCACCTGGCTGACGGTGCCCGGCGCACCTTCGATCGTGTCCGAATGCATGGTCTGGATCGAATCGATCACCAGCAGTCTTGGCGTGTCCATGCGCCCGAGCGTGGTGAGAATGTCACGAACCGAGGTCGCCGCGGCGAGCTGGATCGGCGCCTTGGACAGACCGAGCCGCTCGGCGCGCAGGCGCACCTGCCCCGAGGCTTCCTCGCCGCTGACGTAAACCGCGAGCCCGCCCTGGTTGGCGATGTTGGCCGCAACCTGAAGCAGCAGCGTCGATTTGCCGATACCCGGATCGCCGCCCATCAGGATCGCCGAGCCGGGCACCAGTCCGCCACCAAGGGCACGGTCGAATTCGGCGATGCCGCTCAACTGGCGCTTGGGGACCTCGCCCGGCGCGTCGAGCGGCGTGAACTCGATCGGACGACCGCCCGAAGAGAGGTCGTGCTTGGTCGAGAAGACCGTCTGCGGCGCCTCTTCGGCAAGCGTGTTCCACTCGGCGCAATCGGGGCACTGCCCCTGCCAGCGGTTGGAGACCGACCCGCAGGCCTGACAGACATATCGACGTTTGGGCTTTGCCATGGGTCGGGCGTAATAGGAACGGAGCAAGAACGCAATTGCCTTTCGCCGCGCGAACGTCCAAGCTTTGTGCATGCGTCAGAAGGAATTGCGGATCGCACTCGTCTGCTATGGCGGCGTCAGCCTGGCGGTCTACATGCATGGCGTCACCAAGGAGCTGTGGAAGGCGCTGCGCGCCAGCCAGGCGCTGTGGTCGGGCGACAGTCCGCCGGAAGGCGCGACGGGCGTCTACTGGGCGCTGCTGCGCCGCCTCGAGGTCGAGGGCAACCTGCGCCTGCGCATCATCGCCGACAGCATCGCGGGGGCGAGCGCGGGTGGCATCAACTCGGTGTTTCTCGCCCAGGCGATCCACTCGGGCCAGTCGCTTGAGCCGCTTACCGACCTGTGGCTCGAATGCGCCGACATCGACGTCCTGCTCGATCCCGATGCGCGCCCCTGGTCGGCAGCGACCAAGTTCTGGGCACGGCCACTGGTATCGTACCTGCTGCACCGCCCCGACAACGTCGTTACCGCCAGCGTCGCGCCCGAGACCCGGGCCGAAGTGCGCGAGAAGCTCTCGCGCCTCATCCGTTCGCGCTGGTTCGAGCCCCCGTTCAGCGGACCGCATTTCTCCGGATTGCTTGCAAGAGCGCTCGAGGCCATGGCCGCGGCACCGCTCGGCCGCCCGCTCCTGCCTGCAGGCCATCCGCTCGACCTCTTCGTGACCACGACCGACTTCAAGGGCCACCCCGAGACGCTGCGTCTGCATTCACCGCGCCGCGTGCTCGAGAACGAGCATCGCCTGACGATCGACTTCCACGCGACGACGCCGTCCGAGCCCGGCAGGGGCCTGGCCCCCCTGCCCGAGCTGGTGCTTGCGGCACGCGCCACCGCCAGTTTCCCCGGCGCCTTTCCTGCCATGCAACTGGCCGAAATCGATGCGATGGCACACGAGCGCGGTCACGCCTGGCCGGGGCGTGACGAATTCCTGCACCGCGTGATGCCCGAACACATGGCGCGCGGCGACATCGCTTCGGTCTCGCTGATCGACGGATCGGTGCTGGTCAACGCCCCTTTCGCCGATGCCATGAGCGTCCTGCGCAACCGTCCTGCCGCACGCGAAGTCGACCGCCGGGTTGTCTATATCGACCCGACGCCCGCCACCCTGCTCGGCGGCACCACGCCAGCGCAGGTCGAGCCCGCCAATGACGGCGACAAGGCCGACAAGGCCAGGCCTGCGCGCGGCCCGGGGTTCTTTTCGGTCATCTTCGGCTCGCTATCATCGATCCCGCGAGAGCAGCCGATACGCGACAACCTCGAGGCGATCGAGGCGCATTCGCGCGAGATCGCGACCTTGCGCGGGATCGTGATCGCGCTGCGCCCAGAGATCGAGGAGACGGTTGAGAAGCTCTTCGGTCACACCCTGTTCCTCGACCACCCTACCCCCAAGCGGCTCGCTGCCTGGCGCGCCAAGGCCCAGCGCGCCGCGATCGAACAGGCCGGCTTTGCCTATCACGGTTATGCGCAGGTCAAGTTCAGCAGCCTGCTGGAAGGGCTCGCCCGCACGGTGATCGAGGCCGCGCCCGAGGCGCTGGCGGGTCACAGCGTCGAGGCGACGGCACGATTCCTTGCCGGACACCTGTTCGCGACCGATCTCAAGCAGCCTGACGCGTTGCGCGGCGCAGGTTCCGCCGAGCTCATCCAGTTCCTGCGAGATCACGACCTGTCCTTCCGCATCCGCCGCCTGCGTTTCCTGACGCGGCGCGTGACGCAGGACTGGGAAGCGGACGACAGCGTGAGCGAGACGGACCGAGACACCGCGCGCGAAGCCTTCTACGGCGCCATCTCACTCTACCGAGAGCGCGAGAGCGCGACTGCTCTGGGTACCCGTTTCCCCGAGATCGCGGCCAACCTGTTCACGCAACCGGGCGCGGTGATCGAGGCCATCGCCCGCCAGCGCCGGCTCGCCGATGTCGATGCGCGGGTCGATACGATCATGGCCGAGGCGATGGCGGCGATGCCGCCCACGCTGCGTCGACGCATCCTGCTCGCCTACCTCGGCTTCCCTTTCTACGATACCGCGACCTTGCCCCTGCTGCGCGGCGAGGGCCTCAACGAGTTCGACCCGATCCGCGTCGACCGCGTCTCACCCGAGGATTGCAACGCGATCCGGACCGGCGGCGCGGCGCATACCCTGCGCGGAACCGAGTTCTACACCTTCGGCGCGTTCTTCTCGCGCGCCTACCGCGAGAACGACTACTTGTGGGGACGGCTGCACGGGGCCGAGAGGATCATCGACCTGATAGTCTCGACACTGCCCGCCGGGCACGAGATGCCGGCTTCCGAAATCCGCAACGTGCGCATGGCGGCCTTCCTCGCCATCCTCGATGAAGAAGAGGACCGGCTCGACGCCGATCCCTACCTCGTGCGCCGCATCCGCGACGAAGTCATGCGTGCTGCACAAAAAACCGGCCCCCTCGATGACGAGGCCGGTCTCTAGTATCCGGTCGGGACCGCAGGGCGCGACCCGTGAGGCGGATTACGCCCGCCGGGGTCACTCGGTCAGGTCGTTCCAGGCATCCTTGATGCGGTCGAAGAATCCCTTGGATTGAGGGCATTCGTCGCCAGTCTCGGTCTCCTGCAACTCGCGCAGCAATTCCTTCTGGCGCGCGGTGAGACGCGTCGGGGTCTCGACCATGATCTCGATGACCAGATCGCCGCGCCCGCGTCCCTGCAGGACGGGCATGCCCGCACCGCGCTTCCTGAGCTGCTTGCCCGACTGGATGCCGGCGGGAATGTCGACGGTGATCATGTCGCCGTCGATGCCCGGGATCTCGATCGAACCGCCCAGCGCTGCGGTCGTGAAAGTGATCGGCACGCGCGTCAGCAGCGTCGTGCCCTCGCGCTCGAAGACCTTGTGGCGCTTGACGTGCAGGAAGATATACAGGTCGCCCGGCGGCGAGCCGAACGGTCCGGCCTCACCCTTGCCCGAAAGCCGGATGCGGGTGCCGGAGTCCACCCCCGGTGGAATTTCCACATCGAGCGTCTGCGGCTTGTCGACACGGCCTTCACCGCCGCACGAGCGGCACGGCTTCTCGATCACCTCGCCGCGACCGTGGCAGGTCGGGCAGGTGCGCTCGACCACGAAGAAGCCCTGCTGCGCGCGCACCTTGCCATGGCCTGCACACATGTTGCAGGTGCGCTTGGCCGTGCCGGGCTCCGCGCCTGACCCATCGCAGGGCTCGCATGTCTGCGAGACTTCGATGGTGATCTCGGTCTGCTTGCCGTGGAAAGCCTCGTCGAGGCTCACTTCCATGTCGTAGCGCAAGTCCGCGCCGCGGCGCGCCTGCTGACGGCCACCACCGCCGCCACCGCCAAAGGCGCTGCCGAAGATGGATTCGAAGATGTCGCCGATGTCGCCGAATTCGGCGCCCATCCCGGCACCCCCGCCACCGCCGCCCATACCCTGCTGGTAGGCCTGATGGCCGAAGCGGTCGTAGGCAGCGCGCTTCTGCGGATCCTTGAGGCAATCGTAGGCCTCGCTGCACTGCTTGAAGCGGGCTTCGGCCTCTGCATCGCCCGGGTTCTTGTCCGGATGGAAGCGCATCGCCATGCGACGATAAGCCGACTTGATCGTCTTGTCGTCGGCGTCGCGCGAAACCTCGAGCAGTTCGTAGTAGTCTATCTCGGTAGCTGACACTTGGTCGTAACCCCCTTCGATAACCGAAGCGTCACCGGCGCGCGGAGCACCGGTGACGCCTCATGTTTTCAGCAGGCTGGTTAGCCCTTGTTGTTTTCGTCGACTTCCGAGAACTCGGCGTCGACAACGTCGTCGTCCGCAGCCTGGGTCTGATCGGGAGCCTCGGCGCCACCGGCAGCCTGCTCCTTCTCGTAGATCACCTGGCCCATCTTCATGGCGACTTCGGTGAGGGCCTGCGACTTGGCGGTGATCTCGGCCGGGTCTTCACCCTCGAGAGCGGTCTTCACCTCGGCGATGGCAGCCTCGACTTCACCCTTCAGGCCGGCGTCGATCTTGTCGCCGTGCTCGGACAGCTGCTGCTCGGTCGCGTGGACGAGGCTGTCAGCGTTGTTGCGTGCCTCGGCACCCTCACGACGCTTCTTGTCCTCTTCGGCGAACTTCTCGGCATCACGGACCATCTGGTCGATGTCGGAGTCCGACAGACCACCCGAGGCCTGGATGCGGATCTGCTGCTCCTTGCCCGTGCCCTTGTCCTTGGCGGACACGTTGACGATGCCGTTGGCGTCGATGTCGAAGGTCACTTCGATTTGCGGGACACCACGACGTGCCGGCGGAATGCCGACGAGGTCGAACTGGCCGAGCATCTTGTTGTCCTGCGCCATCTCGCGCTCGCCCTGGAACACGCGGATGGTCACCGCCTGCTGGTTGTCCTCGGCGGTCGAGTAGACCTGGCTCTTCTTGGTCGGGATCGTCGTGTTGCGGTCGATCATCTTGGTCATGATGCCGCCCAGCGTCTCGATGCCCAGCGACAGCGGGGTCACGTCGAGAAGCAGCACGTCCTTGACGTCGCCCTGAAGCACGCCCGCCTGGATCGCGGCGCCCATGGCAACCACTTCGTCCGGGTTCACGCCGGTATGCGGCTCCTTGCCGAAGAAGTCCTTAACCGTCTCGCGCACCTTGGGCATGCGGGTCATGCCGCCCACGAGCACCACGTCGTCGATGTCCGAAGCCGAGACGCCGGCGTCTGCCAGAGCCTTCTTGCACGGATCGAGCGTGCGCTTGATGAGGTCGGCAACCATCTTCTCGAGGTCCGAACGGGTAACCGTCTCCACCAGGTGAAGCGGGGTCGTCGCGCCGCCTTCCATGCGCGCGGTGATGAAGGGCAGGTTGACTTCGGTCGAGGCCGTCGAGGACAGCTCGATCTTGGCCTTTTCGGCTGCTTCCTTCAGGCGCTGCAGGGCCAGCTTGTCGGTGCGAAGATCCATGTTCTCCTTGGCCTTGAACTTGTCGGCCAGCCATTCGACGAGCTTGGTGTCGAAGTCTTCACCGCCCAGGAACGTGTCGCCGTTGGTCGACTTCACCTCGAACACGCCGTCGCCGATCTCGAGGATCGAGACGTCGAAGGTGCCGCCGCCAAGGTCGTAGACGGCGATGGTCTTGCCGTCGTTCTTGTCGAGACCATAGGCGAGCGCGGCCGCGGTCGGCTCGTTGATGATGCGCAGCACTTCGAGACCCGCGATCTGGCCGGCGTCCTTGGTCGCCTGGCGCTGCGCGTCGTTGAAGTAGGCGGGAACCGTGATGACGGCCTGCGTGACGGTCTCACCGAGGTAGCTCTCGGCGGTTTCCTTCATCTTCTGCAGGGTGAAGGCCGAGACCTGCGAGGGCGAGTAGTCCTCACCACCGGCCTGGACCCAGGCGTCGCCGTTCTTGCCCTTGACGATGGTGTAAGGGACAAGCTCGGTGTCCTTCTTGGTCACCGGGTCGTCGAAGCGGCGGCCGATGAGGCGCTTCACCGCGAAAATCGTGTTGTCGCCGTTGGTCACGGCCTGGCGCTTGGCCGGCTGACCGATCAGGCGTTCGCCGTCCTTGGTGAAGGCGACGATAGACGGCGTCGTGCGCGCGCCCTCGGAGTTCTCGATAACCTTGGGCTTACCGCCATCCATAACAGCAACGCAGCTGTTGGTGGTGCCAAGGTCGATACCAATTACTTTACCCATTATCCCCATTCCTCACGTCAGTGGATGACACCGCACGGATCGCCTCCCTGAGAAGAGGCAAGGCGGCTTGTACGGCTCGGTGACGTTCATTCGTCGAAGCGGGATATAGGAGCGGTTTCGCTTGGAACAAGAGTGCCCGGGTGGCATTAGTGCAGCGATTTTTTCACGAGCCAGAAACGGAGCTTACGCCATGATCCCGAGCCAGCCTGCCGCACCCGGCACGCGCGCGTCCTACCGCAGCGCGGCGCTCGCGCTGCTTGGCGCACTTGCTCTTGCCGGATGTCAGGACAAGCCCGGAGACGGGCCGACGAGTGCGGCCTCGGGCATGGCCGGCGAGAGCCCGGCCGCTGAAGCAATCGGCCCTGATGCCCGCCCCGGTATCACGGCTGCGCAGGGCCGCTTCGTGCTTCCGGTGGTGGTCGGTCGTCCGGGCGCCGCCTACTTCACCGTGCACAACAACGCCGAAAGCAAGGCCACGCTCGTCGCGGTCCATATAGAAGGCGTAGGCAAGGCCCAGATGCACCGCACCGAGGGCGGCGCGATGACCGGCGTCGACAGTCTCGACATCGCTCCCGGCACCAGCGTGGCGTTCGAACCGGGCGGACTTCATGTGATGGCCTTCGAGCTCGGCAAGGGGCTGGCCCGGGTCAAGACGACCGAACTGACGATGACCTTCTCCGACGGCGACAAGGTTTCGATCCCGCTCAGCGTCGAGCGCATGGGTATGGACATGGACGAGGACATGGATGGGAGCATGGACGGCGGGGCCATGGAGCATGCGGGCATGAACCACGAGGACATGAACCACTGAACACCGCGATGAAACCCGCCCGCCCCGGTTGGACGCCAGCCTGCCCGGCGGGCGCAAGCCGCAAGCTCACGCACGGCGAAGCGCAGCTCGTGGCCTCGGTTTTCGGGCATGAGATCGACAGCGCTTCGGTCGAGATACGCCGACGCCGCTGGTTCCCCTTCCAGCCCCGCAATACCGTCATGGCACCGTGTGGCCACATCCATTTCCACCCCTCTTCGGCGCTCTATCGCGACGACTTCGCTGTCGCCGATCCGGCCTTACAGGGCCTGTTCATTCACGAGATGACCCATGCCTGGCAGTCGGCGCGACGGGGCCGCTATTACCTGCCCCTGATGCGTCATCCATTCTGCCGGTACGATTACGAGATCGAGGCGGGCAAGCCATTCGGCGCCTATGGCATCGAACAGCAGGCCGAGATCGTGCGCCATGCTTTTTTGCTAAGGCGCGGACTTGCGGTCGCAGGCAAGCCGCCTCTTTCGGTCTATGAGGCGCTGCTGCCCTTCGACGCGAGCTAGCCTAGCCATCTTTTCATGCCTGAACGAAAGGGGGGCACGGCGTTTTCACGCCATGCCCCCTTTCATTTCGCGTATGCCTGCGATGCGGGCCCTGCGAACCCGGACATCGCTCGGGAGCGATCAGCAATCGTCGTCCCAGTAACGGTTACCGCGACGGTCCGTACGGTAGCAGCCACGGTCCCTCTTCTTGACCTGCGAACCGGCGACTGCGCCCGCTGCCGCGCCGACTGCCGCTCCGGTTCCGACGTCGCCGCCCGCGACTGCACCGACGCCCGCGCCAAGGGCGCCACCAGCCAGCGCGCCTTCGCCGCTGTAGTTGCTCGCACAGCCAGCCAGGCTAACCGCACCGGCTGCCAGGATCGGCAAGATCATCTTGCGCATGTTTTCCGTCTCCGTTGTCTAGCGTGTCTCTACGCAATCAATTGCAGGCACGCGCAATGGTTCCCGACTTCTCCCCGGCCCGCCGCCAAAAACGCTCGGTTCCCCGTAACTTGCACGAGAGCCGCGCGAACGCGCCGCCCCATAAGCAAGCGCCGCCCCATAAGCAAAACGGCCCGCCCCGCACGAAGCGGAACGGGCCGTCTGTCTACCGGATCGTTGCTGCACCCGCAGGCGCAGCATTCCGACAGTATCTCAGTCGGGCTTCTTCGCCACCGCGACCATGGCCGGACGCAGCAAGCGATCCTTGATCATGTAGCCTGCCTGCAGCTCCTGCACGACGGTGCCCGGCTCGGCATCGGCGGTGGGGACCTCGATCATGGCCTGATGCTGGTTGGGATCGAGCGGCAGCCCCATCGCGGCAACGCGCGTGATGCCGTGGTTGCCGAAGACCTTGTCGATTTCGCGGTTGGTCGCCTCGATCCCGGCGACGAGGCTCTTGAGCTTGTCGTCCTCGCGCAGTTCGGCAGGGATCGACTGAAGCGCACGGGCAAGGTTGTCGGCGACCGAAAGCACGTCGCGTGCAAAACCGGTCGCGGCATAACTGCGCGTATCGGCCACGTCCTTCTCGAGCCGGCGGCGCACGTTCTGCGTCTCGGCCTTGGCGTAGAGCACTTCCTGCTTCGTCGCCTCGAGCTGCTCGCGCAGGCTCTCGAGTTCCTTCATGGCATCGCCGTCCGCAGCATTGCCATCCGCATCACCGTTTTCCAGCATATCTTCCGGCACACCCTTGAGTTCATTGGCGACAGCCTCGTCCATGGTTTCGTCACCCTGCGGCTGCGTCTTGTCGTCAGTCATTTCGTTCTTGTTTCCAGCTATCCGATAAGCTTGCCCAGGCTTCGGGCGGTGAAGTCCACCATGGGGACGACCCGCGCATAATTCAACCGCGTGGGACCGATAACCCCGACCACGCCAACCACCCTTCCCTCTCGGTCGCGATAGGGAGAAGCGACGACCGAGGACCCCGAAAGCGCGAAAAGCCGGTTCTCAGAGCCGATGAAGATACGGGTCGAATCCGCCCCGCGTGCGCGCTCGAGCAGTTCCGCGATCGACTGCTTGTTCTCGATGTCGTCGAGCAGGGAACGCACCCGCTCCAAATCGGACAACGCGCTCTCGTCGAGCAGGTTCGATTGACCGCGCACGATCAGCACCGGGCGCTGCGCGGCATCTTCGCTCCATACAGCGAGCCCGCGCGCAACGAGGTCGCGGCTCGCGTCGTCGAGCGCGCTGCGCCCCGAATCGATATCTTCCTTCATCGCGCGTGCCGCCTCGGCGAATGTGCGCCCGCCAAGATGCGCACTGATGAAGTTGGACGCCTGCTCAAGCGCGCCGGGCGAAAAGCCCTGCGGCAAGGCAACGACCCGGTTTTCGACAGCACCATCTTCGCCGACCACAACCGCCAGCGCCTTGTCGGACGAAAGCGGGACGAGCTGGAGATATTGCAGGCGCGGTTCGCGACGCGGCACCATCACCACGCCCGCTCCCGAGGACATACTGGAAAGAAGCACACTGGTCGCCTCCAGCGCAGCCTCGATCGGCCCCGGCGCCGAAAGCCGGCTCTCGATGGCGTGGCGTTCCTGCGCGGTCGGCTCGGCCACTTGCATGATCCCGTCGACGAACAGGCGCAATCCGGCTTCGGTCGGCAATCGTCCCGCGCTGGTATGCGGCGCGGCGAGCAACCCCAAAGTCTCCAGATCAGACAAGACCGAACGGATCGAGGCCGAGGAAAGCTTGACGCTGCCCGATCCGGCCAGCGCCTTGGATCCTACCGGCGCCCCGGTGTCGAGATATCCTTCGACGACGAGACGGAATATCTCTCGCGCACGGTCGGTCAGTTCTGCGATGGGCGGTGTTGGCATGTCGGGCATCAATTTAGGCATTGCCCTTGAACCCTCAAGCCTAATGGGCGAAGGGGCACCACGATTTTTACCGAAAGGCTTATCCATGCGACCTTCAGGACGTGCGCCCGACGAGATGCGCGCCATCGACATCCAGACCGGCTTCACCAAGCATGCCGAGGGCTCGGTCCTCATCTCCTTCGGCGATACCCGAGTGCTGGTCACCGCTTCGGTCGAGGAGCGCGTCCCCCCGTTCCTGCGCGGCAAGGGCGAAGGCTGGGTCACGGCGGAATACTCGATGCTGCCACGCGCCACGCATACCCGCGGCAGCCGCGAGGCGGCCAAGGGCAAGCAGTCGGGCCGCACACAGGAAATCCAGCGCCTGATCGGCCGGAGCCTGCGCGCGGTCGTCGACATGAAGAAGCTGGGCGAGCGCCAGATCACGCTCGACTGCGACGTCATCCAGGCCGATGGCGGCACCCGCACCGCATCGATCTCGGGCGCATGGATAGCGCTGCGCCTCGCGGTCGACAAGCTGATCGCCGAAGGCAAGATCAAGGAAGACCCGATCGAGGGCCGCGTCGCCGCGATTTCCTGCGGCATCTGCGAAGGCACCCCGGTGCTCGACCTCGACTACATCGAGGACAGCTCGGCCGACGCCGATGCCAACTTCGTGCTGATCGAGGGCGGCAACATCGCCGAAGTCCAGGCCACCGCCGAGGGCGCGACCTACGATGAGGAAGGCCTGCTGCGCCTCCTGCGCCTCGCGCGCATCGGCTGCGATCGCATCTATGCGGCGCAGGCCAAGGCCACCGGCCGCTGATACCCTTGCCCCGTCTCGCCATGCCTCGATGCATCGGCGGGCGGGGCGCCCTTCCTGCGAGAGATCCATGACCCGCAAGCTCGACAAGACCCGCCTCGTCATCGCCACGCATAACGCTGGCAAGCTGCGCGAGATCTCCGCCCTGCTCGCGCCTTACGGGATCGAGTGCGTCTCAGCAGGTGACCTCGGCCTGCCCGAACCCGAAGAGACCGGCACCACGTTTGCCGAGAACGCACTGATCAAGGCCCATGCCGCAGCCAGTGCAGCGAACCTGCCCGCGCTGGCCGACGACAGCGGGCTTTCGGTTGTCGCCTTGGGTGGCCGCCCGGGCGTCTACACCGCCGACTGGGCCGAGCGGCAGTGGTTCGAGGGCGAAAAGGGCCGCGACTGGTACATGGCGATGGGCAAGGTCGAGGGGCTCCTGTGCGAGCAGGGGCCCGAGGTCGACCGCTCGTGCTGGTTCTCGTGCACGCTCGCCATTGCCTGGCCCGACGGCGAGGAAGTCGTCTACGAGGGGCGCGTCGACGGCACCTTCTCGTGGCCGCCACGCGGGACGATGGGCTTCGGCTACGATCCGGTATTCGTACCGCACGGCCGCGAGGTGACTTTCGCCGAGCTCGACCCGGCCGAGAAGCAGGCGATGAGCCACCGCGCCGACGCCTTCGCAAAGCTGGTCGCGGAGCAGTTCGCCGGGTAAGGTGCGCAAATGGCCCGCGCGCTCTACATCCACTGGCCCTTCTGTCTGGCCAAGTGTCCCTACTGCGACTTCAACAGCCACGTGCGCGAGCGCGTCGACATCGCGGGAATGGAAGCCGCCATGCTCGCCGACATGCGCTTCGAGCATGCCGCCTCGCACGGCGAACCGCTCGAAAGCATCTTCTTCGGTGGCGGCACGCCCTCGCTGATGCCCCCTGCCCTCGTCGGCCGCCTGCTGGCCGAGGCCGAGCGGCTATGGGGATTTGCCGAGGGCATCGAGATCACGCTCGAAGGCAATCCATCCTCGGTCGAGGCCGCGAACTATGCCGTGCTCGCCGATGCCGGGATCAACCGCGTCTCTCTCGGGTTGCAGGCACTCGACAACGAAACGCTGCGCTTTCTCGGGCGTCTGCACGACGCGCGCGAGGGCCTCGACGCGCTGGAGATCGCCCAGCGCCAGTTCGCCCGCGTCAGCTTCGACCTGATCTACGCGCGCCCCGGACAGAGCCTTGCCTCGTGGCGCGCCGAACTGGAGCGCGCGCTTGCCTATGGCACCGGCCACCTCTCGCTCTACCAGCTCACCATCGAGCCGGGCACGCGCTTCGAGACGATGGTGCGCAAGCACGAGTTCACGCCCCTCGACGAGGACGCCTGCGCCGACATGTTCGCGCTTACCCGCGAGATGACCGCGGCGGCAGGCCTACCTGCCTACGAAATCTCGAACCATGCTCGTCCCGGCGAGGAAAGCCGGCACAACCGCGTCTACTGGCGCTACCAGGACTATTGCGGCATCGGCCCCGGCGCGCACGGCAGGCGCGGCGGCATGGCGACGGTACGCCATCGCAAGCCCGAGAACTGGCTCTCGGCCGTTACCGCCAGCGGCCATGGGCTGAGCGAAGCCCGTGAATTGTCGCGCAGCGAACAGGCTTCCGAAGCCATGCTGATGGGTCTGCGCCTCGACGAAGGCGTCGACCTTGACGCCATGGCGCAGCGTTTCGCCATGCCGCGCGAGGCTTTGTGCGACGAAGCCAAGGCGCGCTTCTACGTCGGACAGGGTCTGCTCTGGCAGCGCGGCAGCCAGCTTGGCGTCACGACGCAGGGCATGGCGCTGCTCGATGGCCTGCTTGGCGAAGTGGTCCCCGCCGACCTCGTCGAGACATGACCCGCGCCGACATCCTCGAGGCCTGGCGCAATCACCTAGTTCATGCGCGCCGCCGCTCCGAACACACCGTGCGCGCCTACCTCGCCACGGCGGCAAGGCTGCTCGATGCACTGGACATCGACATTGCCGCACGCACGAGCTGGGGCGATCTGGCACGGGTCGATGCGGCCCGCATCCGCGAGCAGATGGCTGCACGGCGCAGTCAGGGCCTTGGCAATGTCTCGGCCGCGCGCGAACTTTCCGCTATCCGGGGTTTCCTCGGCTTCGCGCGCGAACAGGCGGGTATGGCCTCGAATGCCCCGCCGCGTGTGCGCGGACCGCGAGTGAAGAAGGGACTGCCGCGCCCGGTCACGCCCGACGAGGCGGTCAACCTCGCGGCAGGCGTGAGCGAGGACGCGCGCGAGGAATGGATCGGTGCGCGCGACCGCGCGGTCCTGCTGCTGCTCTATGGCGCAGGCCTGCGCATCTCGGAGGCGCTTTCGCTGCAAGGCAGCGCCGTCCCGCTCGGCCAGAGCCTCACGGTAACCGGCAAGGGCGGGAAGCAGCGCGTCGTCGCGATCCTGCCGATTGTGCGCGAGGCGGTCGATGCATACCTTGCCTTGTGTCCATGGCCATTGGCGCGCGATGGTGCGCTCTTTCGCGGGGCCAAGGGCGGGCCGCTTTCGCAGGGGATGGTGCAAAGGGCCATGGCCCGCGCGCGCATCGCTCTCGGCCTGCCCGACAGCGCCACGCCCCATGCGCTACGCCACAGTTTCGCAACGCACCTGCTGGGCGCGGGTGCCGACTTGCGCTCCTTGCAGGAACTGCTCGGTCACGCCTCGCTCGGATCGACCCAGATCTACACCAAGGTCGATGCTGCGACGCTGCTCGACGTCTATCGCGACGCCCATCCCCGCGAGCGCAGCTGAGGCGCGATCACTCGGGCTCGAGCAGCCCGCGCCAGATCAGCGCTCCGATTGCAGCACCGGCCAGCGGAGCCACCCAGAACAGCCAGAGCTGCCCGACCGCCGCTGTCTCGGCAAAGAAGGCCACCCCTGTCGAGCGCGCAGGATTGACCGAGGTATTGGTGACAGGGATCGAGACGAGGTGGATCAGGGTCAGGGCCAGACCGATGGCAAGCGGACCGAAGCCCGCCGGAGCCATGGTCGAGGTAGAACCAAGGATGACCACGATGAAGCCCGCCGTCAGCACGACCTCGATCAGCGCTCCCGCGAGTAGCGAATAGCCGCCCGGCGATAACTCTGCGTAACCATTGGTGGCAAACGCGCCGGGGGTGAACCCCGAGACACCCGAGGCGATGACGTAGAGAACACTGCCGGCCACGAGCCCTCCGATGACTTGCGCCACCCAGTAGGGAAGCAGGTCGCTCCACGGCATCCGTCCGCCCAGCGCACAGCCCAGCGATACCGCCGGGTTGAAATGGCCGCCCGAAATCCCCCCCACGGCATAGGCCATGGTCACCACCGTCAGCCCGAAGGCCAGCGCCACCCCGGCGAAACCGATACCGAGGTTTGGCACGCCCGCGGCCAGAACTGCCGCGCCGCATCCGCCGAAGACGAGCCAGAAAGTACCGAAGAATTCTGCGGCCAGTCGCTTGGACATGTGATGATCCCCACTGGTGAAAGCCTCGCGACAGCTTCCCGGCGGCGCAACGGGGAAGCTATCGGGACTAACCCGCAGGGTGTGACCGGATCGCCCTCTAGTTCTCTTTCGAGGAAGGCCAGGTCACGACGCGATAGATGTAATAGACCAGCGCGAGCCCGATCAGCACCATGGTTCCCACCCCGAGCCAATACTCCGCGTCCTGGAAGCGCGTCGCGAACCAGCGCCCGGCAAGGACCAGCAGCAGGTTCCAGATGCCCGAGCCGATCGCGGTGAAGACGAGGAAGCGGATGTGGCCCATATGCGCGAGTCCCGCAGGGATCGAGATGATCGTGCGAAACATCGGCATGAAACGCAGGAACAGGACCACCCAATGGCCGTGGCTGCGCAGGAACTCGCCCGAGCGCTCGACATCGTTCCACTCGATGGTGAGCCAGCGTCCCCAGCGATCAACGAGCGGTTCGCAGCGCTCGTAGCCGAGCCGGTCGGCGCCGAGGAACAGCACGTAGTTGCCCAGCGTCGCGCCCAGCGTCCCGAAGGCCAGCAGCGGCACGAGCGACATGTGCCCGCGCGCCACTGCCATGCCGCCCAGCCCCATGATCACCTCGGAGGGGATCGGCGGGAAAATGTTCTCGAGCGCCATCAGGAACGTCACCCCGGCATAACCGGACTGGCGCAGAACCTCGTAGATCCACTCAGTCATGCGCTACAGCGCCCGCTGGTATGGCGCGGGCGGCTGCGATCAGCGCTTCATCGCCGCGTGACGTGCCTCGATGGCGTCCCAGATCATCGCCCCGGTATCGGTGCCGTTGAACTTGTCGATCGCCACGATGCCCGTGGGAGAGGTCACGTTGATTTCTGTAAGCCATTTTCCGCCGATCACGTCGATACCGACGAAAACGAGCCCCCGCGCCTTGAGTTCCGGACCCATCGCTGCGCAGATCTCCTCTTCCTCGACCGTCAGGCCGCACGGTTCGGCATAACCGCCGACCGCGAGGTTGGAGCGAAATTCGCCCTCGCCCGGCTTGCGGTTGATCGCGCCCGCGACAACGCCGTCGACGAGCACGATGCGCTTGTCGCCCTTGGTGACGTCGGGGAGGAAGGGCTGGACCATGAACGGCTCGACCCATGCGTTCTGGAACATCTCGACCAGCGCGCCGAGGTTGGTGCCGTCGGCAGGAACCGAGAAGATCGCCTTGCCGCCATTGCCGTGGAGCGGCTTGACCACGAGATCGCCGGGCAAGCCGCTATCGATCACGCGCTTCTGGAAGCGGCGCACGTCGTCGATCCCGCGCGCGATGAAGGTAGGGGGCATGAAACGCGCATAATCGAGCACGAAGACCTTCTCGGGTGCATTGCGCACTGAGGCGGGATCGTTGACGACCAGCGTCTGGCCCTCCAGCCGCTCGAGCAGGTGCGTCGCGGTGATGTAGCCGAGGTCGAACGGCGGGTCCTGACGCATCAGCACGACGTCGATGTCGGCGACGAGATCGATCAGGCGGTACTCGCCGCGGGTGAAGTGGTTGCCCTCGACGCGCTGCACGGTGACCGGCGCGCCCCAGCAGGTCAGGCGCCCGCCCGCCCCCTCGTTGGTGTCGTAGGCGAGCGTGCGCACGTCGTAGTGGAACAGCTCGTGCCCCCGCGCCTGCGCGGAGAGCATCAGGGCGAACGAGGAGTCGCCCGCGATCTTGACGCTCTCGAGGGGGTCCATCTGGACGGCGATACGTAAGCTCATGATAGATTTTCCGGTTCTGGGGGTTCCTACCGGGGGGCGGCTTAATCCGAATCTGGGTGCGGTGCGAATAGTTTTCTGTCCGCACCACCGGTGACCAGCACAGGAGACCCCCGAAATGAAGACCCGCACCGCCGCCTGGACCCCTGCGACGATCATCCTCGCCGCTGCGCTATTTGCGGCCCCGGCAATTGCCGAGCCCGACCACCATCCCAGCGACGAGCATCACGAGGAGAAGTCGGGCGAGCATCACGAGGACGGCGAACACCACGAAGGCGAGCACGAAAAGGGCGAGCATCACGAAGGCGAAAAGCACGAAGGCGATCACCACGAGGGCCCCTCTTTCCAGTTCTGAGCCGACGCTCCTGCCACACGAGCCCCCTGCCGGTCGCGACACCCGCTCGATCCTCGCCCTGAAACACCCCCCGACCATTGCCGCCTCTCTCCGGCTTCAGTCGCAGGGCATCCAGGCATTGACGAGGTGTCTTGGCCAGCATCCCGGTGACAGCAGCAGGACGTCGATCCTCACGCTGTCACCGGGCCTTGCATGGCGCGCCGCTGCAAGTGGGGCCGCATCGGCCACACGGCGCAGCCGCCAGCCATCTATTGCCGTGTCGCGGTCCTGCTCTTGCGCGCGCCATTTCACCTCGAGCAGGCAGAGCGTGTGCCCCCGGCGCAGCACGAGATCGATCTCGCCGCGCGCGGTCTTCATGCGCTTCTCGAGCACGCTCCAGCCCTGCAGCCGCATGTACCAGGCCGCCAGCAACTCCGCCCGGCGTCCCTCGCGCTCGGCACGCGCGCGCCGTTCGCCTCTTCGTTCACCTGCCCCCATCGTCTCGCCCCCCAGCGAACTTCGGGCACCCGCACAGAGCGGCGGGCGCTATTTGAGCTCCATGGCTCTTGCGTAGAGTTCCTTGCGGTCGAGCCCGGTCGCCTTGGCGACCTTCCCGGCTGCCTGCGAGGGCTTGGCAAGGGCGAGTTCCGCGCGCAGCAGCGCATCGATGTCGACCTCGTCGAGCGTGGCGCGCCCCTCGTCACCGGGGGGTGCGACCAGCAGCACGATCTCGCCCTTGGGCGGATTTTGCGCATAATGCTGCGCAATTTCCAGCGGATCGCCGGTCCGGCATTCCTCGAATTTCTTGGTGATCTCGCGTGCGACGCTGACCTCGCGTCCCGGCAAGACTGCTGCGATCGCACTCAAGGACGCATCGAGCCTCGGCGCCGTTTCGTAGAAGATCAGCGTGGCGCGCAAGCTCGCCAGTTCCTGTAGCGTCTCCTCGCGAGCCTTGGCCTTGTTGGGCAAGAACCCCGCGAAGAGGAACCGGTCGTTGGGCAGGCCCGAGAGCGTCATCGCCACGACCGCGGCATTGGGCCCGGGCATGCTGGTCACCGCGATCCCGCGCTCGCGCGCGTCGCGCACGAGCCGATAGCCGGGGTCGGAGATCAGCGGCGTTCCCGCATCGCTAACCAGCGCGACCGGCTGGCTGCGCATCATCTCGAGCAGGCGTTCGCGCACGTCGTCACTCGCGTGATCGTCATAGCGCACCAGCTTCTTGCGGGAACCCAGGTGGTTCATGAGCTTTCCGGTGACGCGGGTATCCTCGCAGGCAACCACGTCGCACCCCTTGAGCGTATCGATTGCGCGCAAGGTGATGTCGCCCAGGTTGCCAATAGGGGTTGCGACTATATAGAGGCCGGGCGCAAGAGTCTGTTCCATCGAGAGACTCAATGCCCAAGGACCACGGGAGCGGCAAGCAATGTTCGACAAGCGCCTCAATTCACGGATCAATCGGCGCAATCTGCTTGCCGTGGCATCGATGGCAGCCCTCGCCGGCTGCGCGGTCGTTCCCAAGACCAGCGTTCCCCCGGTAGAGGCTCCCCGCCCCGAGCCCGCACCCAGCGTGATCCCGACCGACACCGCGCATCACCGCATCGCGCTGCTGGTGCCGACTTCCGGCGAGAACGGCGCAGTCGGCCAGTCGATTGCCAATGCCGCGACGATGGCATTGCTCGACACCAACGCGGCGAACCTGCGCATCACGACTTACGACACGGCTGGCGATGCGGGCGCAGCCGCGAGCCGCGCACTCGCCGACGGCAACCGCCTGATCCTGGGCCCATTGCTCTCGGACAACATCTCCGCCGTCAATGCCGTCGCTTCGCGCGCGCAGGTTCCGCTGATCTCCTTCTCGAACGACGAGAAGGCCGCCGGCAAGAACGTCTTCGTCATGGGCAACCTGCCCGGGCAGTCGGTCGCGCGCACCGTCGCCTTCGCACGCAGCCAAGGCATCGCGACTTTCGCCGCGCTCGTCCCGCGCGGCGACTACGGCGAGCGCACCAGCTCCGCACTGATGCAGTCGGTGCGCGACAGTGGCGGCGCGGTCATCGCCATGGAACCTTACGACCGTTCGGCGGCCTCGATCACCGCCGCTGCCAAGCGTATCAAGTCGAAGAGCGGCTATGCCGCGCTGCTCATCGCCGACAGCGGCTCGCTCTCGGCACGCGCAGCGAGCGCCTTCAAGGCCGAAGGCGACCCGGTCAACGTCCGCTTTCTCGGCACCGAGCTGTGGGGCGGTGAAAAGCAGCTGAGCGCCACGCCCGCGCTGCAAGGCGCCTGGTTCTCGACGGTGACCGACCAGAACTTCAAGCAATTCTCCACCAGCTACAAGGGCCGCTTCGGCAACCAGCCCTTCCGCATCGCCACGCTGGGCTACGACGCGGTGCTGCTGACGCTGCGCGTCGCGCGCGACTGGAAGGAAGGCGCCCCCTTCCCCGGCGCGAAGCTGACCTCGCCCGACGGTTTCCTCGGTCTTGACGGCGCCTTCCGCTTCACCCGCGGCGGCGTGGTCGAGCGCGCTCTGGAGGTGCGTCAGGTCGACGCCGGGGCAGTACGCGTGGTGGACGCAGCCCCGACGCGGTTCGCCAAGTAAGTCTGCCCGGGCCTCCTCGTGCCGCAAGTGGCTCGGGGAGGCGGATTTCGCCTAGTTGCGGACAAGCGGGCTTTCCCGCTTGCTAGCGCGATTCCGAGCGGCTTATAGTCGCGCCCATGTCCGATGACCTGTTCGACGAAATCCCCAAATCCACCGGCGAAGCCTATGACGGTTCCGCGATCGAGGTCCTCGAAGGGCTGGAACCGGTCCGCCGGCGCCCCGGCATGTACATCGGCGGCACCGACGAGCGTGCCTTGCACCATCTCGTCGCCGAAGTGCTCGACAATGCGATGGACGAGGCGGTCGCCGGTCACGCCAACCGTATCGAGGTCACGCTCGAGGAAGAGCCGGGTACGGCAGGCCGCATCACGATCACTGACAACGGGCGCGGCATCCCGGTCGACGAGCACCCCAAGTATCCTGGCAAGTCCGCGCTCGAGGTAATCCTCTCGACGCTGCACTCGGGCGGCAAGTTCTCGGGCAAGGCCTATGCCACCTCGGGCGGCCTGCACGGCGTCGGCATCTCGGTAGTCAACGCGCTCTCGACCAAGACCCGCGTCGAGGTTGCCCGCAACAAGGAACTCTACGCACAGGAGTTTTCCAAGGGCCAGACACTCGGACCGATCCAGAAGGTCGGCGCGGCGCCGAACCGGCGCGGCACCTCTGTCACCTTCACCCCCGACACCGAAATCTTCGGCGAGCAGAAGTTCAAGCCCGCGCGCCTGTTCAAGCTGGTTCGCTCCAAGGCCTATCTCTTCGCAGGCGTGGAAATCCGCTGGAAGTGCTCGCCCTCGCTCGCGACCGAGGAAATCCCGGCCGAGGCCACCTTTCAGTTCCCCGGCGGCCTTGCCGATCACCTTGCCGAACAGGTCAAGGGACGCGAATGCGTTACCGTCGAGGCCTTCTCGGGTTCGCAGGACTTTCCGGCCAACGAGGAGGGCCTCGAACAGGGCCGGGTCGAATGGGCCATCGCCTGGCCGCTCTATTCGGACGGCGCCTATTCCTGGTACTGCAACACGATCCCGACGCCCGATGGCGGCACGCACGAGCAGGGTCTGCGCGCCGCGCTGACCAAGGGCATCCGCGCCTTTGCCGAGCTGGTCGGCGAAAAGAAGAAGGCCAAGGACATCACGCCCGACGACGTGGTGACCGGCTCGGAGATCATGCTCTCGGTCTTCATCCGCGATCCCCAGTTCCAGAGCCAGACCAAGGACCGCCTCACCAGCCCCGAAGCGGCGCGTCTGGTCGAGAACGCGGTGCGCGATCACTTCGACCACTTCCTCACCCACAACCTCGACCGCGGCAAGGCGCTGCTGGGCGCCGTGATCGAGCGGGTCGAGGATCGCCTGCGCCGCAAGGCCGAACGCGAGGTCAAGCGCAAGACCGCGACCAATGCCAAGAAGGTGCGCCTGCCCGGCAAGCTCACCGACTGTTCGGGCGAAGGGGAAGGCGAGACCGAACTGTTCATCGTCGAGGGCGACAGCGCAGGCGGCTCGGCCAAGCAGGCGCGCGACCGCAAGACCCAGGCGATCCTGCCGATCCGCGGCAAGATCCTCAACGTCGCGTCGGCCAGCGCCGACAAGATCCGCGCCAATCAGGAAATCGCGGACCTGATGCTCGCACTCGGCTGCGGCGTGCGCAAGGACTGCAACGCCGACAATCTGCGCTACGACCGCATCATCATCATGACCGATGCCGACGTCGACGGTGCCCATATCGCGACGCTGCTGATGACCTTCTTCTTCCAGGAGATGCCCGACATCGTGCGCAAGGGCCACCTCTACCTCGCGCAGCCGCCGCTCTATCGCCTGACTGCGGGCTCGACTTCGGCCTATGCACGCGACGATGCGCACCGCGCCGAGCTGGAGAAGACCCAGTTCAAGAACAAGAAGGTCGAGGTTGGCCGCTTCAAGGGCCTTGGCGAGATGAACCCGCAGCAATTGCGCGAGACCACGATGGCGCCCGCCAGCCGCTCGCTCATCCGCATCACGCTGCCGCCCGAGTACGAAGACCGTGCCGCGGTGAAGGACCTCGTCGACCGCCTCATGGGCCGCAATCCGGAACACCGCTTCCACTTCATCCAGAACCGCGCCGGCGACCTCGATCGCGATCTCATCGATGCGTAAGCTTCTTGGCGGCGCCCTGCTGCTGGCGCTCGGTGCGCTCACCGCCCTGCCCGCGGCGGCAGTCGAGACCACGCCCAGCAGCACGGCTGCAACGACCGGAGCATGGCACGACCTTGCAGTGGCCATCGCCAACGAAGAGCAGATGCAGGCATCGTCGAAGCGCCTGCTCGACGCGATGATGGAGCAGTTTGCGCAAGACCCCGACATGGCCGAAATGGAAACCGAGTTTCCCGGCATGCTGCAATCCTTCCGCAGCGCGATGACACCGCTGATCCAGAGCGAGATCGCGCACACGACACCGCTCTACCGTGCTGACCTCGAAGCGCTCTATCGCGACAAGCTGAGCGAGCCGCACGCCCGCGAAGCCACGGCATTCGTGACCTCGCCGCAGTTTCAGCGCTTCCTCGAGACCTATGGCAAGAACGCCAGGATGCGCACCACCGCGCGCGACCTGATCAAGACCGAGCAGGTCACGAGCGATGCCATACTTTCCGACGTACGCTCGTCAGCCCTGCAGACCTCGTTGCAGATGGATGGCGCGGACCTGCGCTACATGGAAGAATTCTACGCCACCGAGGCCGGCATCAATTTCAAGGCGCTCAATCCCGCCAAGATTGAGATCGACCGCAAGTGGGCGAACTACGTCTCGCCCGAAGCGTCTGCGCAGGTCGTGCCGCTCGTGCTCAACGCCATGATCGAGCACGTAGGCAAGACCGATCCCGACACGGCTGCGGCGATGCGCGAGAACCTCGCCGGGCTGATCGAGGCCGGTGAAGAAGCGGTGCCTGCTGCGCAATAGGGGCGGCCTTCGCCGCCTAGCGCAGACGCTTCACGAAAAGTCCGCTCTCACGCTTCTCGCTCGCAAACTGGGGCAGGCTCTGCACGAGTTCGGATAAACGCGAGAAGCCATAGCTGCGCGCATCGAAGCTGGAGCGGTTGGCGGCGCGCTGACCGACCTCGGACAGGCTGGCGAACCCGTCGTCGTCGCGCTTGCTCGCCTTCCAGGCATCCCCGAGGAGTTCGACGAGGCTTTCATCGACCGCAGGCTTGGAAGGCGCAGGCGCATCGGGCTCGCGCTCCTGCTCGGCGGCCATGGCGCCAAGATCGATGAACCGGGTGCAGGCCTCGCGGAATGCCTCAGGCGTGCGCGCGGTGCCGAAGCCGTAGACCGGGGTACCGTTCTGGCGGATGCGAATGGCGAGCGGCATGAAGTCGCTGTCGCTGGTCATCAGACCAAAACCGTCGACATGCCCCCCGTAGAGCAGGTCCATGGCGTCGATCGTCATCTTCATGTCGGTCGCGTTCTTGCCCTTGGTCAGGTCGAACTGCTGCTGCGGCTCGAGCGCGTAGCGGTGGACGAGGCCTGCCCAGCCCTTCAGCCCCTGCTTGCTCCAGTTCCCGTAGACCCGCCGGATATTGACATTGCCGAGATCGCCAAGAATCGTCAGCGCGCTCTCGAGGTTCGCGGGCGAGGCATTGTCGGCATCGATCAGGAGCGCGATGTTGCGGGACTGGGCACTGCGGCGTTGGGGCACGGGATATGTCTTCCTGTCATGATCGGGACTTGTCGGCGTCACCCGTCCTAATGCGCGCGTGAGCCGCGGGTTGCCCGTCGCCAGACTAACGCGAAGAAGGCGACGAGCACCAGCGGCATGATCGGCAGGCCAGCATGCATCGCCAGCGGCCGCGCAAAAGCGGTCGCGGCGAAGGTCACGAGCAGGACCAGCTTTTCGTAGGGCGCGAAACCGAGCCGCAAACCCTCGCCCGCGAGCCACAGCAGCGGGAAGGCAACGAGGACCATGTCGTAATCGAGCACGAAAGGCGTCACCAGCGGCGCGCCTGCCAGGACAAGGCTCGCCAACCCGGAATTCCAGCGCCGCTTCCACGCTGCCCCGAGCGTCAGCGCCGCAACGGCAAGACCTGCCACTGCCTGTACGGCATAGGCCAGTGTTGCACCGATGCCGACGAGGCGCAGCGCCGCGAACACGCTCACCATCTTGCCGAAGTCAACCGCGCCCTCGCGCATCGCTTCCTGTGCCCGCCCGCTCGCCGCCAGCCAGTCGGGCCAGACCTGCGGTCCGAAGGCGAGTGCGCTCAAGGCCGCGAGCACGACGGCGGTGCCCGCAGCGACGAACACCACCTTCCACTCGCGCGAGGCGAGCAGCGCGAGCGGCACGAGCACGCCGAACTGCGGCTTGACGGTGGCAAGGCCGAGGCAGATACCCGCGAGGACCGGCCTCGTGCGCGCATTGAGCAGCCCGATCCCGAGCAGTCCGCCAACCAGCCACGAAGTCTGCCCGTGCGTGATCACGATCGCCATGGCCGGATAAGCCGCGAGCGCGAGCCAGAACGGAATACCTGCCTCCGCCTCGCGCCACCACCCACGCAGTGCCGCGACGAAGAGCGCGCCTGTCGCAATCAGCCAGAGACCCAGCGCCGGAAAGTATCCGAGCCAGCCGAGCGGCCAGCAGAACGGCAGGAACGAGGGCGGGTAGAAGAACGCGGTATAGGCGCCGGGCGATGCGTGCAGGGCGCGCTGGGCGGCGATATGCGCGGCGCCGTCATAAGGATTGCCCGCAGAGTGCAGCATCTGCCCGCTGGTCCAGAAACTGATAAAGTCGGTGCCGATGAGAAAACCGTTGGCGTCCACCCCGCCATGCGAGGTCGTAAGCAGGATCGCGAGCATGGCGATGTTCAGGACGGCCAGCACCCACAGGTACCCGCGCGCCCTTTCGGCACCCAGCCAGTCCATATCGCGCAAGAAAGCAGCCCCCATGTCCTCCTGCTTGCATCGCATCGGCGGCGAAGTCCATCACCGCCACGCATCACTTGCCATGCTGCGGCGCAAAACCTAGCTTGTCCTCAAATGGCTACGCCGCCGCCTCGGCCGGCGCGGGCCGAAGCAATCGAGAGGAAAGACAAGGCCCATGCAGCGCTTCGAAGGGACCCGCGACTATGTCGCTACCGACGATCTCAAGGTCGCGGTCAATGCCGCCGTGCTCCTGCGCCGTCCGTTGCTGGTCAAGGGCGAGCCGGGCACGGGCAAGACCGTGCTGGCCGAACAGATCGCAGCCGCACTCGATGCGCCATTGATCACCTGGAACGTCAAGTCGACGACCAAGGCGCACCAGGGCCTCTACGAGTACGATGCGGTCGCGCGCCTGCGCGACGGACAGCTCGGCGAGGAGCGCGTCCACGACATCGCCAACTACATCCGCAAGGGCAAGCTGTGGGAGGCCTTCACCTCCGAGCGCCTGCCGGTCCTGCTGATCGACGAGATCGACAAGGCCGACATCGAGTTCCCCAACGACCTGCTCGCCGAACTCGATCGCATGGCCTTCGACGTCTACGAGACCGGCGAACACGTCGCGGCTAAGGAACGCCCGATTGTCGTCATCACCTCGAACAACGAGAAGGACCTGCCCGACGCCTTCCTGCGCCGCTGCTTCTTCCACTACATCTCCTTTCCCGACCGCGAGACGATGCAAGCGATCATCGATGTCCACTTCCCCGGCATCCAGAAGACGCTGGTGCGCCGCGCGATGGAGATCTTCTACGAATTGCGCGAGGTCCCCGGGCTCAAGAAGAAGCCTTCGACCAGCGAACTGCTCGACTGGCTCAAGCTGCTTATGAACGAGGACATGCCGCTCGATGTCCTGCAGAGCAGCGAGCCGGGCAAGGCGATCCCGCCACTCCACGGCGCACTGCTCAAGAACGAACAGGACGTGATGCTGTTCGAACGCCTCGCCTTCATGGCGCGCAGGGGGAACTGAGATGTCCGCGCCTTACGAAGGCTCGTGCAACTGC
The DNA here is from genome assembly GCF_015865035.1 of Novosphingobium aureum. Lineage (GTDB taxonomy): Bacteria > Pseudomonadota > Alphaproteobacteria > Sphingomonadales > Sphingomonadaceae > Novosphingobium > Novosphingobium aureum. The sequence goes on along the minus strand of NZ_JADZGI010000001.1, from coordinate 1,964,996 downwards.
GGCGCGATCACCGCGACATTCGCCAGCGAACCCATGGCCGTGCGCCAGTGCTGGTGTCGCAAGTGCCAGAAGGCATCGGCAGGTGGGCCCACGACCAATGCCCTCTTCGCCACCGACACCATGGACCTGCGCGGCGCGGTAAAGTGGAGCGGCTACGAGGCAGACAGCGGCAATACCGTCGAGCAGGGCTTCTGTCCCGAATGCGGCACCCCGATCTTCGGCCGCAATTCGGCGCGACAGGGCTCGTGGATGGTGCGCCTCGGCTTTCTCGACGGTGACCATGACCTCTTCCCGGACATGGCGATCTGGCTCGATCAGGCTCCCGCCTGGGCCAGAGTCCCCGAGGGGATCGAGACCTGCGCGACGCAGCCTGCCCCCAGCCCGGCAAAGTCCTGAGCGCGGTGGAACCGTTCGTCACCGGGCAGGCACATACCCGCTTCGCCGCGGTCAGGGACCGGCTGGAAGCCTTCTCTCCGCGCCCGGGCTGGCGGGCATGGCTCTACGAGTTCCTGCTGTTCGGCTTCAAGCAGGGCTGGGCCTGCCTGTTCGGCGGCCTCATGCTGGCCCTGCTGCTCGCGACGCACTTGTTCTATCCCGAGGGAGCCGCCCTCGCCCGCTACGATTTCCTGACCCTTGCCGCGCTCACGATCCAGCTGGGCATGCTTGCGCTGCGCCTCGAGACGCTCGACGAGGCGAAGGTGATCCTCGCGTTTCATCTCGTTGGCACGGTGATGGAACTGTTCAAGACGGCGGTAGGGTCCTGGGAATATCCGGGCGACGCGGTGCTGCGGATCGGTGCGGTCCCGCTCTTTTCCGGCTTCATGTACGCCGCCGTCGGTAGCTACATCGCGCGTATCTGGCGCATCTTCGACTTCCGCTTCACTGCCTACCCGCCGCGCTGGGCGACCCTCGTGCTGGCAATCGCGGTCTACGTGAACTTCTTTGCGCATCACTGGCTGCCCGATGTGCGTATCGCGCTGTTTGCAGCACTCGCCCTCGTCTTCGCGCGCACACGCATCTGGTTCCGGGTCTGGCGCGAGGATCGCTGGATGCCGCTGCTGCTCGGCTGGTTCCTCGTCGCCCTGTTCATCTGGCTGGCCGAAAACCTCGGCACCTTCGCGCAGGCCTGGACCTACCCCGACCAGCGCGCGGGATGGTCAATGGTGCACTTTGGCAAACTCGGGGCCTGGTACCTCCTGATGTACATTTCCTTCGTGCTCGTGGCGGTAGTTCACCGCCCGATGCCGCGCCTCTTCGCTGTCACGATCCCGGAAAAGAAGGCAACGTCATGTTCATGAGCAAGAAGCATCGAGAGCAGCGCTCAGGGCTCGTCCTTGCGAGCTTGTGTGCAGCGGCTGCCTTGGCAACGCCTCTCCCGGCCTTGTGCGATCCCATCGTCGCGCCGGTCGATGCCGAATGGTACCACGGCCTGACGGGCTACGCCTTCGAGCCCGAAGTCGCCGGCTTCGCACGGCTCGAAATACAGGATCTCGGCAAGGCTCAGCTCGACATTTCCTCGACCTATTCCGACGAGGCCACGCAGACCGAAGCAACGGTTTACCTGTTCCACGCCGGCCTCGCCGATGCTTCCGTCTGGCACGACCGTATCCTTGCAACGATGGCTTCCGGAAAACTCGGCACTCTGGGTACAGCGGCAGCAAATACGACGATCTTCACCCCGCCAAGCGGCCAGCCCGATGCAGGGATAAGGACCGTTGCGCCTCTTTCGGGGGAGAGCGCGCGCTCTACCGGCGTCGCGATCTACCCTTTCGCCGACTGGCTGCTGGCGGTGCGCATGACCTCGCACAGTCTACAGGCTGCTGATCTCGATACCCGCCTGTCAGCCTTCGTCACCGCCTTTTCCGCTCCACACGCCCCGATCGGCGCTGCCAAGGCCTACGCCATCAAGGCATGCGACAACGCGCTCCCACAGAAAACAGCGAAGATCTACAAGCCGACGATGATGGACGCGCTCCTTGGCGCGACTATTGGCGCCGCTCCAAAGGATGAAACCTACGACAGCGGCGCGCTCCCCGCCAAGGATGCCGACTGGTGCCGTGACCCTGCCTCGACTGCGGACTACGGAGTCTATCGTTCGAAGGGCACGCGCAAGCACTACATAGTCGCCGTCAGCGATGCCGGAATGACGGCTAGCGTGGGCGAGGAAACCTTGTCCGGCCTGGTCAACGAATCTTCCGCGCCTTCCTACCAGATGATCGTTCGCACCGTGGATCATGCCTACGCCTACCCGCGCTTCACCCGGCTCCCATCGGTAAAGCAGGTCATGACCCAGATCATCAAGGGCCAGCCGATCTCATCGGCGACGCGCGGAGCTGCTGAGACGACGATAAACCTCCCCTCGCCGACAAGCGGGAAAGATAGCGACTGATGCTCCTGAACTTCATCGACGAACTGCGTGCGGCGGGCATCCAGGCCTCGCTCAAGGAGCATCTCGTCCTGCTCGAGGCTCTCGATCGCGAGGTGATCGAGCAGACGCCCGAAGCCTTCTATTACCTCGCGCGTGCTACTTTCGTGAAAGACGAGGGGCTTCTCGACCGCTTCGACCAGGTCTTCCAGAAGGTCTTTGCCGGTGTCTTCTCCGATTACGGACAGCAGCCCGTCGATGTGCCCGAGGACTGGCTGCGCGCCCTTGCCGAGCGCTACTTCACCGAGGAGGAGATGGAGCAGGTCAAGTCGCTGGGCTCGTGGGACGAGATCATGGAGACGCTCAAGCAGCGGCTCGAGGAGCAGAAGGAGAAGCACTCGGGCGGCAACAAGTGGATCGGAACGGGCGGCACCTCACCGTTCGGCCACTCGGGCTATAACCCTGAAGGCGTGCGCATTGGCGGCAAGAGCCAGCACAAGCGCGCGATCAAGGTCTGGGAGAAGCGCGAGTTCGCCAATCTCGACAACAGCCGCGAACTGGGCACGCGCAATATGAAGGTCGCGCTGCGCCGCCTGCGCCGCTTTGCGCGCGAAGGCGCGGCGCAGGAGCTGGACCTCGAGGAGACGATCTCCGGGACCGCGAAACAGGGCTGGCTCGACATCCGGATGCGGCCCGAACGGCACAACGCGGTCAAAGTGCTGCTCTTCCTCGACGTCGGGGGATCGATGGATCCCTTCGTCGAGCTGGTCGAAAACCTGTTTTCCGCCGCGACCGGCGAGTTCAAGAACATGGAGTTCTTCTACTTCCACAACTGTCTCTACGAAGGCGTGTGGAAGGACAACCGCCGCCGCTGGTCGCAGCGCACGCCGACCTGGGATATCCTCCATAAGTACGGCCACGACTACAAGGTAATCTTCGTCGGCGATGCCGCGATGAGCCCTTACGAGATCGCCTATCCGGGCGGTTCGGTCGAGCATATGAACGAGGAGAGCGGCGAGACCTGGATCAAGCGGGTGGTCCAGACTTATCCCGCGACGGTCTGGCTCAACCCTGTCCCGCGCGAACACTGGGCCTATACGCGCTCGACGCAGATGATGCGCGAGCTCGTCGGCGATGCCATGTACCCGCTGACCCTCGACGGGCTGGACGAGGCCATGCGTTTTCTCACGCGCAAGAAGAGCTGAAGGCGACAAGGCCCTGCGTTTGCGCATAGGCGCTATGCAGGATTGTGCGATTGTCGCGCGCGCGCTCTGGCCCCATCATGCAGGCCATGACACAGACCATGCCCTCCCTGTTCATCGGTCACGGCTCGCCGATGACCATGATCACCGACAATCCCGAGCGTCGCTTCCTCGAAGCGCTCGGCCCCCGGCTGCCGCGCCCCGAGGCGATCCTGACCGTTACCGCGCACTGGGAAACGAACGGGGCGACGCATGTCTCGTCGGGTGCCCGGCCGCGCACGATCCATGACTTCCGGGGGTTCCCTCAGGAACTCTACGATATGCAGTACCCCGCGTCCGGTGCGCCCGATCTGCTTGACCGGATCGATGCCCTGAGCGGTGATCTGCCGGTGACACGCGATGCCTCCTGGGGCTTCGACCACGGGGTTTGGGGCGTGCTGCGCCCTCTCTTTCCCGAAGCCGACATCCCGGTCGTGGCGATGAGCGTGAACCATGCCCTGAGCGCCGAAGCACACCTCGAGCTCGCCGCAAGGCTCGCCCCGCTGCGCCGTGAAGGCGTGATGATCGTGGGCAGCGGTAACGTGGTGCACAACCTCAGGCTCTACCACGCGACCCACGGCACCCGCCCCGACTGGGCGAGCGAATTCCAGCAGCGCGTGACCCGGGCAGTAATTGCCGACGACCGCGCCGCGCTCACCCGCTTCGCCCCTGGCGACCAGGCTGCGGCCAAGGCAATCAACTCCGCCGAGCACTATCTGCCGCTGCTCTATGCACTGGGCGCGAAGCTCGAAGGCGACGAGGTTGGCGTGTTCAACGACACGCTTGATGGTGCCTTGACGATGACTTCGTATCTGTTCGGCGATACAGCACCGCTGCACGCGCTGGGCGAACCTGCCGGCGCGGCCTGACCTCAGTCGGCGCGCGGGTAGAGCAGCAGGTCTGCCGTCGTAGCGCGCCATGCTGCCTCGTCCGCCCCGGCAAGGGCGTCGAGATCGGCAGGTGTCGCGGCGGGGTTGTCGACCCATTCACGCAGGGCCGGACCACCATTGATCACGTCGATCGCAAGGCGCTCGAATTCGTACTCGTAGGGAAAGTCGCGCCAGAGCGGATAGTCGGGTGCAAGGTCGCGGATCGCCTTGAAGGCGAGCGCCTGCAGGCGCCAGGGCCTGAACGAGGCGTGATCGTAGAAACCGCCTTCGGCATGGACCATGAGCGCGCTGCACAGCGTACCGGCATGCTTGTGGAAGGTCGGCTCGAAGAAGCATGGACGCAGCGCGGCGCCTTCCATCCACGCGGGCGCGATCTCGCGCATCCGGGTCAGAACGGCCTCGGCGTCGATGTCGGGCGCTCCGAACAGGACCTCGAGCGGGCGCGTGGTGCCGCGCCCTTCGGAGACCGTCGCCCCCTCGATCATCACCGTTCCCGCATAGGCGCGGGCCATGTTGAGGTTCGCGGCATTCGGGCTGGGATTGATCCAGATGCGATCCTCGGGCCAGCCGAAGCCGGGGCCGGTCTCGGGGTCCCAGCCTTCCATCGCGATCACGCGGTAGTCTACGTCGAGGTCGAAGTGGCGCACGAACCAGTGGCCCATCTCGCCAAGCGTCAGCCCGTGGCGCATCGGCATCGGCCCCGCGCCAACGAAGCTCTCATGCCCGGGCAGGAGGCTGGTGCCCTCGATCGGGCGTCCAGCGGGATTGGGGCGGTCGAGCACCCACACGCTCTTGCCCGAAGCGGCGGCCGCCTCGAGCATGTAGAGCAGCGTGGTGACGAAGGTGTAGATCCGGCAACCAAGGTCCTGCAGGTCGAACAGGAACACGTCGGCGGTATCCATCATCGCCTGCGAGGGCCTGCGCACTTCGCCATAGAGGCTGAACACCGGGATGCCGTGGACCGGATCGGTCTCGTCGGCAGTCTCGACCATGTTGTCCTGCTTGTCGCCCTTGAGCCCGTGCTGCGGACCGAAGGCGGAGGTCACGTTGACCCCGGCCGCGTTCAGCGCGTCGAGCGAATGGGTCAGGTCCGCAGTGACCGAGGCGGGATGCGCGACGAGCGCGACGCGCCTGCCCTCGAGAGGCTTGCGCAGGTCAGGGTCCGCCAGCAGGCGATCGATGCCGAATTGGATACCGGTAGTCATGCCGGCTTCGGTGCCGCAACCGCGAGAGTGAAGCAAGCGGGATCGTGAAAGTCGGGCGCATCGCCGCCATGTGCGAACGCCCAGTAGCTGCGCGTGCCGCCCTCTTCCTCGAGCACTGCGGTGAAACCGCAGAGCCAGTCGCCTTCGGGGAGTCCGGCAGCCGGGATCGCGGCATCGAAGATCGCCATGTCGGTGCCCTTGCGCATGGTGCATTCGGGCTCGCGCGGCATGGGGCGCTCGCTCATGCCCTCGCGCCTTGCGGTGAAGTCGTAGGCGTTCCAGCGCTCGGAAGGCGAGAGGTTGAATTCGCTATAGCCAGGCCCCTCACCGGGCATCACGAACATCTCGAAGCAGGTCGTCTGCCACAGCCCGTCGGCGCGGCCACGCCCGGCAAACGGCGGGACGACGAGCTTGCCCGCCCCGAGGATGTTCCAGCGCACGCGCAGCCACTGGGCATCGCGGCCGATGATACGGGCCTTGACCGAGCGGATCGTCTCGGGGGCCTGCGAAGGGTGTGGGGTAAGCTCTTCCATGCCATCGAGCGTGCCGCCGCCATCATGGCGTGGCAACCATCGCCACGCCTCAACCCCCAGCCATGCGGTGAAGCGCGCCTCCTTGCTTTGTTTCACGCAAGCTCCGTGCTACGCGCCCGCAACGGCGCACCGTCCCCGCCTCATGGGACGCATCCATTTCCAGATTGGGCCATGACCTACAGATCTTCCCTGCTCCGCCTGCTCGACGAACGCGGCTACATCCACCAGGTGACCGATGCCGGGGGCCTCGACGCCCTCGCCGAGAAGCAGACCGTGCCGGCCTATGTAGGCTTCGATGCCACCGCCTCCTCGCTCCATGTCGGCAACCTCGTGTCGATCATGCTGCTGCGCCGCCTCCAGCAGGCCGGGCACAAGCCGGTCGTGCTGATGGGCGGGGGCACCACCCGCATCGGCGACCCCACCGGCAAGGACGAAGTGCGCAAGATGCTCTCGGACGAGCAGATCGAGGCCAACATCGCCTCGATCCGCACCGCCTTCGAGCGCTTCCTCACCTTCGGCGACGGCCCGACCGATGCGGTCATGGTCAACAACCACGACTGGCTGGGCAAAATCGGCTACATCGAGATGCTGCAGCGCGTGGGCACGCACTTCACCGTGAACCGCATGCTCAGCTTTGATTCGGTCAAGCTGCGCCTCGAGCGCGAGCAGCCGATGACCTTCCTCGAGTTCAACTACATGATCCTGCAGGGCTACGACTTCCGTCACCTCTCGCAGGAGATGGGCGTACGCCTGCAGATGGGCGGCTCGGACCAGTGGGGCAACATCGTCAACGGCGTCGAACTGGCACGCCGGATGGATTCGACCGAGGTCTTCGGCCTGACCACGCCGCTGATCACCAAGGCTGACGGCACCAAGATGGGCAAGTCGGTATCGGGCGCGGTCTGGCTCAACGAGGAAGCCCTGCCGGCCTACGCCTACTGGCAGTTCTGGCGTAATTGCGACGACCGCGACGTAGGCAAGTTCATGCGCCTGTTCACCGACCTGCCGCTCGACGAGATCGCGCGCCTCGAAGCGCTCGAGGGCAGCGCGATCAACGATGCCAAGGTCATCCTCGCCAACGAGGCGACCCGGCTCTGCCGCGGCGAGGAGGCCGCCCGCGCTGCCGAGGCAACCGCGCGCGAGACTTTCGCGGGCGGCGGACTGGGCGAAGACCTGCCCACGATAGAGGTTACCGGCGAAGGCATCCGCCTGGGCGCGGCCTGCACGGCGCTGGGCTTCACCGCCTCGAACGGCGAGGCCAAGCGCAAGATCGGCGAAGGCGCGGTGCGTCTCGACGACGTCGCCATGGACGATCCCGGCCATCTGATCGCGGTTGCCCCCGGCGAAACCCGTAGGCTCAGCCTCGGGAAGAAAAAGCACGGTCTTCTCAAGGGTATGTAACATCGGACGACCCGTGCACGTGCCAAGATAGGACACCGCACGGGTCGTTCTGATTAACGGCTTGTTTGCCATTTTGCCCCATTGTTGCGTGCCTGAGGTCCACAACAAAAAGGCAAGCAAGAATGTCCGCAGGAGCCCAGCTCACTGTAACCGACAAGCGGCGCGCGGCGCGCCATCCGGTCGATTATAAGGTGATAGCCGAACATCGCGCGCTGGGCGACGTCCACCTGCATATCGTCAATATCTCCGCGCAGGGCTTCATGGTCCAGGAGAACACCGAGATGGACCGGGGCGAGCGGCTCGTCATGCGCCTGCCGGTGATCGGCCGGATCGAGAGCCACCTGATCTGGGCGCACGAGGGCCGCGCCGGATTCCAGTTCGAGCGCATCATTCGCATCGACGACTTCCTCAAGCTGGTCGAGACCATCCAGCCCAATTCGCGCCTGCGCCCGCGTCGCTAACAGGCGACACAAGCCGACCGAACCCTTTGTATCTCATCGAATTTGCCCTTCGTGCCAGCGGCGCGGGGGGATTTTGCCGTGGGCGCTTGCCAGCTGGAGCCGATCCGCATGCGACGCAGGGCCAAGTCTAAGCATTTTCCGGTTGATATATTATATCATAACAATTAGCCGGTCGCCATGAACACAGCCTCCCCCCGATTCGCCGTTTCGCGAACCTCGACATCCCTTTCCATTCTTGCCGCGATGCTCGTCCTTGCACCGCAGGTCCATGCCCAGGGGCAGGCGGCCGACAAGCAGGAAACCCCGGCCCACGGGCCCTCTCCGCAGGACTCTGGCAACGACATTGTGGTGGTCGGTCACCCGCCGACGGACTTCGGCCTGCTCGCCGCGACCGCCAGCATCGGCGGCGACAACCTGGTTGCGGCCAACCGCGCCCAGATCGGCGACATTCTCGAGGGCCTGCCGGGCGTCGCCTCGACGAGCTTTGCCCCGGGTGCCTCGCGCCCCGTCCTGCGCGGCTTCAGCGGTGATCGCATCCGCGTAATGACCGATGGCCTCGGCTCGCTCGACGCATCCAACGTCTCGGTAGACCATGCGGTTGTCTTCGACGCCCTCACCGTCGATCACATCGACGTATTCCATGGACCCTCGGTGCTTCTCTACGGCGGCAACGCCATCGGCGGCGCGGTCAATGCCATCGACACGCGCATTCCGCGCTCGGTCCCCCAGCGCATCACCGCGACCGGCATCGGCAGCTACGGCACAGCCGCAGACGAGCGCATGTTTGCAGGCAAGATCGACGTGCCGCTGGGCGAGCGCTTCGTGGCGCACGTCGATGGCTCCTGGCGCAAAAGCGATGACCTGCGCATCGGCGGCGATCTCTATTCACCGGCGCTGCGCGGCGAGATGGAACATGCTGCCGAACACCTCGCCGAAGAAGGCGAGACCGACGAGGCTAACGAGCTGTTCGAAGAGGCCGGTCGCAGCGGTCGCGCGCCCAACACGGCTGCGCGCACCTATACCGTCGGCGCGGGCCTGGCCTTCATCGACGCAGGCGGCAGCCTCGGCATTTCCTATCAGCGCTACGATTCGCGTTACGGTATCCCGGCAAGGCCCGCCTTCGAGGACCCGCACGGCCACGCGGACGACGACCATGATGATCATGACGACCACGACGATCACGCCGGGCACGACCATGGCGAGGAGCCGGTGACGATCGACCTTGTCCAGAACCGCTTCGACCTTCGCGGCGAACTCATTCTGGGTGGCCTGTTCAAGAGCCTGCAGCTGCGTGGCGGCTATTCGGACTACACCCATACCGAATACGAGGGCGAGGAAACCGGCACGATCTTCGACAGCCAGGCGATCGAGACCCGCGCCGATCTCGTCCAGAACGACCGCGGTGGCTGGCGCGGACGCAGCGGCGCGCAGTACTTCTGGCGCAAGATGAACGTAAACGGCCCTGAAGCGGTCGTCCCCGACTACCAGATCGAGCGTTTCGGCCTCTTCACGCTGCAGTCGCTCGGGCTCGGCTCTGGCTTCACCGCCGACGCTTCGGGCCGCTACGAAACCTCGAGCGTCTCCTCGCGCTCGATGAGCTTCGATCGTTCCTACGACCTGTGGTCGGGCGCTGCGGGCCTGAGCTGGAAGTCGGGCACCGGCCTGACGCTTGGCGCCAACTTCATCCACGGCGAGCGCGCGCCCTCGCCCGAGGAACTGCTCAGCGACGGCATCCACGTCGCGACGCAGGCCTACGAACTGGGCGACCGTACCTTGGGCATCGAGCGCAGCAATGGCGGCGAGGCCTTCGTGCGCTACTCGAGCCCCCGCTTCGAGGTCTCGCTGACCGGCTACGTCACCGATTTCGGCAATTACATCGCCTCGGTCGCAACCGGCGACGAAGTCGATGAGCAGCCTGTCTACCAGTACACCGAGGCGAGCGCGCTGTTCAAAGGCTTCGAGGCCCAGGCCAGCTTCCAGGCGATGCAGTGGGACGGTGGCCAGTGGAGCATCGATGCGACCTCGGACTACACCCATGCCAGCCTCGATGACATCGGCCCCGCCCCGCGCATCCCGCCGCTGCGTATTCGCGGTGGCACCGATCTGATGCTGGGCGCGCTGCACCTTCGCGGAGAAGTCGAATGGAATGCCGAGCAGAACCGTGTCGGCACTTACGAGAATGCGACCGACGACTTCACTCTCGTCAACCTGAGTGCCGACTGGCATCCCATGGGCGAAGAAGGTCCGGTCACGCTGATGCTGGCAGCGAACAACCTGTTCGACGTCGTGGGTCGCCGTTCGGCGTCCTATACCAGCGACTTCATGCCCATCGCCGGACGTGACGTGCGCGTCACGGCAAAGATCACCTACTAAGGATAAAACGCTGCATGGCTTGGCAATCTCTTGCCTCACTGCCATGCAGCGTTCCGTGACCAAGACAGCCCCTCCCCCCACATCGCCGCTCCAGATCGCGGACTATCGCCGGTTCTGGCTCGCCCGCTTCTGCGCGGTGCTCGCCTCGACCGGCATGGTCGTGATCATCGGTTACCAGCTCTACGACGTGGCGCGTGCCGACTACGGCATGACCATCGGCGAAGCCTCGTTCCAGCTCGGCCTGCTCGGCTTCGCGCAGTTCGTCCCGATCTTCCTGCTGACGCCCGTCGCAGGTGTGCTCGCCGACCGCATGGACCGGCGCAAGCTGGCTGGTACGGCGGCCTTCCTCGACGCGTTTGTCGCGATCGGCCTTGCGGTCACTACCGCGATAGAACTGCGCAACCTGCCTGTGCTCTACGCCTTCGGCGTCCTTCACGGCACGGTGCGCGTCTTCGTGCGCCCGGCGATGGGCGCGATCGCCCCGAACATCGTGCCCACGGCGCTCATTCCCAAGGCCATCGCGCTCAACTCGATGGCGATGCAGATCGGCGTCATTTTCGGACCGGCCGTGGCGGGCTACCTCTTCGCCTGGGATCGCCCCTCGCCCTACACCATCTCTGCCGCAGCCGAGATCGTCGCGGGCATCGCGGTCCTCTCGATCCGCAACATGCCGCCCCTGCACGCAGACGCGCGCAAGGCACATCCGGTGCGCCAGATAATCGACGGGTTTCACTTCATCTGGAAGGAGCGTTTCCTCTTCGGGTGCATCTCGCTCGACCTTTTCGCGGTCCTGCTCGGCGGTGCCACCGCTCTGCTTCCGGTCTTTGCCCGCGACATCCTCCACGTCGGCCCCGAGGGCCTTGGCGAGATGCGCGCCGCAACAGCTGCAGGTGCAGCCGTCGTGGGCGTCATCCTCTCGTTCAAGCCCCTCTCGAAAGAGGTGGGCGCGAAGATGCTCTGGTCGGTCGCGGCCTACGGCGCGGCGACACTGGCCTTCGGCCTTTCGCGCGACTTCGCGCTCTCGCTGGTGTTCCTCGCACTGCTGGGTGCCGCCGACATGGTCTCGATGTTCGTGCGCGGATCGCTGGTCCAGTTGCGCACGCCCGATGACAAGCGCGGGCGTGTCTCGGCGATCTCGGGCCTTGCCATCTCGGCATCCAACGAACTGGGCGAGATGCAGTCGGGCATTGCCGCGGCCCTGCTCGGCGCGACGGGCGCAGTTGTTTTCGGCGGCGCCGGGGCCATATTCGTTACCGCAATCTGGGCCGTGATCTTTCCCGAGATCCGCCGCGCCCGCACGTTCGAACCTGCATATCCGAGAGAGGCAACCTGACCCATGAAGGCTGACAGCATTCTCGCCACCATCGGCAACACCCCGCACGTGAGGCTCGCCCGCCTGTTTCCCGACCACGAGGTCTGGATCAAGGCCGAGCGCACCAACCCGGGCGGCTCGATCAAGGATCGCATCGCGCTCGCCATGATCGAGGCGGCAGAGGCCGATGGCAGCCTCAAGCCGGGCGGAACGATCATCGAGCCGACCTCGGGCAACACCGGGATCGGGCTTGCCATGGTCGCTGCGGTCAAGGGCTACAAGCTCGTGCTCGTCATGCCCGAATCGATGTCGATCGAGCGCCGCCGCCTGATGCTCGCCTACGGCGCGAGCTTCGACCTGACCCCGCGCGAGAAGGGCATGAAGGGCGCCATCGAGCGTGCCCGCGAGCTGGTCGAAGAGACTGAGGGCGCATGGATGCCGCAGCAGTTCGACAACCCCGCCAACCCCGATATCCACGCGCGCACCACCGCGCGCGAGATCCTCGCGGACTTCGCCGATACACCGCTCGACGCGCTCGTCACTGGCGTTGGCACCGGCGGTCACCTCACCGGCTGCGCCGAAGCGCTCAAGGCGCAGTGGCCTGACATGAAGGCCTATGCGGTCGAGCCCGAACTCTCGCCGGTCATCTCGGGCGGCCAGCCCGGCCCGCACCCGATCCAGGGCATCGGCGCAGGCTTCATTCCTTCCAACCTGCATACCAAGTCGATTGACGGCGCGATCAAGGTCGATGCCGCCGCGGCCAAGGAAATGGCGCGTCTGAGCGCGACGAAGGAAGGCATGCTCGTCGGCATCAGCTCCGGCGCGACGCTGGCGGCCATCGCCGAGAAGCTCAAGGACATGCCTGCCGGAAGCCGCGTCCTCGGCTTCAACTACGACACCGGCGAGCGTTACCTCTCGGTCCCCGACTTCCTGCCCGAATGAGCGCGCTCGAACCGCTCGGTTACAGCAACGCGGGTGGCGACAGTAAAGCGCAGCTGACCGGGTGGCTCGTCCGCCCGGTCGGTGCTGCGCGCGCCGCAATCGTGCTCTACCCCACCATCGTCAACGTCAATGCGGCGATGGAACGCCGGGCAAAGATGCTCGCCGACCTCGGGTACATCGTGCTGATCGCCGATTTCTATGGTGAGTCTGTGCGCGATTTCACTGCCGCACAGGCTCTGGCCGCGACGCTGCGCGAGAATACCGCTCACTATCGCGGGCGCATCGGCGCTGCGATCGAGGCCCTGCGCGCCCTGCCCGAATGTGCCGGCCTGCCGCTGGGCGCGATCGGCTATTGCATGGGCGGACAGGCCGCACTCGAAGCCGCGCGCGACGGCCAGCCCTTGCGCGCCGCCGTCAGCTTCCACGGGCTGCTTTCCACCGGCGCACGTGCCGAACCGGGCAAGGTCGCGGCGCGCCTCCTGGTATGCCATGGCGATGCCGACCCCATGGTCCCGCGCGCGCAAGTCATGGCCTTCTGGGAGGAAATGGACGCGGCCGGCGCCGACTGGCATTTCCACGCCTATTCGGGTGTCCGCCACGGCTTCACCGATCCGGCAAGCGACGAACGCGACCTCACCGCCGTGACCTACGATGCCAGCGCCGACCGCCAGTCCTGGAACGCAATGACGGCTTTCCTGGAAGAAGCCCTCTTCTCCCGGACCTAAGAATTTACTCTTCGATGCGAACGAGCGTGTCGCCGTCGAGGCGGCGATAGAAGCAGCTGCGCGCGCCAGTGTGGCAAGCCGGCCCCTCGGGAATGACGGTCAGCTGGAGTGCGTCCTGATCGCAATCGACGCGCATTTCCTGCACCCGCAGGAAGTGTCCCGAGGTCTCCCCCTTGAGCCACAGCTTGCCCCGCGAGCGCGAATGGAAATGGGCCAGTCCCGTCTCGAGCGTCTTGTCGAGCGCCTCGCGGTCCATGAAGGCGACCATCAGGATGTCTTTCGTGGCAGCGTCGACGGCGATGGCGATGACCAGCCCCGCGGCATCGAAACGTGGCAAGAAGGCACTTCCCAGCTCGCGTTCGGCCTTTGAAACCTCGGTCATTTGCGGAACTTTCCTCAATTCTCGATCACGGGATTCGATTGTTGCAACAAGACAACAGCCGGTAACCAAAATCCACAAGCCGATGCAATGGCTCTTTTCATCGCGGCTGTTCCGGCCGATGAAGGATGCGCAGCTGGGGGGCTGCTTCTGACCACAGGTCGCTGACACACAAGCGCCACGGTTCAGGGAGAATACCGTGCCGACCGTCTCGACGGACAAGCGCGATGAGGGATAGGGCCAGGCAGCTTCAGGGGGTTGCCGAACTGGTTACAGGGTCCAACAGTTTCGTCACGAGGACGCCCGGAGTTTCATCGCTCCGGGCGTTTTCGTATCCGCGATACGCATCGGTACGCGCGCGTCTTGGCTGCAAACTATTGCAGATTGATGGCAGTGCGGTTCTGCTCGCCTCTCAGTCGATGACCCGCGCGAAGCAGGCGATCACGACTTCACTGGCACCGGCCCGCTTGAGAGCCGAGACACAAGCATTGCTCGTCGCGCCCGAGGTCAGCACGTCGTCCACCAGCACGACCCGCGCGCCCTTGATCCTCGGCTTCATCCGGTCGGGCACCGATATCGCGCCTACCAGCGCCCGCTTGCGCGCCTTCTTGCCGAGGCCGCCGAGCGAGGGGGTCGCCTTGCGCCGCTCAAGACCCGCGACCATCAGTTGCGCACCGCGAAGCCGCGCGAGCGCCCGCCCGATCTCGGCTGCCTGGTTGAAGCCACGCTGCCACAATCGCCAGCGGTGGAGCGGCACGGGCACCACGATCCAGTCCGGCCCGACCCGGTCAAGGCCGGCAGCGATAAGCCGTGCCATCACCGGCGCAAGGGCAATGCGCCTGCCATGCTTGAGCGAGAGCACGAGCTTGCGCGACGGCTCGGTATAGAGCGTGGCCGCGGCGATCCCGTCATGACGCGGCGGCTTTGCGAGACAGGAGCCACATTGCATGCCCTGCCCGAAGGCAACTTCGGACAGGGGCCGCGAACAGCTGGCGCAGGCAGGCTCTCCGGGCATGACCATGTCCATCCAGCACGCTGCGCAGATACCGGTCTGCGCAGCGATCGCATCGCCGCAGACCGGGCAGCGCGGCGGAAACACGAGATCTATGACCGGATCGAGGACCTGCCTTGCACGCATGCGTTGATTGCAACACCGGGCGCTTTCGCCGACAAGCTGTTGCAAGCATTTAACGAGACGGGCAGTGGAGCGCGATGGCCAGCAATCCCCCGCGTACCGCACCCCGAATCTTCTCGCCCGAGCGCCGCATCGCCGCGCGCAAGCGTCTGCGCCGCCTCCAGGCACAGCCGGACGCCGCGCGCTACATGGTCGAGGACATGGTCGAGGACGTGCTCGAGCGGCTCGACTTCCTGCGCTTCGAGCCGAAGAGTGCGCTGGTGGTGGGCGACTACACCGGGACGCTCAAGCCCCTACTCGAGGCGCGTGGCTGCGCGGTCGAAGAGACCGATCCGGCAGACGGCTTCGACGAGGAACTGCCGCATCACGAGGATGCCTACGACCTCATCGCCAGCTTCGGCACGCTCGACACGGTCAACGACCTGCCCGGCGCGCTGATCCACCTGCGTCGTGCGCTCCACAAGGATGGGATGCTCATCGCCAGCTTCTCCTCGGCCGGAAGCCTGCCGCTGCTGCGCGACGCGATGCTGGCCGCCGATGGCGAGCGTCCTGCCCCGCGACTGCATCCTGCCGTCGACGTGCGCTCCGGCGCGCAGTTGCTGCAACGCGCGCTCTTCGCCGACCCGGTGGTCGACCAGCGCCCGCTCAAGGTTGCCTTTCGCAGTCTCGAACGGCTGATAGGGGACCTGCGTGCGCAGGGGCTGGGCAACGTGCTTGCCGATCCAGGCCCCGCCATCGGCAAGGCCGGCATGCAACGCGCGCGCGAGACGTTCGCCGCTGCAGGCGAGAATGGACGCAGCGTCGAGACCTTCGAGATCCTTACGCTTTCGGGCTGGAAGCGCTGAAACGCATCGCGGCCCGGCGAGCATTGCCCGCCGGACCGCGATCGAACCGGTCAGATGTCTCGTTCGTCCCGGACGGGCTGCATTGGCAGTCCCGTCCCGGACTGTCAGCTATCAGCCCAGCGCTGCCTGCGCGGCTGCGAGGCGCGCGATCGGCACGCGGAAGGGCGAGGCACTGACGTAGTCGAGCCCGACCTTCTCGCAGAACGCGATCGAGGCCGGATCGCCGCCGTGCTCACCGCAGATGCCCAGCTTGAGGTCGGCGCGGGTTGCGCGGCCGCGCTCGGCCCCGAGCTGCACGAGCTGGCCGACACCCTCGATGTCGAGGCTGACGAACGGATCGCGCGGGTAGATGCCCTTCTCGACATAGGGGCTGAGGAAGCGGCCCGCATCGTCGCGGCTGACGCCCAGCGTGGTCTGGGTGAGGTCGTTGGTGCCGAACGAGAAGAAGCGCGCATCCTCGGCAATCTCGCCAGCCATCAGCGCTGCGCGGGGCAGCTCGATCATGGTACCGACGATATATTCGAGCGTGCGGCCCTTTTCGGCGAAAACTGCAGCGGCGGTTTCGTCGACGACCTTCTTGAGGATCGAGAGTTCCTTGCGCGTGCCCACCAGCGGGATCATCACCTCGGGAACGGGCGCTGCGCCCGAAGCCTCGGCCACGTCGCAGGCAGCCTCGAAGATGGCGCGCGCCTGCATCTCGTAGATCTCGGGGAAGGTGATGCCCAGACGGCAGCCACGGTGACCGAGCATCGGGTTCAGTTCGTGCAGCTCGTCCGCGCGGCGCTTGAGCGTGTCGACGCCGATGCCGATGTGCTCGGACAGGTCCGCAAATTCCTCGTCGCCCTGCGGCAGGAACTCGTGGAGCGGCGGATCGAGCAGGCGGATGGTGACCGGCAGGCCCGCCATCACGTCGAAGATCGCGTGGAAGTCTGCGCGCTGCTCGGGCAGCAGCTTGGCAAGCGCAGCGCGGCGACCGGCCTCGTCCTCGGCGAGGATCATCTGGCGCACGGCCGAGATGCGGTCGGCATCGAAGAACATGTGCTCGGTACGGCACAGGCCGATGCCCTCGGCGCCGAACTGGCGGGCCATCTTGCAGTCCGCCGGGGTCTCGGCGTTGGTGCGCACCTTCATGCGGCGGTGCTTGTCGGCCCACTCCATCAGCGTGCCGAAGTCACCGGCAAGCTCGGGCTCGATGGTCGGGACTTCGCCCGCCATGATCTGGCCGGTCGCGCCATCGAGAGTGATCACATCGCCTTCCTTGAGCTCGCGCTTGCCCATGCGCAGGGTGCGCGACTTCATGTCGATCGAGAGGCCCGAAGCGCCCGAGACGCAAGGACGGCCCATGCCACGCGCAACCACTGCGGCGTGGCTGGTCATGCCGCCGCGCGCGGTGAGGATGCCCTTGGCCGCATGCATGCCGTGGATGTCTTCGGGGCTGGTCTCGACGCGCACGAGGATGACCGCATCGCCCATCTCGCTACGCTTCTCGGCAGTGTCGGCATCGAGCACGATCTGGCCCGAGGCAGCGCCCGGCGAGGCGGGCAGGCCCTTGCCCAGCACGTCGCGATCGGCTTCGGGATCGAGCGTGGGGTGCAGCAGCTGGTCGAGCGCCATCGGATCGACGCGCTTGATCGCAGTCGCCTCGTCGATCAGGCCTTCCTCGACCATCTCGACCGCCATCTTGAGCGCGGCCTTGGCGGTGCGCTTGCCCGAACGGGTCTGGAGCATCCAGAGCTTGCCGCGCTCGACGGTGAACTCGATGTCCTGCATGTCGCGGTAGTGCTTCTCGAGCAGCTCGAACACCGCGGCAAGCTCGCCATAGGCCTCGGGCATCGCCTCTTCCATCGAAGGAGCGGTAGCGCCTGCGCCTTCGCGCGCGGCCTTGGTCAGGTACTGCGGGGTGCGGATGCCGGCGACGACGTCCTCGCCCTGCGCGTTGACGAGCCATTCGCCATAGTAGGCCTTCTCGCCGGTCGCGGGGTCGCGGGTGAAGGCGACGCCCGTTGCCGAGGTCTCGCCCATGTTACCGAAGACCATGGCCTGAACGTTGACCGCGGTGCCCCAGTCGCCGGGAATGTCGTTGAGGCGACGATAGACCTTGGCGCGGTCCGAATCCCAGCTGTCGAATACCGCGCGGATCGCGCCCCAGAGCTGCTCGTGCACGTCCTGCGGGAACGGCGCGCCCTGCTCGTCCTGAACGATCGCCTTGTATTCCTTGACGATCGCGCGCCAGTTGTCGGCGCTCATCTCGACGTCGTTCATGTAGCCGTTGTCTTCCTTGGCGATCTCGAGCGCTTCCTCGAATCGGCCGTGATCGAGGCCGAGAACGACATCGGAATACATCTGGATGAAGCGGCGGTAGGAATCCCAGGCAAACCGCTCGTCACCCGCGACCGAGGCCAGCCCCTCGACCGTCTCGTCGTTGAGACCGAGGTTGAGCACGGTGTCCATCATGCCCGGCATCGAGACGCGCGCGCCCGAGCGGACCGAAACCAGCAGCGGGTCGGCGGCCGAGCCGAAGCTCTTGCCCACGGTCTTTTCGATATGGGTCAGGGCTTCGGCGACGTCGGCGCGCAGGGCGTCCGAGAAGTCGCCGCCCTCGGCAAGGTACTTCACGCATTCTTCGGTGGTGATGGTGAAACCGGGGGGAACCGGAAGCCCGATCCCGGCCATCTCGGAAAGGTTGGCGCCCTTGCCGCCGGTAATCACCTTGTCCTTGGCGCGTGCATCTTCGTGCTTTGCGCCACCACCGAACGTGTAGACCTGCCTTGTCATTATACTTGGCTTTCCTCTTTACTTCCGGCCCTCCTCCAGGCCGGGCGAAATACTAGCCTTCGATCCGGGAGAAGTCAGCCACCTTGTGCACTGCAGCACGGAAACGACCGAGCAGGCCCAGACGTTCCTTGCGCTTCACCGGATCACTGTCGTTCACCGTCACGTCATTGAAAAACGCGTCGATCGGAGCCCTGAGCGAGGCCAGCGCGGCCATTGCGCCGGCAAAGTCCTCGGCCTCGATCGCGGCGCTCGCCTTCGGCGCTGCACCATCGAGCGCGTCGCGCAGGGCCTGCTCGGCGGGCTCGGGCGTGTAGTCGGCCACCGTACGCGCGGCGTAGACCTCGGCCATGTCCGGATCGTCGACGTTCTCGAGCGGGTCCTCGTCGCCGGTATGCTCGATACCGTCGGCGTCGAAGTCCTCCTTCTTGAGGATGTTGTTGGCACGCTTGTAGCCCGCCAGCAGGTTCGCCCCGTCATCGGTCTGGACGAAAGCCTGAAGCGCGTGGACCCGCGCAAGCAGGCGCACCAGATCATCCTCACCGCCGAGCGCGAAGACCGCGTCGATCAGATCGTGGCGAACGCCTGCTTCCTTCTGCTGGACCTTGAGACGGTCGGCGAAGAAGTCGAGCAGTTCGCCTTCGGCCACGCCGAAGCGCAAGTCGTTTTCGGTGATCAGACGGATGATGCCCAGCGCTGCACGGCGCAGCGCAAAGGGATCCTTCGATCCGGTGGGCTTCTCGTCGATGGCGAAGAAGCTGCGCAGCGTATCGAGCTTGTCCGCCAGCGCCACCGCCACGGAGACTGGAGCGGTCGGAACGTCATCACCGGCGCCGACCGGCCTGTAGTGGTCGCGGATCGCGTCGGCGACGGCATCGCCCAGACCCTCGGCGCGAGCGTAATAGCCACCCATCAGGCCCTGCAACTCTGGGAACTCGCCGACCATTTCGGTGACGAGATCGGCCTTGCACAGCTCCGCAGCCTTGCGCGCGAGCGCGGGGTCGCAATCGGGCACGATGCCCTCTGCAGCCAGCCATTCGGCCAGCTTGGCGACGCGCTCGACCTTGTCGGCAACGGTGCCCAGCTTCTCGTGGAAGGTGATGCGCGCCAGCTTCTCGGCATGGACCGAAAGCCTGGTCTTGCGGTCCTGCTGCCAGAAGAAGCGCGCATCGGACAGACGCGCGGCGAGCACCTTGCGGTTGCCCGCGACGATGCCCTCGCCGCCGTCGGTGGCGTCGATATTCGCGGTGCACACGAAGGCGTCGGCAAGCTTGCCGTCCTTCTCGCACACGAAGTACTTCTGGTTGACGCGCGCGGTGAGCTGGATTGTCTCGGGCGGCACCTCGAGGAAATCCTCGTCGAAGCGGCCGAGCAGCGGCACCGGCCATTCGGTGAGGCCCGCATTCTCGATCACGAGGCCCTCGTCCTCGACCAGCGTCAGGCCAGCGGCGGCGGCGGCATTGCGCGCCTCGTCGCGGATGAGGTTCTGGCGCTCCTCGTGATCGACGATCACGTGGCAGGCCGAGAGCTTGCGCGCATAGTCATGCGCGCCGCCGATGGTGATTTCGCCCGGCGCGTGGAAGCGGTGGCCGCGCGTGGCGTAGCCCGAGGCGATGCCGCCGATCTCGCACTCGACGAGGTCTTCGCCGAGGATCGCGACGATGCCCGAGAGCGGGCGTACCCAGCGCAGCGATTCGGGGCTGAGCGAGGCCGCGCCCCAGCGCTGCGACTTGGGCCATGGGAAGGCGCGGATGATCGCAGGGATCGCCTCGGCAAGCACGTCCTTCACCGCACGACCCGGCTTCTCGACAACCGCGAACCAGGTCTCCTTGCCCTTGATCTCGCGGACCTCGAGCTGGTCCTTGGTGAGGCCGGTCTTGCGCAGGAAGCCTTCGAGCGCCTGTTCGGGGGCGCTGGTCGCGGGGCCCTTAGTCTCCTCGCGCACCGCTGCCGTCTCGAGCGGCAGTTCGTGCGCAATCAGCGCGAGACGGCGCGGGGTCGACCACACGGTGATCGACCCGAGCGCGACGCCAGCCGCGTCCATTTCCTTGCGGAAGAGCTTCTCGAGGTCGGCGCGGGCGCCGGCCTGCATGCGGGCGGGAATTTCCTCGGAGCGCAGTTCGAGCAGAAAATCGGTCATGTTACGCACTCCACCCCGGGAAATCGCGGTGCCAGCGCTCGGAATTGACCTCGATGTACGAGGCGCAGGCCCCCTTGGCGAGGTCGCGCACGCGCCCGATGTAGCTCGCACGCTCCTGCACCGAGATCACCCCGCGCGCCTGCAGCAGGTTGAACAGGTGGCTGGCCTCGATCGCCTGATCGTAGGCGGCAAGCGGGATCTTCGCCTCAATGCAGCGCTGGCTCTCGGCCTCTGCGGCCTTGAACCCGGCGAACAGCGCATCGGTGTCGGCAATCTCGAAGTTGTACTTCGACTGCTGCTGCTCGTTGGCGAGGAACACGTCGCCGTAGGAGACGCCCTCGTTGTTGAACTTGAGGTCGTAGACCCAGTCGACGCCCTGAATGTACATCGCGAGGCGCTCGAGGCCGTAGGTCAGCTCGCCCGCGACCGGCTTGCAGTCATAGCCGCCGACCTGCTGGAAATAGGTGAACTGCGTCACCTCCATGCCGTCGCACCAGACCTCCCAGCCAAGACCCCAGGCGCCCAGCGTCGGGCTTTCCCAGTCGTCCTCGACGAAACGGATGTCATGTGCGAGCGGATCGATGCCGATCTCGGCGAGGCTGGCGAGATATAGCTCTTGCAGGTTCTCCGGGTTCGGCTTCAGCACGACCTGATACTGGTAGTAGTGCTGGAGGCGGTTCGGATTCTCGCCGTAGCGCCCGTCGGTCGGGCGGCGCGAAGGTTGCACGTAGGCCGCCTTCCAGGGCTCGGGCCCAAGCGAGCGCAGGGTCGTGGCCGGGTGGAAAGTACCCGCACCCACGCGCATGTCGTAAGGCTGGAGGATGAGACAGCCCTGCCGGCTCCAGTAGTTGTGGAGGGTCAGGATCATGTCCTGGAAGCTGAGCGGCTGCTCGGCGTTCGTTTTGGCAGCGGTCGACATCGTTTTTCCGTGACTGTTCTGGCGTCGTGGTTGACGGCTTGGCCCATGGCGGATGCGCCGCGGCAAATCAACTGCGCAACGCGGCACACAAGCAGAGTTGACCCGGCTGTTCGACCACCGGCCATGCCGAACGATCATGTCAGGTCTTCTTGACATTGTCGCGAATCAACGACATAAAGTCAGGCATACCTTACATAGTGTCAGGAGAACGAGACCATGACCGTCACCGAGATGAAGCAGCGCTGGAGCGAAATGGACCTTGGCGAGAAGCGCAAGGTCCTGCTCTGGGGAACCGCGCAGCCCAGCGCCAAAGACAAGCGCACCACGCTGACGATCGTGTTCATCGCCGTCGCACTTTGGATTCCGCCACTTCTTTCACAGCTGTGGTGAGACGACCTTGAAGAACCGCCTCAAGGTCCTGCGCGCGGAACGCAGCTGGAGCCAGGCGCAGCTGGCCGAATATCTCGACGTCTCGCGCCAGGCGGTGAACGCGATCGAGACCGGCAAGCACGACCCCTCGCTCCCCCTCGCCTTCCGCATTGCGCGCCTCTTCAATCTTGCGATCGAGGACATCTTCGATGACGAACTCGCCTGACAGCGACATGCCCACCAATTCCCGCAAGTCCGCCCTGCTCATCATCCTTGGCGGAATTTTCACGATCTTCCTCGCCGGCATCGTGACCGGCATCGCCATGCGGTTTGCCGAGACCGGCGAATTTCGCCTCGCGACAGTCGTCGGCGGCGTGCTCGCGGTGGTCACCGTGGCCCTGGGTTACTGGATTGCCCGCCGGGCCCTTCTGAATGCCTCGCTGACCCTGCCGCGCAGCCCGCGCATGCGCCGCTCGCGCATCGCACTCTACCTCTCGCTTGCCGTCTCGGTCGGCTTCGGAATCGTGGTCGGGGTTATGGGCGGCCTTTCCGACGAGATCGAACCTGCCGAGGTCCTGTTCTCGTCGCAGCCGCTTGCCCCCACCCTCGCGATCTGGGGCATCGTCGGCCTGCTCGCGGCGATTGGGTTTTCCGCCTACTGGCACTCGACCATCGACGAGATGGAGCGGCGCGACTACGACTTCGGCACGGCCTGCGGTCTCTACACGTACGTCAGCGTGGCGCCCGCCTGGTGGCTGGCGTGGCGCGGCGGCCTGACCGGCGAACCCGACGGTGTCGTGATCTTCTGGATCGTGTGCGTCACCTGGTCTATCGGCTGGCTCTGGCGCCGATACAGCTGACCACCAACCGCAGCCTACCCATACCAAGGATATTTCCATGCGATCGATGAAGTCCCGGCTGATCGGCGGCGTCGCCTGCGCCATCTCCCTTTTCCTGTCGCCCTCGCTCTCGGCCAGGGAACCCACCGCCACACCAGCGCAGGTCGAACCCGGCCGGCCGGCCCTGTGGAAGGTCGCCGACGAGGACACCACCATCTGGCTCTTCGGCACGATCCATATCCTGCCCAAGCCCGTCGACTGGTACCAGGGCCCCGTCGCCAGTGCGCTCGACGGCGCGCAGACGCTGGTCACCGAAGTGCCGATGAACGACGACAAGGCCGCGCAGGCCGCGATCATGAGCAAGGCCACCCGCGAGGACGGCAAGACCCTGCGCGCCACCCTCAGCGACGAGGGACGCGCCGATTACGAAGCGGCTCTCGGCCAGTTCGGCTTGCCCGTGGCAATGTTCGACGGCAACGATGCCTGGTTCGCCGCCCTCATGCTGACCATGCTCCCGCTGCAGCTGAGCGGCTACGACCTCGAGAACGGCATCGACCGGCAGGTCGCCGCGAAGGCGAGCGCGCGTGGCATGGCCAACGAGGCCTTCGAGACGCCCGAGTACCAGATCTCGCTCTTCGACACGCTGCCTGCCGAGACGCAGGAGCGCTACCTCGCCGAGGTCGTCGACGCATTGCCGACCATGAAGGACGACATTGCGCGCATGGTCGAGGCCTGGCGCACCGGAAAGGCCGAGGTTCTTGCCGAACTGCTCAACCAGCAGGAAGACGACCCGCGCATTCGCGAAGTGCTGCTGACCGAGCGCAACCGCCACTGGGCCCAGTGGCTGGAAAAGCGCCTCGACGAACCGGGCAGCGTCTTCGTCGCGGTCGGGGCCGGTCACCTTGCAGGCGAGGACAGTGTCCAGGCACTGCTTGCTGCCAAGGGCATCACTGCAGAGCGCGTGCAGTAATTAGCGCAACCCGAGCCCAGCAAGATTGCGCCTTTTTCGATGATCCGCCAAACCAGAGCTTTTGCCGCCGCGTTTCTCGCTGCATGCCTCCTCGCGCCGCTGTGCCTGCTTGCCGCTTGCGGTGAGCGCGCCCAGAGCGCCAACCCGGCCTTGTGGGAGGTAGAAGGCGCGGCGGGTCAGCGCGGCTGGCTCTTCGGCACCATCCATAGCGCCCCGCAGCCACTCGCTTGGAAGACCGGGCCGGTCTCCGAGGCTCTTGCACAGGCTGACGAGATCGTGGTCGAAGTCGGCAACATTGCCGACGACACCGAGGTGGCAGCCACCTTCGCGCGCCTCGCACGTGCAAGTGGCAAGCCGCCGCTTTCGCAGCGCGTGCCCACCGAACAGCGCGCGGATCTCGCCGGATTGCTCGAGAAGACCGGGCACGAGGACGACGATTTCTCTGCCATCGACACCTGGGCCGCAGCGCTCACTCTGGCGCGCGGCACCAAGGGCAGCGGGGATGCGCGCAATGGCGTCGACCGGGCCGTCATCGAGCAGGCGGGCGAGCGTCCCGTCATCGAACTGGAAGGCGCGGCGACCCAGCTCAGCCTGTTCGATGCCCTGCCCGAGCGCGAGCAGCGCGACCTGCTCGTCGCGGTTATCGAGGAAGCCGGGCACCCCGAGACCGACCTCTCGCAAAGCTGGCGCAGCGGCGACATGACCGCGATCGAGGCCGAAACCCGACGCGGCCTGCTCGCCGATCCCGAACTCCGCGCAGTGCTGTTCACCGGCCGCAACCGTGCGTGGACGAAGCGCATCGCGCAGAGGCTCGACGAGGGGCATCGTCCCTTCGTCGCGGTGGGCGCCGCACACATGGCCGGGCCGGACGGCCTCGTTGCGATGCTGCGTACGCGTGGCTACACCGTCACGCGCATCGAATAGCGATCGCCCCTCGCATGCCAAGGCTTGCCTTCGCGCGCGAACCCGCGTATGGGCGCGCCCTTCCCGTCATGGTCATCCCTGGAGGCGTGACGGACGGTCCTGGTCGATGGTCGGCCCGGGCCGGGTTTAATCCAGTTTTGAAAGGCAAGTCCACATGAGCGATTCGCTTATCCTGCCGGCCGAGACGCGTGAACGGGCAGGCAAGGGAGCCTCCCGTGCCCTGCGTCGCGAAGGTCGCGTACCCGCCGTCGTCTATGGCTCGAACGAAGAGCCCATCGCGATCCACGTCGAAGAGAAGGAACTGACCCGTCAGCTGATGACCGGCCACTTCTTCAACTCGATCGTCGAGGTCGAAGTCGGTGGCAAGAAGGTGCGCACCCTGCCGAAGGACGTTGCCTTCCACCCCGTCACCGATCGTCCGCTTCACGCTGACTTCCTGCGCCTTGCCAAGGATGCGACCGTCCACGTGAACGTGCCCGTCTCGTTCGCCAACGAAGAGCTCGCTCCGGGCCTCAAGCGCGGCGGCGTCCTCAACATCGTGCGTCACGAGCTCGAGCTTGTCTGCGATGCGGACAAGATCCCCGACGAGATCGTCATCGACGTCACCGGCTTCGACGTTGGCGAGTCGATCCACATCAGCCACGTCAAGCTCCCCAAGGGCTCGGCCAGCGCGATCACCGACCGTGACTTCACCATCGCGACGATCGTTGCTCCTTCGGCGCTGAAGAGCGAAGAAGGCGACACGACCAAGGCTGAGGAAGAAGCTTCGGCCGAGTAAGCCTCGCTTATTCATAAAGGGCCCTTCCCGCCCCGGACGATCCGGTGCGCGGGAAGGGCCTTTTTTGTTGGCGCGCCCCCTTTTGCGCCGACGGGCCATGACCTAAGGGGCTGAGCGCGGCAGTTCCAGCCGACCCGCTACGAACGGAAAGACGACACGATGGCAACGCAGCTCTGGGTAGGCCTCGGCAATCCCGGCCCGCAATACGCTATGCACCGGCACAACGTGGGCTTCATGGCGTGCGACATCATCGCCGACGTCCACCGCTTCGGCCCGGTACAGAAGAAATTCCAGGGATGGTTCCAGGAAGGTCGCATCGGGCGCGACAAGGTGCTGCTGCTCAAGCCCGCGACCTTCATGAACGAGAGCGGGCGCTCGGTCGGCGAGGCGATGCGCTTCTTCAAGCTCGATCTCGACGCGCTCACCGTGTTCCACGACGAGCTCGACCTCGCGCCCTTCAAGGTCAAGGTCAAGCAGGGCGGTGGCCACGCCGGCCATAACGGCCTGCGCTCGATCGGCCAGCACCTTGGCCCCGACTATCGCCGCGTGCGCATCGGCATCGGCCACCCCGGCCACAAGGACCGGGTCAACGGCTACGTGCTGGGCAACTATGCCAAGGCCGAGATGGACCCGCTCGCCGGAATGCTCGGCGCGATCGCCTACGAAGCCGAACGGCTCGCCGAGGGCGACGACGCACGCTTCATGAACGACGTGGCCCTGCGTCAGCAGGACTGAGACCGCGCCCGGCGGCGTTTACCTGCGATCCACAAGTTGTCGCTACCAAGGTCTTTCGCAGGGCAATCGTGTCGGGTTAACTTACAATAAACCCGATGGAAGCTAACCAGCGGCAGAAGAAATCGCAGAAAACCGTATTTGGCATGGGGCTTGCTACTATACGGGCAAATCTGGTCGATGAAGGGGAAGACCACATGTTGCGCAAGTCAATCACCGCTCTCACGCTCACGCTGGGCCTGACCATGGCCGTCGCCACGCCGGCGCACGCCACCTGGGGCAGCTGGTTCCACAAGCACAAGTGTGGCTGTGGCGACTCCACCGGCACCTCGATGTGCGGGTCGAGCACCTCGGGCGGCACCACCAGCAGTTCGGGCGGTACCACGAGCACCTCAGGCGGTACGACCACGACTTCGGGTGGCTCGACCACTACGACTTCGGGCGGCACGACCCAGACCGGCTCCTCCGGCGGCACCGCGGTTCCCGAACCCGGCATGCTGGGCATGATGGGCCTCGGCCTCGTCGGTCTTGCCTACGCGCGTCGCCGCAAGAAGCGCGCCTGACACCGATTTCAATAATGACGTGATCGTGCCCGCGCCCATCGCGGCACGATCACTAGCGACCGGCTCGGGAGGCTCCCTCACCGGCTGGCGTAGACGCCGTCGACAAGCCGAGGCGCTTCAGCCCCTGCTGGTCGCGGCGTTTGCCTTTTCCAGAGCACGTGCGATCTCGGCATTGCCCGGATCGGCCCTCGCGGCACTCTCGATGAGACGCCGCGCGCTCGCGAGGTCGCGTCCTGCCTCGAGCCGCACCATGCCGGCCATGAACAGGAACTCGGGATTGTCGCGCGCGCGGCCGAGCGCCCTGTCGGCATAGCCGATCGCGGCGTCGTGATCGCCCAGCGCCGCACTCGCCATCGCCAGCCGGCGCAGGACCTCGCCGTCCTCGCCGCGCGTGAGAAGCTGCGCATAGACATCGCGCACCTTGCTCCAGTCCTGCTGCATGAGCGCCGCCTGCCCCTCGTCGACCAGCGCGACCTCTGCCTTGCGCTTTGCAGGATCGAGCCGCGCGGCCAAAGCCTTCGCCTCGGGTGCTCCCGCAGCACGCGCGGCGCGCATGCCTGCCTCGATCTCCTCGTCGTCGGCAAGCGTGCCCATGGCGAGTGGCTCGAGCGTCTGCCAGGCCTGCGCCGCATTGCCCGCTTCCAGCTCGGCCTCGCCAAGCATCAGCTGCGCATAGGGATTGCCCGGAAGCGCGAGCACGGCGCGCTTGAACAATAGCCGCGCCTCCTCTGCCTTGCCGAGCCGCAGCAAGGCCTCGGCATATTTCATCTGCGTGCCCGAGCCCGGTTCGAGCCGGGATTCCTGCCCCTGCATGGCGAGCCGGATCTTCTCCCATTCGCCCTTCTCGGCGAGCAGCTGGATGCGAAGGTCCTCGACAGCGCCATTGCCGGGCGCGAGCTTCTGCGCCTTCTCGATCACTTCCATGGCCGCATCGACCTTACCGAGCATGTCATACTGGTTGGCGAGTGCGAGCAAGGGCGGGAGCTTTTGCGGAAAAGCAGCGGTGACCGCCTCGAACGCCTTCGCCGCCTCGGCAGGCTTGCCCTTCGCCGCGAATATATCTGCGCCCAGCACCATGGTCTCGTAGGCCTTGGCGTCCATGGCCTGCATGCGCTTGTAGATTGCCGCAGCGCCATCGACATCGCCCGAGAGCAGGCGATAGCGCGCATAGCCTTCGGCGAGATGGACATCGCCGCCCGCATCGAGCCCCTGTTCGAAGGCCTCGACCGCCCCCTCTTCGTCGCCGAGCGCAAGCTTCGCCTCGGCGCGCACGACCCAGCCCGGCGCGCTGCGGTCATCGCCGAGCAGTGCCAGTGCCTCCTGCGCACGCCCGCGCATCAGCGCGACGCTCGCCTTGTAGACCGCCAGCTCGCGCGCCGGACCGCCCGCCCGCTCGAAGCGCTCTATCGCGCCTTGCGCCCCGTCGGGATCGCCAAGGCGCAGGTGTGCGCGGATCAGGAGATCGAGCATGGCCCGGTTGCCCGGATCGTCACGCAGCGCGCTTGCGACCTCGAGCCGCGCGGCCTGATAGTCCTGCGCCGCGAAATCGGCCTGAGCCTTGGCGTAGAGCTCTTCCGGGCTCTTCGAACAGGCGGCAAGCCCGGCAAGGGCGACGAGCGGCAGGGTGAAGCGGGCAAGACGTTCGATCATCGCGACTTTCCTAGACCTACAAGCCTGAAATTTCCGTTAGGCTGGCGATCTTCCGGGCTCGGCTCCCCGGCGCGCCCTCGCCTCTTGCCCCATGACCTAACGCCGTGTCCGCAAGATTGCCATCGCTCGAAACTGGCCAAGCGCGCCTCACGGCGCTATGGGCGGCGAAATTTCTTATCCGGAGTGAACGATGGGTTTCCGTTGCGGTATCGTGGGCCTGCCCAATGTCGGCAAGTCAACGCTGTTCAATGCCCTTACCGAGACGCAGGCCGCGCAGGCCGCAAACTATCCCTTCTGCACGATCGAGCCCAACGTCGGCCAGGTCGGCGTCCCCGATCCGCGCCTCGACAAGCTGGCCGAGATCGCTGGTTCGGCGAAGATCATCCCGACGCAGCTCTCGTTCGTCGACATCGCCGGGCTGGTGCGCGGCGCCTCGAAGGGTGAGGGTCTTGGCAACCAGTTCCTCGGCAACATCCGCGAGGTCGACGCGGTCGTCCACGTACTGCGCTGCTTCGAGAACGACGACATCCAGCACGTCGACAACAAGGTCGACCCGATCGCCGATGCTGAGACGGTCGAGACCGAACTGCTGCTCTCCGACCTCGAGAGCCTCGAGAAGCGCGTTCCTGCAGCTCAGAAGAAGGCCGCACAGGGCGACAAGGAGGCCAAGGTCGCAGCCTCGGTCCTGGGCCAGGCGCTCGAACTGCTGCGTGACGGCAAGCCCGCCCGCCTGACCGAGCCGAAGGACGACGACGAGGCCCGCGTCTTCGCGCAGGCCCAGTTGCTCACCGCCAAGCCGGTGCTCTACGTCTGCAACGTCGAGGAAGAGGCGGCAGCCGAGGGCAACGATTTTTCCGCGCGCGTATTCGAGAAGGCAAAGGCCGAAGGCGCGACCGCGGTCATCGTCTCCGCCGCGATCGAGTCCGAACTGGTCGGCATGGAGCTTGA
Organism: Novosphingobium aureum; assembly: GCF_015865035.1. Taxonomy (GTDB): domain Bacteria; phylum Pseudomonadota; class Alphaproteobacteria; order Sphingomonadales; family Sphingomonadaceae; genus Novosphingobium; species Novosphingobium aureum. The sequence continues at coordinate 1,935,585 of NZ_JADZGI010000001.1, read as the reverse complement.
AGAGCGCATGGTCTTCCTCGAGGAGATGGGCCTTCACGAGACCGGCCTCGCGCGCATCATCCGTGCTGGCTACGAGCTTCTCGGCCTTCTCACCTTCTTCACTGTCGGCCCCAAGGAAGCGCGCGCATGGACCGTGCACAAGGGCGCCAAGGCTCCCGAGGCCGCGGGCGAGATCCACTCCGACATGCAGCGCGGCTTCATCCGCGCCGAGACCATTGCCTACGACGACTACGTCGCGCTGAACGGCGAGAGCGGTGCCAAGGAAGGCGGCAAGCTGCGTCAGGAGGGCAAGGAATACCTCGTCCACGACGGCGACGTGATGCACTTCAAGTTCAACGTCTGAGCCCTTTGGGTTCGGCATTCGTACGACGACACGAGGCCCCGGGCGCTGCGCAGGCACGTCCGGGGCCTGTTGTTTTGCGGCCACAATCCTGTTCTGGCAGCAAAACTCGATGGATCGAACGCCACCTGTCTGCGTTGGCTTTATATCCATGCGTGCAAAAATGCGCGTAGAACGCCGATAGACAGGTACCCCATGCACAGCGCGAAGACCGATCAGCCCACCGCCACCGTTTACCGGATGGTGATGGAGAAACACATCTGTCCCTTCGGCATCAAGTCGATCCACCTGCTCAAGCGCAAGGGCTATGCGATCGACGACCACTGGCTCGAGACCCGCGAACAGACCGATGCCTTCAAGGAAAAGCACGGCGTCGAGACGACACCGCAGACCTTCATCGGCGGCCAGCGCATCGGTGGCTACACCGATCTGCTCAAGTTCTTCAGGATGGAAGTCCCCGATCCCAGCGCCAAGAGCTACAAGCCGGTGATCGCGGTCTTCGCGACTGCCGCGGCGCTGGCCTTTGCCGCCTGCTGGGTCGCGTTCGGCACGCTCGTCACCTGGCGCGCGCTGGAATGGTTCGTCTCGATCTCGATGATGCTGCTGGCGATGCTCAAGCTGCAGGACGTCGAGAAGTTCTCGACCATGTTCCTGGGCTACGATCTGCTCGCGCGCCGCTCGGTCCCTTATGCCTATGCCTACCCGTTTCTCGAGTGGCTTGCGGGCGCCTTGATGACGGCGCGCGCGCTTCCCTGGATCTCGATCCCGGTCTCACTGTTCATCGGCACCGTCGGCGCGGTCTCCGTCTATTATGCGGTCTACGTCCAGAAGCGGGAGCTCAAGTGCGCCTGCGTCGGGGGCTCGGGCAACGTGCCGCTGGGCTTCGTCTCGCTGACCGAGAACCTGTTCATGATCGGCATGGGCCTTGCCATGCTGATCCGCGCCTTCGCCTGAGGCCAGCTTACTCGCGCGAACAGTCCATCGTGCCATCGGCCATATAGGCGACGCGCTTTTGCGGGTCGTGCAGCATGAGCCGCGCAGGCCAGTGCAGCGCGGTCCCGCCCTCGCCTTCGTCGGGCTGGCGCACGATGTCGATCCAGTTGCTGAGCCCGGTATAGCTCGAACGCGCCTCGCCGGGCAGTTCGGCACTGGTCGTGCGCGCGGCAAAGCGCTGCAGGTCCGAACCGATATGCATGAACCCCTCGTCCGCACCCGCGACGAAGACCGGCGCCTTGTCGCCTTGCGCCGTGAACAGGCAGCCACGATGATCGAGGCCGTAGCGGGCCATGTCGACCTTGGTAATGGGCTTGGGGATCACCGGACGGAACGGCGGCTTGCTCATGCGCTCGACCATGGCCACGTCCTGCTGGTCCTCGGCGTATTCCTCGACCGGGTCCTCCTTCTGGCACGCTGTGACCAGCACCAACAGACCCAGCACCAAGCTCTTGCCACGCATCATTTTCGCCCGAACAGTTTCTCGATATCCTGATGAGCGAGTTTAACCCACGTAGGGCGGCCATGGTTGCACTGCCCCGAGCGCGGGGTGCGTTCCATTTCGCGCAGCAGCGCGTTCATCTCGGCGACCGAGAGCACGCGCCCGGCCCTGACCGAGCCGTGGCAGGCCATGGTCGCGAGCACGAGATCGAGCTTTTCGCCGAGCAGCAGCGCATCGCCGTTCTTGGCGAGATCGTCGGCAACGTCGCGCACCAGCGCCTCGGCGCTTCCCTTGCGCAGCACCGAGGGGATCGCGCGCACCAGCATCGCGGCCGGACCGAAGCGTTCGAGCACGAGACCGAAGCGGGCGAGGTCCGCGAGCTTGTCCTCGAGCGCATCGCAGGCGACTTCCTCGAGCTCGACGACTTCGGGCAGCAGCAGCGCCTGGCTGCGGTTCATCGCCTCCTCGGCGCCCGCAGCCTTGAGCCGCTCGAGCACGAGCCGCTCGTGGGCCGCGTGCTGGTCGACGATGACGAGACCGTCTTCGGCCTCCGCGACGATGTAGGTCTGCGAGATCTGGCCGCGCGCAATGCCCAGCGGATAGCGCAGCGCCTCTGCTTCCTCGCGGCTCTGCTCTTCGCCGAGCGGCTCTGCGCGCCCCGAAGGCTGGGCCATGACCTCGGCCTCGTAGGAGCGCCAGGCAGCGCTGCCCTCGGACACGCGCGAAGCCGGGCCAGCACTGAAGGAGGGACGCTGCGGCGCATATTCGCGCGCGAAGAGCGAGCCAAGCGAGGGTGCGACCTCTGTGTGGGCAGGTGCGACCGGCTCGACCTGCCAGTTGTCCATCGCATTGGCGGCGGGCGCCTGTGCGCTCTTCTGCCCTGCCCCCTCGAGCGCGTGGCGCAGCGCGCCGACGAGGAATCCGCGTATGAAGGCAGGGTCACGAAAGCGTACCTCGGTCTTGGCCGGGTGCACGTTGACGTCGACTTCCTCGGGCGGGATCGAGAGAAACAGTGCGAGCACTGCATGACGGTCGCGTGCGAGCATGTCGGCATAGGCGCCGCGCACAGCGCCGGTCAGCAGGCGATCCTTCACCGGGCGTCCGTTGACGAAGAGGTACTGGTGATCGGCGACACCGCGGTTGTAGGTGGGCAGCCCCGCGACACCGGTCAGGTGCGCCTCGCCGCGCTGGGCATCGATCAGCACGCCGTCCTCGGCCAGTTCGCGCGCAACGAGGCGCGCGACGCGGCTGGCAAGCTCCTCGTCGCTCTGCACCGCGATGACCCGGCGCCCATCGTGCTCGAGCACGAAACCGATGTCCGGGCGCGCCATGGCGAGGCGGCGGACGACGTCCTGGCAGGCAGCCCATTCCGAGCGCGGCGTGCGCAGGAACTTGCGGCGCGCCGGCACCTTGCCGAAGAGGTCCTCGACCCGAATGCGCGTGCCGGGCGGCAGCGCGGCCGGGCCGTCGGCCGTGACCTTGCCGTGATCTGTGACGCGCTTCCAGCCCTCGTCCGAGCCGCGCACCCGGCTCTCGATGGTGAGCCGCGAGACCGAGCCGATCGAGGGCAGCGCCTCGCCGCGAAAGCCCATGGTGGTAACCAGCTCGATATGCTCGTCGGGCAGTTTCGAAGTCGCGTGGCGTTCGAGCGCGAGCGCCATCTGGTCGGGCGACATGCCGCAGCCGTCGTCGGTCACCTCGATCATGTCGAGCCCGCCCGAGGCGAGCCGCACGGTGACATGGCTCGCGCCGGCGTCGATGGCGTTCTCGACCAGCTCCTTGAGCGCGGAAGCCGGACGCTCGACCACTTCGCCCGCGGCGATGCGATTGACGAGGTGTTCGGGCAGGCGACGGATGGTGGGCATGGGCGGTCTCGGCATCGGACTTGTCTGGAAGCGAGCTACCGGCTCGCGCTGCCCCGGGCGTGCGAGCGCCATCGGGTACGACAGGAGCTTGGTCTTAGCTTGCGGCTCGCCTCATCGGAAGCCCTCGGGAACGCTCGTCAACGGTCGCGATCGAAGCGCGAATGCCCGATCAAGACATCGTCCGAGCGCTCGCGCGACGAAACGCGTCGCATTCGAGACGGAAACCTGTCGAAACCCACCGGAAATCGCCACAAAATTTTGGCCTTTCGCGAATCGATGGGTTAAGGGGTCTACCTCCATGCAATCATCTTGTTGCCTTGTGTGCTGATTCTGCCGCAAGCACTGGAAATTATACGGATTATAGATGGCCGGCCCCTTCTCGCGATTCTTCAAACTCGGCTCCCAGAACATGGCGATCGACCTCGGGACAGCCAACACTCTCGTCTATGTCCAGGACCGCGGAATCGTGCTCAACGAGCCCTCCGTCGTCGCGATCGAGACGATGAACGGCGTCAAGAAGGTCAAGGCCGTGGGCGACGACGCCAAGATGATGATGGGCAAGACGCCCGACAACATCGAGGCCATCCGCCCGCTGCGTGACGGCGTGATCGCCGACATCGAGATCGCGGAAGAGATGATCAAGCACTTCATCCGCAAGGTGCATGGCAAGAAGAACCTGTTCCGCTATCCCGAGATCGTGATCTGCGTGCCCTCGGGCTCGACCTCGGTCGAACGCCGCGCGATCCGCGATGCGGCCAGCAACGCCGGTGCCAGCCAGGTCTATCTGATCCTCGAGCCGATGGCCGCCGCGATCGGCGCCGACATGCCGGTCACCGAGCCGGTCGGCTCGATGGTCGTCGACATCGGCGGCGGCACCACCGAGGTTGCCGTGCTCTCGCTGCGCGGTCTCGCCTACACCACCTCGGTGCGCGTGGGCGGCGACAAGATGGACGAGGCGATCGTTTCCTACGTGCGTCGCCACCATAACCTGCTGATCGGCGACGCCACGGCGGAGCGTATCAAGAAGGATTACGGCATCGCCGTCATGCCCGAGGACGGCATCGGCGAGGTCATCCACATCAAGGGCCGCGACCTCGTCAACGGCGTGCCCAAGGAAATCTCGATCAACCAGGCCAACGTCGCAGAGGCGCTGGCCGAACCGATCGGCGCGATCATCGAGGGTGTGCGCATCGCGCTCGAGAACACCGCCCCCGAACTGGCCGCCGACATCGTCGACCAGGGCATCGTGCTCACCGGCGGCGGCGCTCTCATTCAGGGCCTCGACGATTACCTGCGCGAGGAAACCGGCCTGCCCGTCAGCGTGGCCGAAGACCCGCTCTCATGCGTCGCGCTGGGCACCGGCCGCGCCATGGAAGACCCGATCTACCGCGGCGTCCTGATGTCCGCCTGATCTGTCGCCCCCGCAGGCCGGCGCGAGCGCGCAGGCCTGCGGTGACTGAATGCAAGGGCGGCTCACTCCGACAGGTTCGGATGCCGCCCAGGAATGGAGTGCATGGCGCATGGCGCCGCCCACAAACAGGCGCTCCGGCTTTTCCCGCAGGGCGCAATATTCGAACTTCCTGAGCTTCACCGCCGGCGTCGTCGGCGTGGTGGCCGGGCTCGTGCTCATCGTCATTTCGCTGGTCAGTCCCAAGGCCTTCTCTGGCCTGCGCAACCTGGCCAGCGATGCAACCGAGCCCGCTGCGCAGGTCAGCGCGGAGAGCAGGAGTTTCGGACGCGATACGCTCGGGACAATCGAGGGTTTCTTCAAATTCGGCAGCCAGCACGCGCAACTCGAGCGCGAACTGGCCGAGGCCAAGTCGCGTCTTGTCGAGGCACGCGCGACGGAGGCCGAGAACAAGCGGCTCAAGAAGATGCTCGGCATCGTGCGCAAGTCGGACGACGTCGTCGCGGTTACCCCGCTCGTCGGCTCGACCCCCACCAGCACGCGGCGCTTCGCCACCATTGGTGCAGGGCGCGACCGCGGCCTCGAGAAGGGCATGCCGGTGCGCTCGCCGCTCGGCCTGGTTGGGCGCGTCCTCGAAGTCGGACGTTCAAGCTCGCGCGTCCTGCTGATCACCGATACCGAGAGCCTCGTGCCCGTGCGCCGCGCGAAAGACGGCGTTGCCGGCTTCGCGCAGGGCGTGGGCGACGGGACCTTGCGCATCCGCCTCGTGAACCTTGGCATCAACCCGCTGCGCAAGGGCGACGTCATCGTGAGTTCGGGTTCGGGCGGTCTCTATCGTCCCGGCACGCCCATGGCGGTGCTGACGAAGATCGTGCGCGACGGCGCAATCGGTCGCGTGCTGAGCAACCCGGCCGATACCGACTACGTGCTGGTCGAAAGGGCCTGGGCACCGCCCGAGAAGCCCCTCCCCGACCAGTCCGCCTCGGATGAGGCCGCGGAAGCGGGCGCCTGATGCCCCGCAGTCTCTCCGGCGACCTCGACGCACCGCGCCAGCGCATCAACCGCGTACCCTCGCCGCTGATCGCGCGTGGGCTGCCGTGGCTTTCGATTGCGCTCGCCTCGATCGTGCCGGGCTGGCTGATGATCGCCTCGGCCCCGATCCTGCCGCCCTTCGGCTTCCTCGCCTACCTTGCCTGGCGCCAGATGCGTCCCGGTCTGATCCCGATCTGGGCGGGCATGCCGCTCGGCCTCGTCGACGATCTGTACTCGGGCCAGCCTTTCGGTTCGGCGATCTTCCTGTGGTCGCTCGCCGCGATTGCGATCGATCTCGTCGAGGAACGTCTCCCCTGGCGCAATTTCGCGACCGAGTGGCTGCTGGCGATGGGGCTCGTGATCGCCTATATTCTGGGTTCATGCCTGCTTGCCAATCTTGCAGGTGCCTTTGCCCCCTTGCATGTGATCGTACCCCAGCTCGTGCTCTCCATCTTCGCCTTCCCCCTCGTAGGCCGTCTCGTTGCCATGCTCGACCGCCTGCGCCTGACCCCCTTCAAGGCCCTGCGATGAAGTTCCGCTTTCGGCGCGCGCGTCCCCAGCGCCACATGTCGGCCGGAATACTGCGCAACAGTTTCGACCGAAGGTCCGTCGTGCTCGGCTCGGTCCAGGGTGGCATCGGCTGCCTGCTCGCAGGACGCATGGCCTATCTCGCGATCTTCGAGAACGAGAAGTACAAGCTCGAAGCCGAGAGCAACCGCGTCAACCTGTCGCTGATCCCGCCGCGTCGCGGCTGGATTCTCGACCGCACCGGCATTCCGATCGCATCCAACCGCGCCGACTTCCGCGTCGACATCATTCCCGACCGGATGCAGGACAAGGACGCGACCGTGCGCACTCTCGGCGCATTGCTCGACTTCACTCCCATCGCGCTGCAGGATCTGCAGGACAAGCTCGAGAACGCACGTGGCTTTGCCCCGGTCGAAGTTGCCAGCGGCCTCGACCTCGACCGCTTTTCCGCGGTCAGCGTGCGCCTGCCCGAACTGCCCGGCGTCGTCACCCAGCGCGGCTATTCGCGCTTCTATCCCGACGGAGTGAGCGTGGGCCACCTCATCGGCTACGTCGGCGCGGCGTCGGCAGAAGAGTACGAGAAGGACCGCGACCCGCTGCTCCTCACCCCCGGCTACAAGGTCGGCAAGGACGGCTTCGAGAAGATTTTCGAGCAGGAACTGCGCGGAACACCCGGTGCCCGGCGTGTCGAGGTCACCGCCTCGGGCCGGATCGTGCGCGATCTCGAGACACGCGAGGACATTCCGGGCGAGACGGTCAAGCTCACCATCGACGCCGGATTGCAGGCCTATGCCGCAAGGCGCATCGGCACCGAGTCTGGGTCGGTCGTCGCGATCGACTGTCATAACGGCGACGTGCTCGCCATGGCCTCGATGCCCAGCTTCGATCCCAACAGCTTCTCCGACGGCATCGGCCGCCTCGAATGGAAGATGCTGTCGGACGACGACCACATCCCCTTGCGCAACAAGGTCCTGCGCGGACTCTACCCGCCCGGATCGACGGTCAAGCCACTTGTCAGCCTCGCGTTTCGCGAAGCCGGGCTCGATCCCGAGGAAAGCGTCTTTTGCGGTGGCGGCCTGCGTGTCGGCAACCGCGTGTTTCACTGCTGGAACCGGCGCGGTCATGGTCAGGTCAACATGGCCAAGGGCATCTACCAGAGCTGCGACGTGTACTTCTACGCGATGGTCCAGCGCATGGGCATGGACGTCATCTCGGCCATGGCGCGCAAGCTCGGCCTCGGACAGGAATTCGACCTGCCCGTCGTCGGCCAGTCCTACGGCACCGTCCCGGACCCGGCGTGGAAGCTCAAGAAGTATGGCCGCGAATGGCAGACCTTCGATTCGGTCAACGCCACCATCGGACAGGGCTACTTCCTCGTGAACCCGCTGCAGCAGGCAGTCATGGCCTCGCGCATCGCCAGCGGGCGCAATCTCATGCCCCGCCTGCTTCATACGGGCAAACCGCAGAACGCCGAGTGGCTGGGCATTCCGCAGGACCACCTCGACTACGTTCACAAGGCCATGTCCGACGTGGTCAACGGCCCGGGCACCGCGCACCGCGCGGCGCTGCCGATGAAGGACATCCTGCTCGCGGGCAAGACGGGTACCGCACAGGTCGTCAGCCTGAGCGTGTCGAACGGCAAGACCGGCCCCTTCAAGTACCGCGACCACGGGCACTTCATCTGCTTCGCACCGTTCGACAAGCCACGCTATGCCGTTGCGGTCGCGATCGAACATGGCGGCGGCTCGGGCGCGGCCTACCCGATCGCGCGCGACGTCATGACCTACCTGTTCGACAAGCAGAAGGCGATGGAAGTACTCGAGGAATACGAGACCCAATGGGGCGGGACGGCGCAGGAACGCGCGCAGGCGCGCTATGCCTCCTACGTCACTCAGTACGGCGTCAGCGCTCCCAAGGTCTCGGGTGAAGCGGAGGCCCGCGCGGTGCGCGAGGCGCAGAATACCCAGGGCCAGAGCCAGCAGCTGCAGAACGAGGCACAGGCCCCGCGCCCCGAACCCATCGCGACACCATCGGCGAGTGCCACGCCCGCAGCGCAGCCATCCTCCGGTTCCGCGAACAGCGGTACGAGCGGCAGTGATACCGGAGGCACCGGGCAGTGAACCGCACGATCGTCCCAGACTTCATCGCTCGCCAACCTTGGTCGATGCTTATCCCGCTTTTCGGCCTCGTGATGCTCGGCGGCGCGGTACTCTATTCCGCTGCTGGCGGCAGTCTGCATCCCTATGCGCTGAGCCACGTCGTCCGCTTCGGCCTTTTTCTCGTCATGGCCTTCGTGATCTCGCGCTTCAGCCGGAACTTCTTCCGGCTCATGGCCTATCCGACCTACGGGGCGACGCTGTTGCTGCTCGTCCTCGTCGAACTGGTCGGCGCAGTCGGCGTGGGCGTGGGCAGTGGCAGTCAGCGCTGGCTCGACCTCGGTTTCATCACGCTACAGCCATCCGAGCTCATGAAACCGGCCATAGTGCTGGTCCTCGCGCGCTTCTACGAGACTTTGCCTGCACCCATGACGCGCAGCTGGCGGGGTCTAGTTCCCGCTAGCATGCTGATCGGCGCGCCTGCCATGCTGGTGCTGATCCAGCCGGACCTCGGAACAGCGCTCGCCATCTGCTTTGGCGGCGTGGTGCTCATGTTCCTTGCAGGCCTGCCGATCAGCTGGTTCGTGGGCGCGAGCGTACCCGCGCTCGCCGCGATCCCGGCCGCATACTTCTTCGTGCTCCACGACTACCAGCGCAAGCGCATCCTGACCCTGCTGGACCCCGAGGCCGACCCGCAGGGCAGCGGCTACCACATCATCCAGTCGAAGATCGCGATCGGCTCGGGCGGTATCTTCGGCAAGGGCTTCGGCAATGGTTCGCAAAGCCATCTGCAGTACCTGCCCGAGGCGCACACCGACTTCGTCTTTGCCACCATGGCCGAGGAATGGGGCATGATCGGCGGCTACTTCGTCCTGCTCGTATTCGCCATCGTTCTGGGCTGGGGCATGCGCGTGGCGACGAAGGCCCCCGACCGCTTCTCGAGCCTGCTGGCCGCAGGCATGACGACCACGATCTTCTTCTACGTGGCGATCAACCTGATGATGGTCATGGGCCTCGCGCCCGTTGTCGGCATCCCATTGCCCTTCATGAGCCATGGCGGAACCTCGATGCTGACCAACATGATCTGCATCGGCATGCTGCTCGCGGTGAACCGCTGGAACCGCCGTCCGGCAAGCTACAAGTGATTTTTTCGAAGTTCCCCCTTTCCATCCGAAATTGACACGTTATAGGAGCCTCTCCGCCGCCGAATCGGCCGGGCCACATGGCTCTCGACAAGGCGGTTGGGAAGGCAAAAGTGGACGCATAGCTCAGTTGGTAGAGCAGCTGACTCTTAATCAGCGGGTCCTTGGTTCGAGCCCAAGTGCGTCCACCAGCCTTCCTTACCAGGCATCCTTTAGGGTGCACCCCAGTGGGGACGCATAGCTCAGTTGGTAGAGCAGCTGACTCTTAATCAGCGGGTCCTTGGTTCGAGCCCAAGTGCGTCCACCACCTTCTTACCAACCATCCTTCAGGGATGGCCCTCTCGTGGGGACGCATAGCTCAGTTGGTAGAGCAGCTGACTCTTAATCAGCGGGTCCTTGGTTCGAGCCCAAGTGCGTCCACCACCCCTTTTTCCGACATCACGATACCAACGCGCTGGCGCTCCACGGCGTTTCCCGCGCGCTGCTCGTCAGGCGATTGCGCGCTGTTGCCAGGCGGCCAGAAGCGGAATGCCGTAGACCTGCGCAAGCTCGTCGATGACACGGTTGCTCAGTGCTGCGCGGAACTCGATACCGACGCGCTGTGCACGCACCCAGCGCACCGTCGCCGCGACCGGCTTGAGATGGGCAAAGCGCAGCGAGAGCTCGTCTCCCGGACAGAGCGCCTCGGTACTGCCCACTATGCAGCATCCGCCCGCGCTGAGGTCGCCCAGTTCGACATCGAACACCTTCCAGGCGCTCTTGCGGCAGCGCGCATGTAGCAGCACCTCGCGGCGGCGTGCCAGACGGTCGCATTCCTCGCTATAATTCATCGCTGTATGATCCCGCCTCGAACTGCACCGAACCCGAAGGACTCGGGCGTTCGTATCGTACCCGAAGTCTAACCCTGCCGACCCTATAGGCGAAGGGTAAACCCGGATTTAACCGAGGGGATCTTTACCTGTGTGACATGACGGCAACCGGTCAGTCCGATGCCGTCGTATCATCCTCCTGCGCCCCGCCTTCCGGCACGCCGGTCGACGCCACCCGCGCGTCGATGTCACGGGCCATTGCAGTCATGCGTGCCTGCGCGTCGGAATAGCGTTCATCGAAGTCCTTCTCGCGCTGGCAACCCGCCAGCACGAGAAGCGACAGGACCAGTGCCACAGACACCATCGGGCGCATCAGTAATCCTTCCGGATGCGCACGTTGACCGAGTTGACGCCCGAACCACCGGCCTGGCTGAGGACCGAGAGCCACTTGGTCACGCTGACCTCGAGCTGGGTCGCGGTGAAGCCGCGCGCGTCGGTGATCAGCTCGACGTAGATATCGTCGGTCAGGTACTGGCCCGCCGCCAGCGCCGTGCCGCGCCCGGTGCTCTCGTCCTCGCCAAGAATGCGCAGGCGATCAACGCCTGTCGCCGAGCGGAGGCTACCAAGCGGGTTGAGACCGCCACCGCCGCCACGCAGCGAGTTGAGCGATGATGCCAGCTGCACTGCCTGGATTGCGGACAGGTTGGCGACCGAACTGCCGAACAGGATGCGCGAGACGATCTCGTCCTCGGGCAGGCCCGGCGTCGAGCTGAACGCGATCTGCGGATCGTAGGCGCGGCCGGTAACACCGATGCTGACCTCCACATCCTCGATCGTGTCGGTCGCGGTGATCGCAACCGTCGGATCGATCGTGCGCCCGCCGGTAAACGAAATCAGGCCGTCGCTCAGATCGAAGGAACGACCAGCAAAGCCCAGCGTACCGCGCACCAGCTCGACTTCGCCCGCCATCGTCGGTGCGGCGCTGGTGCCGCCGATGGTGAAGTCCGCGCTCCACTCGGATTCGAGGCCCATACCCGAGACATAGAGCTTTTCGGGCGCAATCAGATGCAGGTCGAGACGGATGTCCGAGAACGCGCCCGCAACCGCTTCGGCCTCCTCGTCGCCCGTCACGCGCCGCGCGATGCGGCGGGGTTTGAAGCGTACGCCGGTGAGCTTGGGCACTTCCGAGGCGCCCTGGTAGACGATCTGGTAGCGGGTTTCAGGCAGGCGGATCTCGCCAGAGAGCAGCGGCGTCTCGTTGGCCTTCTTGGTGAAGTTGAGATCGCCGGTCGCCGTGGCCGAGATGGCGTTGCTCTTGGCCAGCTGGGCTTTGCGCAGCTTGACCGAGACATCCATCGGGTAACCCTGATCGGCCGCGAGGCTGACGCGGCCCTTGGCACTGACGGTACCGTCTCCGGCCTTCGCCTCGAGCGAGGTCAGCTCGAGCCCGTTGCCATCGAAGCGCCCATCGAGCGTCATGTCGCTCAGGCGCGTGCCGTAAGCCTGATTCTGGTAGACCAACCCTCGGCCCTTGACGACGCCCTTGAGGCAGGGCTCGGCCACCTTGCAGGAGAAGTCGGCGGCAAGGCCGAGCGCACCCTCGAGCGTCTGCCCGGGCTGCCCCGCAAAGGAGAACAGCGTGGCGGCAGGGCCGTTGTAGCGGATACCGCCGCCCAGCGGCGCATCCATGAGACGCGTCATCCATGGCCCCTCACCCGGCGGCAGCGGACGCAGGCTCGCGAACATGCGCCCGATCACCGAACCACGGCTGCGCATGACCGCCCTTGCCTCGCCGCCATCGGCGAGCAGCTTGCCGACGAAGTTGACATCGACCGGATGGCTCACCGTGCTCGCACTTGTGCGGGTGAAGTTGGAAATCGTCATGCGCGCATCGGCACGCGGGAAAGCGGTTGGACTCGATTGTGCAAAATCGATGCTGCCGCTTGCCGAACCGCCAAGGCCCATGCCGGGGACGAAAGCATTGATGACCGCGATATCCAGCCCTTCGAGGCGGCTTTGCAGCTTCATGCCATCGCCGTATGTGCCTGCGATCTTCGCCTTGCCGCCAGCCAGGCTGACTGTCGTGGGCAGCAGCTCGTAGCTGCCGTCCTTGCCGATCTCGATGCGCGCCGGGCTGAGCGTCTTGACGGTCTGCCCGCGCACGCGGCCGCGCAGTGCTACACGCCACAGTTCCGGTTGCATCTCGGCGTTGATGCCGAGGCGGAACGGTACACCGCTCACGCCCTCGACGAGAGCCTTGGCCTTGCCCTTGCCGTCGCGGTAGTCGATCAGCACGCGCCCTGCGGCAAGGTCCATCGCACCAAGACGGGTTTCAGAGAGCTGCGCATCGGCAACGAGCAGCGGCTGATCGTAGAGCACGGCCCGCCCGTCGATGATGGCCGAGCCGATCGCGAGCTGCGCCGGACCATCGAACACGCTGTCCTTGGCGCGCAGGTTGAACTTGGCGGCCTGATACTGGTCCTGCGCGGAGAGATCGACCACTCCGCCAACACCATTGCCCTGCGCGGTCAGGCGCCCGGCGAAGGGCCCCTGTCGTGTCTGCACGAGGCGACCTGCGAATTCCACGCCGGAAAGGTCCGCGCTGTTGATCTGCACCGTCATGAGATCGGCCATGCCAAGCGTGACGTCGGCCTTGAGCGGGCCGTAGTCGGTCCCGGCGGTCATGTTGAGGCGATAGCCGCCCTTCGCTCCGACCACGCGAGCATCGACGTCGGCGAGCCCGATGCCGAGGCCTGGATGCTCGGCGGTCAGGCGTGCGTCGGGGTTGGTCATGGTGCCGGTCACGCGCACCGCAAGGGCACCATACTGCTCCGAAGTGCCATCGGCGCGGAAGGCGATACGGCCATCGGGCGACCACAGGCCCGACCCGCCACGCACCTTGAGATAAGGCGCGGTGAGCTGCAGCCCAGAGAAGCGCGCTACTCCGTCGGAGCCGTAATTGACCCGCGAAGAAACCGCGAAATTGCCGCCGAGGTAATTCTCGACGCTCTCGTTCAGCAGGCGGGTCGAGCGCGCGCGCACGGTGCCGGAAAGCGCGTAGCCACTCCCCTGCCCCTCGAGGTTCATGTCGGTCGCGATGTTGAAAATGCCGACGCTGGCGAGCTTGTAGTTGTCGATTCGTCCGTCGATTGCCCCGGTATAAAACCCCTTGGACATGTCGGCAGCGAGAAGCAGCCCTGCATCGATGCGATCCGAGCGCAGACGCATGTTGTCGGAAAGGACGCGGGTGCCTTCGATTGCGACATCACCATCGAGGCGCACTTGTTCGAGCTTGCCGCCAGCCACGGTGTCGAGCCCCGTGATCCGGCGCACGCGTGCGGCAACCGGAATGGTAATGCGATCGGACCTTACGTTGGCCGCGCCCGAGGCGGTAAAGCCTTCCAGCCCCATATCGTTCATCACGATGCGGCTGGCAGCGAGCGTGTAGTCGACGCTCGGCGTTGTGAAGGCGCCATCGAGGGCGAGGCGTGCGTTGAGGCCGGCGCCGGAGAGGTTTTCCGCCAGTGCGGAGGGCTTGAGCAGATCGAATTCGGCGCGGAAATCGTCGAAGCTGCTCTGGCCAAGATCGATGGTTCCGCTCGGCACGAGACGGAAGGCATCGCTCGACACGAGGCCTGCAAGCGTCATGCGGCGCTGATCGAGCTTGGCAGTCAAATCGAGGTCGGTGACCGGACCGAGCAGTGCTGCCGTGGGTCCCGAGAACATGCTGGCGATACGTGTCGGGCCCTTGACCGCGAAAGTCCCGTCGCGCGCAGCGATATCCAGGTCGACGAGGTCGGTTTCCCCGTAGGTGCCCTTGAGCGCGCCATCCCACGAAGCCCAACTGCCCTTGCCGCCCAGGTCGAGCGAGAGTGGCTGCGTAAGCCCGCCAAGAGCTGCAACGACACCGCCGGTCGGCGCATCGAGCTTGAGGTCGATGTCGAGGCGGTTCTTCTCGGGTACCGCATCGAGCTTGACGACGAAGGCATCGCCGCCTTCCTTGCCCTCGATGGCAATCGTGCCGCCCTCGGCATCGATCGTGGCACGGCCATCGGCAATGTGCGCGCTGCCGTGCGCGGTGACGATCCGGCGCTTGCCCGAGACGGCGGGTTCGAACACGAAGCGGTCGACACGCAGTTCGCCGATGTCGACGTCGAGATCGGGCAGCAAGGGTCCTTCGCTCGGCGGGGTTTCCTTGAACACCGGCGAGCGGCGAAGAACCACGCGCTGCGCGGTCGCGCTGCGTACGTCGACATGGTTTTCGAGATAGGCGAAGGGACGCCAGTCGACCTTGATTTCGGGCGAGAACAGGAATTCACCCTTGGTATCGCGCAGCGAGAGGTCGTGCAGCGTCATCTGGCTGTACAAGGAGCCCTCGATCCGCCCCACGCGGATACGCATCCCGTTCTCGAACTTGAGACCGCCGATCTGCTCGGCGACGAAGCGATGCCCTGGCCCGGTATCGATCCCGAAGATCACCGCCGCAAACAGCACCACGACACCCAGCACGACACCGATCACGGTCTTGAACAGGCGCACGCGAACACGCTCCCAGACGCTGCGCTGTGCGGGCGCACCGTCCTCGATCGTGGCCGTTTCCGCGCTGACGTTCGCTTTATCCACGCTGCCAGCGTCCTCGTTGATACGGTCGCCGCTCATCAGAATGCCTGCCCGATCGAGAGGTAGAGGTTGATGCGCGATTCCCCTGGTCTACGGTTGACGGGTGTCGCTATGTCGAGACGCATCGGACCGAAATTGGTGTAGAATCGACCGCCGATGCCAACGCCGTAACGGATGTCGTTGAACTGCGGCATGGTCTCGCGATAGGCCTGCCCTGCGTCGACAAAGGCGACCACGCCATAATTGCCGAAGCGATAGCGCGCCTCGATCGAGGCCTCGTTGAGGCTGCGCCCGCCGATCGGGTCACCGTCCGGTGCCTGCTCGCCAAGGCCCTGATAGGAAAAGCCGCGGACCGAACCGCCGCCGCCCGCGTAGAGCCTGCGCGAGGGCGCGATGTCGACGAGATCCACGCCCTGGATCGTGCCGAAGCGCAATCGTCCGGCAACAACCAGACTGTCAGTGGCGGGGAAGTAGGCCGAGGCATCGATCCGCGCACGGACGTAAGGATCGAAACCGTTGTTTAGGGTCGCCTCGGGCTGGATCAGCGTGGTCACGCGAAAACCCTTGGTCGGATCGAGCAGGCTGTCCGAAGTATCGATCCCGACCTGTCCATTGACGCCGGCGATGTAGTAGGTGTTACGCTCGCGCTCGCCCGACTGCAGGTTATAGCTGGTCTCCGCCGTGCCGAGCAGTTCGATACCGAAGGCGTATGTATAACGCTTCTGCCAGATCGGCGTGGAGTCGCGGCTGATGCGCGCGGCGAGGCGCCCGGTATAGGCGCTGTAGGCATCGTAGTCGTTGTGGAACGCCTCGGCGGTGATCTCCAGCGTGCGGTCGCGCTTGCCGGCATTGGAGCGCCGGAAGGTGGCTCCGAGCCCCTGCTGCTGGGTGCCGGCGATGGCATGGGCGATCAGTGCGCCCTCTGGCGGCCACATGTTGCGGTGGGTCCAGCTGCCCTGCGCCGTGATGCCTTCACCTGCCGCAAAGCCAAGCGAACCGGCAATGGTCCGCGGCGGTCCGGCATCCTGCTTCACGTCGAGCCGGACGCTCTGGGTCCCGTCGCCAAGGTCCTCGCCCGTCTGCTGCGGCTCGACCGCGACAGTCGAGAACAGGCCGGTGCCGACCATCGCCTTGCGCAGATCGTCGACCTTGCGGCTGTCGTAGAGCTCGCCCTCCTTGAAGCGGGCGAGCACGGCCACGTGTTCGGCATCGAAAGCGGTCTCACCACTGGTCACGATGGGACCGAACCGACCACGTGGCCCGACGTCCACCGGAAGCGTATAGGCCCCCTCGCCGGTATCGCGGTCGAGCAGGATGTCGCGCTGTCCGACCTTGGCGAAGGGATAGCCGTTCTCGGGCAGTGCCAGCGCAACGCGCGCCTCGGCGCCCTGCACGCGCCCGGCGACAATGGGTTCGCCCACCTTGAGCGGCATGTTGTCGGCAATGAGAGTCTCGGGGATCGTCGGGTCCGCCTCGACGGTAATGTCGGAAAAGGTGTAGCGCTGACCCGGCGTCACCTGGATGCGGGCGGTCAGCCCCGGCTCGTCCTCGTCGCGCGAGGGTACCAGCCGACCACGGATATTGGGCGAGTACCACCCCTCCGAAGCGAGGATCGTCTCGATCAATGAGGTGTCTTCGGTAAGCCGCGCGGATACCATTGCCGCGTTTGCGGCCTTGCCATCGCCGTCCTCGAGCGCAGAGAGTTCCTTGAACGTACCTGCGAGCGATGCCTCGGTTTCCTTGTCGGCCTCCTCGATGCCCTCGAGTGCGACCTTGTAGCGAACCTCGGGCGTCTTCTCGCCTTGCGTTTCCTCCTGCGCGAACTCGACCGGGGTGACCTCGAAGCTGTCGAGCGAAGGCAGCGGCGCGGTCAGCTCGGCGTCGCGTACCGGGGCATCCTCGATTTCCTCGCTCACGTCGCCATCGGCGAGCGCCGGGTCATCGAGCGGCACATCGTCGTCGACAGCCGACGCGGTCTGCGGCTGCGGGTTCGCGGCACCGTCCGTGTCGCCGACCTCGGCTTCGCGGGCAAGTCGCGCCTCGAAGGCCTCAATCGATTCGAGCGGCTTGTCGAGTTCCGCATCGTCGTCCGCCTCGAGACCAGGGACGATGCGGTTGAATTCCCGCTCAGTGATGATCGGTTCGACCTCGGGGAGCGGCACATCCTGCGGCGGCGCGGGTAGGTCGAGTGCCCCGATTTCAAGATCGTCGCGATTGCCGGATGCCTGCCGATCCTCGGCGTCGTCCGATTGGGCGCCTGCGGCCTTTACCGCGCCTTCCTGTGCAGCTGCCGGAGTAACGGCCTGAGCCAGAGCGAGAGCGAGAAGACCGACACCGGCCCGGGCGCGGACACGGCGTGCACCGTGGGAACCTGCGCACATATCGTTCATTGCAACCGTCATGCCCTGCCGTCATTCGTCCGTTAGCTGCGGGGTGCCGCGAAACGAAGTGCCCCGGTGTGGGTTATCGTCTTGCCACAGTGAATGTTCCCGCGGAGACTCGTACCTGCCATGAATATCGACGATCTTCCAGACGAAGCTCCGCCCGGCGCAGATGCCAACTGGCCCACCTCGGTCCCCTTCTCTGCCTGGATTCGAGTGCTCAAGCGCGTCTGGGTGATGGCAGGATTTCACGAACTGGGCCTGATCGGTGGCGGGCTGGCCTTCTATTGCTTCCTCGCACTGACCCCGCTCATCGCCGCGACCGTCATGATCTACGGCCTCATCGGTAATGCGGAGACGGTGCGTCACCAGATGCAGAGCATGGTCGAGGTCGTCCCGCCCGAGGTCGCCCGCGTGCTCGAGCAGCAACTCATCCAGATCGTCTCGACGAGCTCGGGCGTCACGGGCCTTGCCCTGTTCATCGCGCTGTTCTTCGCGATCTTCGGCGGGATGCGCGCGGCGCGCGGCATGATCACCGCCTTGAACATCATCAACGAGGAGCACGAGACACGCGGCTTCATCAAGGTCTCGCTCAAGGCAGCTGGCCTGACCGTCGCGGCAATCGGGATCGCACTCACCGGAGTGCTTGCCGGCGGTGTCTTCGCATGGCTGCAAAGTCAGGCGTCCTACTTCCTAGGCGATTCGACAGCATCGCTGTTCAAGTTCATCACTTGGGGCGCGGCCATTATCCTGGGCACCTGCGGCTTCGCGCTGATCATGCGCTACGGCCCCGATCGACGACCGGCCAAGTGGCGCTGGGTCGCACCGGGCGCGATCCTCGCGACGATCCTATGGATGGCCGTTTCTTTCGGCTTCTCGCTCTACGTCGCCTATATCAGCGACTACAACGCGACCTACGGATCGCTCTCGGCCATCGTCGTCTTCCTGATGTGGCTCTACCTCTCGGCCTACGGCATCCTGCTCGGTGCCCTGCTCAATGCAGAGCTGGAACGACAGATATTCCTCGACACCACCAAGGGGCGCGACCGCCCGCCGGGTGAGCGCGGCGCGGTGCTCGCCGACGTCATCGACAACCACGTGCCTTCGTTGCGCGAGCTCGAACAGCACAAGAACCAGCGCGCAGAAACGCGCCGCGCCTATGCCAAGTAGCCGCGTAGCGAGTATCGCGTCCACGGCCCTTTGACTGCCAACACTTCTGGATTGACGGTGACGCAAGCTCGGTCGCGCCTCAGCTCAGGGGCTCGCGGGGCATCCGGTCTGCGGACATCTCCAGCACCGTCAGGCACTGTGCAAAGTTACCCTTGCATTGCAATGTGAGAAGGTTCATGCAGCCGCACATTGCAATGTGAGTACAGGTTGCCATGCACGTGAACGTTATCGAACAGGTCCGAAAGCTCGTCTCCGAGGGAGGCATGAGCAAGGCCGGACTCGCCCGCGCCGCCGGTCTGCACGCCAATACCCTGCGCGACTGCACCGAGGAAGACTGGAACCCCACCGCCGAGACAATGGCCAAGCTCGAACGCGTGCTGTTCGCCAACGACGAGAGCCCGGTTCTGGTATCCATCGAGGAGATCATCGAGGAAGCCCGCAACGGTCGCATGTTCATCCTCGTCGATGACGAGGACCGCGAAAACGAAGGCGACCTCGTCATCCCCGCGCAGATGGCCACTCCCGCCGCGATCAACTTCATGGCCACGCACGGCCGCGGCCTCATCTGCCTCTCGCTCACCTCCAAGCGCGTCGAGGAACTGGGCCTCGACCTGATGAGCCAGAACAACGGCACCCGTCACGAGACCGCCTTCACCACCTCGATCGAAGCGCGCGAAGGCGTAACGACCGGCATCTCTGCAGGAGACCGCGCGCGCACCGTCTCGGTCGCCATCGACGGCACCAAGACCCGCGACGACATCGTCACGCCGGGCCACATCTTCCCGCTGCGTGCCCGTGACGGCGGCGTGCTCGTGCGCACCGGCCACACCGAGGCCGCGGTCGACATCTCGCGCCTCGCCGGCCTCAACCCCTCGGGCGTGATCTGCGAGATCATGAAGGACGATGGCACCATGGCGCGCATGGACGACCTGGTCTCCTTCGCCCGCCTGCATGACCTCAAGATCGGCACGATCCGCGACCTCATCGCCTATCGCCGCAAGCACGACCGCATGGTCGAGAAGAAGAACGAGATTTCGTTCAACAGCCGCTATGGCGGCCAGTGGATTGCGCGCAGCTACTACAACAAGGCGACCGGCGACGAGACCATGGCCCTGATCAAGGGCCGCATCGACCCGGACAAGCCGACGCTCGTGCGCATGCACACGCTCTCGCTTTTCGTCGATGCCTTCGGCGAGGAATCGCAGGATCGCGGCGATCTGCTGCATCGCTCGATGGAATTGATCGCTGAGGAAGGTGCGGGCGTGATCGTCGTCATCAACCGGCCGATGAACACGCTCATGTCGCGTGTCATGGAGCTCAAGCAGCAGTACCGCGACGGGGCCAATCCCGATCTCGAGGAACTGCGCGACTATGGCGTGGGCGCACAGATCCTCGCAGAACTCGGCGTGCACGACATGGTCCTGCTCACCAATACCCACCACTCGCTCGTTGCGCTCGAGGGCTATGGCCTGAACATCGCCGGCGAGCGCCCGATCACGTCGAACCAGGCCTGAGGAGCAATCGACAATGGCACGTTTTCTTATCGTCGAAGCCCGCTTCTACGACCATCTCAACGACATGCTGATCGCCGGCGCCAAGGCCGCACTCGAGGCTGCCGGACATGAGGCCGAGGTCATCACCGTGCCCGGCGCACTGGAAATCCCGGCTGCCATCGCACTTGCCGATGCCAGCGACCAGTACGACGGCTTCGTCGCCATCGGTGTCGTGATCCGTGGCGAGACCTACCACTTCGAGATCGTCGCTGGCGAATCCGCCCGCGGCATTCTCGCCATGACCATGGACGGCCTTGCCATCGGCAACGGCATCCTCACCGTCGAGAACGAGCAACAGGCGCTGGTGCGCGCCGACGCTGCGCAGAAGGACAAGGGCGGCGAGGCAGCCAAGGCTGCAATCGCTCTCTACGACCTCAAGACCCGTTTCGCCTGACGGTCTCAAGTTGCTGCGATGCGCGCCTGCGCATCGTGCCAGGGTTTATCCCCGCCGCCCGGTTCGACCTGCCAGCCCCCTGGCACGTCGGGCCGGGCGGTTCGGTTTGTGGTCTCCTGAAATCAGTCGAAGAGCGCAGCAGGACGCGTCAATTAACATTCGCACGCGCCGCTGTCCCGCAATCGGCCAGCGCCATAATCGCAATCACCTGAGCGTGAAATGCGGTTACAGCGGTGTAATCGGGCGGGATCACGGTCTGAAACGGATGTTTAAAGCCGCGCCCAGGCGCAGCAAATCGAGCACGTACCGTCCCCGCCACAATTGCGCGTCGATGGGTCGCACCACGACTGCCCCCGAACAGTTGGAAGACTATGGACACGGACCTAGGTAAGCGGATCATGGAACTTGAAGCGCAGCTGCGCTGGCTCGACCGCAACGACGAGAACCTCGCCGCCGCGCATCTCGACGCGGCAATCTGCGAGCTTTGTGCGCGCCACCGGTTGACCCGAACTAACTCCGCAACGGACTAACCTGCGCGAGACGCCGCCGCGTCACCGTGTTTATCTCGATTTCGATGGTGGGGATCAAGCGCAGGACAAGGCGTTCGATTGGCCGGGATGCTGTCATTGCAGCGCCCGGCATGAACGAACGCGACCGTTCTGGGCGAACTCTTGCGCCATACCTCGATCTCGGCGGCAGGCATCATGCATCTGGTCATGACTTGCAGAATTACGGCGGTGATTCTGAAACATGGAACACGCGAACCAACTGATGCGCAACAAGGCGAAGGCCGTTCGCCTGATCGGCATCGCCAACGAGCTTCTCGCCATGGCGCGCGAACTCGAAATGGGACAAGCCGTGGGCAGCGATTTCGCTGCGCTCGAGGCGGTGGGGCAGGCAGCCTCGCTCACCAAGCCTAGCAAGACCGTCGCAGGTCAGGACCACCCGATCTGGGTCGAGCTTGCCCGGCAGAGCTACGAAGATCGGCGGCGGCGCACCAAGATATTCCAGTCCGACGATCTCTTCGGCGAACCGGCCTGGGACATACTGCTCGACCTCTTCATCGCCGCCAAGGAACGCCGCCGGGTCTCGGTCACCAGCGCGTGCATCGGTTCGGCCGTTCCCTCGACCACGGCCCTGCGCTGGATAGCGATCCTGGAACGCCAGGGACTGCTGCTGCGCGAAGCCGACCCCGGCGATGCCCGCCGCGTCTACGTCAAGCTGAGCGCACGCGGATACCAGGCCATGCTCGAATATTTCGCCTCCTCGTCCCGGTCCGTCGTTCTTCTGGATGCCCCTTTGTCGGAAGCTGCGAACGGCCGTTAGGCCCTGTACCCCCAGGGTTCCTGCTCCGGCCACCGAGCCCCGGAGCGAGGGTGCGAAAAGGGCGCCGGAACCTGCCCCGAGGTTCCGGCGCCCGTCATTTCCTTGTGGTCACTGGTCGCACCAGACGGCGCGACCGGGACCATTAAGACAGCTTACTTGGAGAGGCGCCCGAAGGCTGCCGCACCGGCGTAGCGTGCCGCCTTGCCCAGCTCTTCCTCAATGCGGATGAGCTGGTTGTACTTGGCGAGCCGGTCCGAACGCGCGAGCGATCCGGTCTTGATCTGACCGCAGTTGGTCGCGACCGCGAGATCGGCAATGGTCGAATCCTCGGTCTCGCCCGAACGGTGCGACATCACCGCGGTGTAGCCCGCGCGGTTGGCGATCGAGACTGCCTCGAGCGTCTCGGTGAGCGAGCCGATCTGGTTGACCTTGACCAGCAGCGAGTTGGCAAGGCCCTGCTCGATGCCCATGGTCAGGCGCTTGGGATTGGTCACGAACAGGTCGTCGCCGACCAGCTGGACCTTGTGCCCGATCTTGTCGGTGAGCGCCTTCCAGCCCTCGAAATCGTCCTCGCCCATGCCGTCCTCGATCGAGATGATCGGATAGGCATCGCACAGATCGGCGAGGTAGTCGGCAAAGGTCACCGGATCGAGCGAGAGGCCCTCACCCGAGATCTCGTACTTGCCGTCGCGGAAGAACTCGGTCGAGGCGCAGTCGAGCGCGAGCATGACGTCGCTGCCCGGCTTGAACCCGGCCTTCTCGATCGAGGCCATGATGAAGTCGAGCGCGTCGCGGGTGCTGGCAAGGTTGGGGGCGAAACCGCCCTCGTCGCCCACTGCGGTCGCGAGACCCTTCTCGCTCAGGCCCTTCTTGAGCGTATGGAAGATTTCCGCGCCCCAGCGCACGGCCTCGGCGATCGAGTCGGCGCCGACCGGCATGACCATGAATTCCTGGAAGTCGATCGGGTTGTCGGCATGCTCGCCGCCGTTGATGATGTTCATCATCGGCACCGGCAGGACATGCGCGGAGACGCCGCCGACATAGCTGTACAGCGGCAGGCCGCGGGCAGCGGCAGCGGCCTTGGAGACCGCAAGGCTGGCGCCCAGGATCGCGTTGGCGCCAAGACGGCTCTTGTTGTCGGTACCGTCGAGCTCGATCATGGTGAGGTCGATCTCGCGCTGTTCCTCGGCATCGAGGCCAACCAGCGCTTCGGCGATGTCGTTGTTGACTGCATCGACGGCCTTGAGCACGCCCTTGCCCAGATAACGCCCCTTGTCGCCATCGCGCAGCTCGACTGCCTCGTGAGCACCCGTGGACGCGCCCGAGGGGACTGCGGCACGACCGAAGCTGCCGTCTTCGAGAAGGACGTCGACTTCGACAGTCGGGTTGCCGCGGCTGTCGAGAATTTCGCGGCCGTGAATGTCGATGATCGCTGTCATATTCGGTTTTCTCCTCCAGTGACGGGTTAGCGGGTAATCGTGCCCAACCGTTGGCGGCGGTCTTAGCAGGGGAACTTCGCGTGACAAGTTGCGTTGCAGAAGTAACGCGCAGCTTGTGTTACTCTGTCCGCATAACATATCATGTCCGTGCCGTGTTCCGGGATGACTCCGAACAAGGCACGGCTCGCAAGGAAAGGAAGGAATCAACCATGGTCGATCCCACCAGCACCACCGGGCCCGAGGCCACCGGCGCCAACGGCGCACAGGGTGCCAAGACCCATTTCACCAAGGCAATGGAAGAAGCCATGGCAGGTGCGCACGCCCTTGCCGGCGAATGCAAGGACAAGTTCTCGCAGACCAAGGACGAGCTTGGCGGTGAGGCCAAGACCCGCTCCGACGATGCACGCGACAAGGCCAGCGCCTTTGCCGAAGACGCGAAGGTGCGCGCGAGCGAATACGCGGTCGAGGGCAAGGCCCGCACCAGCGCGGCCATCATCAGCCTGTCGAAAGTCATCGACGACAACACCGCCACGATCGACGACAAGGTCGGCGTAAAGTACGGCGACTACGCCCGCACCGCCTCGCAGTCGATGAAGGACGCTGCGACCAAGCTCGACGAGAAGAGCTTCGAGGAACTGGGTGAGGACGCCAGGACCTTCGTGCGCGAGAGCCCGGGCCTTGCCGTAGGCATGGCTGTTGCCGCCGGTTATGTGCTGGGCAAGCTGTTCACGCGGGCCAAGTAAGGCCGGGAAGGCCGTCTCAAGCCACCGGGAGCCGCGGGTCGTCCCCCGGCCCCGAAGTACGCTTCGACGGCTCCTGGAAAGATCCGGCACCGCCACGACCAACGGGCACAAGACAAGACTGAAAGGCCCCATGCAAACACCAGCAGCTGCCTCGACGCCCCCGCTCGAGAGTGCGGGACAACCCGGCTACGTTCCTGATCCGGAGCCAGCCCGCCAGTTCCGGCCCGGCGAGGACCCCAATCTGGTCGAGGACCTGCGCGGTTTGGCCGAAGAAGCCAGCGCGCTGGCCAAGGCCGAACTGGCATTTCAGAAATCGCGTGCGGCTTATGCGGGAAGCCAGGCCAAGAAAATCCTGGCGCTGTGCGTCGTAGCGGCGGTTTTCGCCTTCTTTGCGGTCACCGCATTCATCGTGGGACTGGTGATTTCGCTGGCCGGACTGATCGGACCATGGGCTTCGATGGCTGTCGTCACCGTAGGCCTGCTGCTTTTGGCCTTCGTATGCCTACTCAATGCGAAGTCGCGGCTGAACGCCACCAAGGCCGTGGTCAGCGATGGCGGGGAGAACGGTCGATGAGCCGGGGAGCAAGCCAGGTAGCCCTCGACAGGGCCACCCGCGATGCCGCGAAGGCCAAGTTCGATAGTCGCTACGGCACGATCAAGGCTGACATGGAAAAGCGCGGTGTCGCCGGGCGCGTCATCGACGAAACACTCGCCACCGTGAAAGAAGGCTTCGACGAGGCCGTCGCCGTAGTGGAGGAGCGCCCCGCCATCGTTGGCGGAACCTTGGCAATCCTCGCGCTTTGGATTTTCAAAGGCCCGATCATCGATTTGATCACAAGCATCTTCGGTCGCGAGACCGAACCGCAGGAGGACTCAGAACGTGACTGACACCAATCCGCAAGCCCCCGAGACCTCGGCAACCAGCGCCAATCCGGGCAACATCGTCGCCCTGCCCTCGAAGGCTGAGGAACAGCGCCCTTCCGACAAGGTCATCGGCTTCGTCAAGCGCCATCCGGTCCTGACCGTCGCTGGCGGGATCGCGGCAGGCGCACTCGTGACCGCCCTGCTCCCGCGTCGCATGACGCGCGGCGTCGCCAGCAAGGCCGTCGGCCTCGCCGAAGTCGCCGGAACCTCGACCATGCTCTTTGGCAAGCGCATGGGCGACAAGGCGCACGATCTGGGTGAGGACGTACTCGAAAGTGCCCACAGCTTCGGAGACAAGGCCGAAAAGGCAAGCGACGCGGCTCTCTCTCGCCTCCAGAAGATCGGCACTGCGGCGCTCGCGGCAGTTGCTGCGGCGAGCCACAGCGCCGGTCGCAAGGCCTCCCACCTCGGCGACGTGGCCTCCGATGGCTCGCACAAGGTCGCCGACCTGGCAGTCGAGATGAAGAAGAAGGTCGCAGGCTGACCAACGCATGCGCGGCGCGATACAAGCGCCCCGCACGCTCCAAGAGACACACTTGCTCCGCATGCAAATCACGGCGCGTGATCGGCAAGCGGGGCAATTGTTGCTTCGGAAACGGACAGAATGCATGTCCGATTACGTGAACCAGCATAATTCCAGCCACTTATGATCGCCAGGCGGGAAAGCATAATGCTAATGCTTCGCAAGATCAGTAAGGACCCAGAAAGCGCCAAGATCGGCCCTTGCCCTTCGTACTATCCAAACTTATAGGGCAGGCTCTCTCTCCCAAGCAGGAAAGCGGCTCTTCCCATGCAGCAGAAACTTCATCTCGTGATGGGCGGCCGGGTCAAGGATCCGCGCAGCCATGAATTCGTCGATCTCAACGATCTCGACATGGTCGGCGTGTTTCCCGACTTCGCCTCGGCGCAGGATGCCTGGAAGTCGGCCGCGCAGCGCACCGTCGACGATGCCGAAATGAAGTACGTCATCGTGCACCTGCATCGGCTGTTCGAGCCCGAACTGCCCGAGGGCTGATTGCCCCGCAGGTTGGCCGCACAGGCCAACGATACAAGAAAAAGGCCGACGGTTCACACCGCCGGCCTTTTTCTTTTGATCAATTACTGTTTCGCAGTCCCGATCCGCATGGCAGACCGGTCGCGATTCAGATGAATTCGATCTTCTGGACAAGATAGAACTTGTCACCCGAGGGAACGGTGACTTCGACCTCTTCCTCGATCTTCTTGCCGATCAGCGCCTTGCCCAGCGGCGAGTTGTAGCTGATCCGGCCCACCTTCGCGTCAGCCTCGTAAGGCCCGACAATCTGGTAGCGCACCGGCTTGTCGTCATCGTCGAGCAGGGTCACGGTCGCGCCGAAGATGATCTTGTCGCCCGACAGCGTGGTCGGGTCGATGATCTGCGCGCGGCTGATCTTGTCTTCGAGATCACCAATAGTGGCCTCGATCTGGCCCTGACGTTCCTTCGCCGCATGATATTCTGCATTTTCGGAAAGGTCGCCGTGGGCGCGCGCTTCCTCGATCGCATCGACAACGCGCGGCCGCTCTTCACGCAGCGCCTTGAGATCGGCGGTCAGCCTCTCGTAGCCTTCCGCCAGCATCGGCAGCTTTTCAACACTGGCCATCAATTCTTCCTCCTGTTGCCTCCCACGTTAGCCCCGCGTTCGGACGGTGGGGACTCGTTTCCCCTCCGGTCCCGGGCATATGCCCCGAGGGACCGGTTCCGACCTGCAATGATGTGGGAAGGCAAGATCGATTTCAGTTATAATAATCCTGCAACGAGCGCACTTCAAGTTGGCTCCCGCGAATCGTCGCAATCGCCTCGGCTGCAGCGACGCTGGCCGCTGCCGTCGTGAAGATCGAAACCTTGGCGGTCACGGCCGAAGCACGGATCGACTGCGAGTCCTTAAGGCTCTGCCACCCCTCGGTGGTGTTGATGATCATCGACACCTCGCCATCCTCGATCTTGTCGACGATGTGCGGACGGCCTTCGGCCACTTTGTTGACCAGGTCGACGCCGACCCCGGCCTCGGCCAGGTATTCCTGCGTGCCCGAGGTCGCGATGACCTTGAAGCCCTCGTCGAGCAGCTGGCGCACCACGGGCAGGATCAGCGGCTTGTCGCTGTCCTTGACCGAGACGAACACCGTGCCTTCGGTCGGCAGGCGCATGCCTGCACCCAGCTGCGCCTTGGCAAAGGCACGCGGATAGTCGCGGTCGATGCCCATGACCTCGCCGGTCGACTTCATCTCGGGGCTCAGCACGGGATCGGTACCGGGGAAGCGGGCAAACGGGAACACCGCTTCCTTGACCGCCATGTAGTCGAGCTCGCGCTTGATCGGCGGGAAGCTGGAGAGCTTCTCGCCGGCCATGACGCGGGCCGCGATCTTGGCGACCGGCTGACCGATGGCCTTGGCGACGAACGGCACGGTACGCGAGGCGCGCGGGTTGACCTCGATGAGGTAGACCTCACCGTCCTTCACCGCGAACTGCACGTTCATCAGGCCGCGCACACCAAGACCCATGGCCAGCGCATGGGCCTGGCGCTCCATCTCGGCGATGATCTCCGCAGGCAGGCTGTAGGGCGGAATGGTGCAGGCGCTGTCGCCCGAGTGCACCCCGGCCTCCTCGATGTGCTGCATCACGCCCGCGATCACGACTTCATCGCCATCGCACAGGGCATCGACGTCGCACTCAATCGCGTCGCGCAGGTACTGATCGATCAGGACCGGGCTGTCGCCCGAGACCTGGACGGCAGTGGCGATGTAGTCGTCGAGCTGCTGTTCGCTGTCGACGATCTCCATGGCCCGTCCACCGAGGACGTAGCTGGGACGCGTCAGCACTGGATAGCCGATGCGGTTGGCGACGGCGACCGCCTCGTCACGGCTGCGCGCCATGCCATTGGCGGGCTGCTTGAGCCCGAGCTTGTCGACGAGAGCGGCAAAGCGCTCGCGGTCCTCGGCAAGGTCGATCGCGTCGGGCGAGGTACCGAGGATGGGAATACCCTCGTCTTCCAGCGCCTTGGCGAGCTTGAGCGGGGTCTGGCCGCCGAACTGGACGATCACGCCGACGAGTTCGCCCTTGCTCTGCTCGACCTTGAGGATCTCGATCACGTCCTCGGCCGTCAGCGGCTCGAAGTAGAGGCGATCCGAGGTGTCGTAGTCGGTCGACACGGTTTCGGGGTTGCAGTTGACCATGATCGTCTCGAAGCCGGCTTCCTCGAGCGCGAAGCAGGCGTGGACGCAGCAGTAGTCGAACTCGATGCCCTGGCCGATGCGGTTGGGACCACCGCCCAGGATCACGACCTTGCGACGCTCGGACGGCATGGCCTCGTCCTCGGCTGCGCCGAAGATCGGGGTCTCATAGGTCGAGTACATGTAAGGCGTCACCGCCTCGAACTCGGCCGCGCAGCTGTCGATGCGCTTGAACACCGGACGTACGCCGAGCTTGTGGCGAAGTGCGCGCACTTCCTCCTCGCTGGTCGCACCGGCCATCGCGCGCAGCGCGTCGTGCAGCAGGCCCGAACGGCGCGCCTGGGTCTCGGCGAGACCGCCTGCGACATGAACCGAACGCACTGCGAGGGTCGAGAGACGGTGGTCGGAAAAGCCCATGGCCTTGAGGCGGCGCAGACCGTCCGCATCATTGGGCAGGCCATGCGCGAGAATGCCCTTCTCGGCCTCGATGATCTCCTCGATCTGGCGCAGGAACCAGCGCTCGTAGAAGGTGATCGCATGGATCTCCTCAACGCTGAAGCCTTCGCGCATTGCCTGGGCAATGTTGAGCAGACGCGTCGGCGTCGCCTTCGACAAGGCGGCGGTGATCGTGTCGCGGCTGGCGCCTTCGAGCTCGGCGACGCGGTTGAAGCCGTCGAGACCGGTCTCGAGGCCACGCAGCGCCTTCTGCATCGATTCCTTGATGTTGCGCCCGATCGCCATGACCTCACCGACCGACTTCATCGCGGTGGAGAGTTCGGGCTTGGAGCCCTTGAACTTCTCGAAGGCGAAGCGCGGGATCTTGGTCACGACATAGTCGATGGTCGGCTCGAAGCTTGCGGGCGTCGCGCCGGTGATCTCGTTGGTGATCTCGTCGAGCGTGTAGCCAACGGCCAGCTTGGCCGCGACGCGCGCGATCGGGAAGCCGGTGGCCTTGGACGCCAGCGCCGAGGAGCGCGACACGCGCGGGTTCATCTCGATGACGATGAGACGACCGTCCTTCGGGTTCACCGCGAACTGGACGTTCGAACCGCCGGTCTCGACGCCGATCTCGCGCAGCACCTCGAGCGAGGCGGTACGCATGATCTGGTATTCCTTGTCGGTGAGCGTGAGCGCCGGTGCGACGGTGATCGAGTCGCCGGTATGGACGCCCATCGGGTCGACGTTCTCGATCGAGCAGATGATGATGCAGTTGTCCTTGCGGTCGCGGACAACCTCCATCTCGTACTCTTTCCAGCCCAGCAGCGATTCCTCGATGAGGACCTCGGTGGTGGGCGAGGCATCGAGTCCCGATTTCACGATCGCCTCGAACTCGGCCTTGTTGTAGGCGATGCCGCCGCCGGTGCCGCCGAGCGTGAAGCTGGGACGGATGATCGAGGGCAGCCCGGTGGTCTCGAGCACGGCAAAGGCCTCGTCGAGCGTATGGGCAACGCCCGAGCGCGCGCTCTCGAGGCCGATCTTGTCCATCGCCTCGCGGAAACGCTGGCGGTCCTCGGCCTTGTCGATGGCGTCGGCATCCGCGCCGATCATCTTGACGCCGAACTTCTCGAGCGTGCCGTCGTTGAACAGCGCCAGCGCGCAGTTAAGCGCGGTCTGGCCGCCCATGGTGGGGAGCACCGCATCGGGGCGCTCCTTCTCGATGATCTTGGCGACGACCTCGGGGGTGATCGGCTCGACGTAAGTCGCATCGGCCATGTCCGGGTCGGTCATGATCGTCGCCGGGTTCGAGTTCACCAGGACGACCCGGTAACCCTCTTCCTTGAGCGCCTTGATCGCCTGGGTGCCGGAATAGTCGAACTCGCAGGCCTGGCCGATGATGATCGGGCCGGCACCGATAACGAGGATCGTGGAGATGTCTGTACGCTTGGGCATGGTTCAGTCCTGCCTTGGATTATGGGGTTCTGTCAGGATGCGGGTTGTGCTGTGGCGAGGCCTGCCGGCTCTCAGCCAAGCATCCCGACGAACTTCTCGAAGAGGTAGAAACTGTCCTGCGGTCCGGGCGACGCCTCGGGGTGGTACTGCACGCCGAAGGCCTTCTTGCCGGTAATCGCGATGCCGCAGTTGGTGCCGTCGAACAGCGAGACGTGGGTCT